>PMBS01000068.1 GCA_003153015.1 Myxococcales bacterium
TCCCGACGGCCTGGTCATCGACCTGCCGGCCAACGCCGACGTGGACGCATTCCTGCGCGCCACGCTCGCCGCCGGGGCCCGCGTGCATTCGCTCACCCCGCGCCGGGAGTCGCTGGAGGATCTCTTCGTGCGCGAGGCCACCAGCCAGAGTCAGGGGGCCGCATGAGGCGCATCCAGGCCATCGCGTGGAACACCTTCCGCGAAGCGGTGCGGAACAAGATCCTCTACAGCCTGCTCTTCTTCGCGGTGCTGATCATCCTGTCGGCCCTGGCCATGGGCAACCTCACCTTGCACGAAGAGATCCGCATGACCCGCGACATCGGGCTGTTCGGCATCGACGCCTTTGGCGTGATCATCGCCATTTTCGTGGGGGTGAACCTGCTCTACAAAGAGCTAGACCTAAAGACCGTGTACACCATCCTGCCCAAGCCCCTGCACCGCTGGGAGTTCGTGCTGGGCAAGTGGCTGGGCATGCTGCTGACCCTGGCCGTGCAAATGGGCGTCATGGGTCTGGTGCTGGGCGTGACCCTGTGGTGGCAAGGGGCACAGTTCGACACGCCCATGATCAAGGCGGTGTGGCTGCTCTTCATCAACGTCATGCTGGTCACCTCCATCGCGGTGTTCTTCTCGGCTTTTTCCAGCCCGTTTCTCTCGGGTTTCTTCGCCCTCGGTTGCTTCCTGGTGGGCCGCTCGGTGCCTGACATCCGCGCCCTGGCCGCCAAGCTGGGTCCCCTGGCCAAGACCGTGCTGGAAACCGGCTGCACCCTCATGCCCAACATGCACCTCTTCTACCCCTCGGGCGCCATCGTGGGTGCCGAGGAGGTTTCGGTCCATCGCGACTTTGTCGGTGCGTCCTACCTGCTGACGGCCTCCGCCTATGGTGTGGCCTACTCGCTCATCGTGCTGATCCTGGCCATGCTGATCTTCAGGAAGAGAGACTTCGTCTGATGACCATGCGACGCTGGTTGCTCGTCGTGGTCGGGGTCGCGCTGGCCCTTGTCGTGGTGGCCGCCCGGCTGCTCTACGACGCGCGCAGCGCTCTGCATGCCGGCGAGATCTCCGAATCGCGCGGCGATCGGGTGGAGGCTATCCGACACTATCAGGACGCGGCCCGCCTGTATCTGCCCGCAAGTCCCTATGTTCGCGACGCCCTGGATCGTCTGGAAGCCCTGGCCACGGCAGCCGCACAAGCGGGCGACGGACTCAGCGTGCGCGCCGCGCTGGAGGCCGAACGGGCCGCCATCTTGGCCACGCGGTCGCTGTACATTCCCAGCGGATCCCGGCTGCCGGATATTGATCGCCGCCTGGCCCGGTTGCTGGCTGCCGCCGAGGACCGCTCGGTTGCCCCCGAGGTCAGCTTCGAAGCCAGGGCTGCGTGGCACCTGGAGCGTCTGGCGCGCCGGCCGGGGCCAGCCTTGACGCCGGTGCTGCTGACGCTGGCCGGCCTTGTGCTGTGGGTCGGTGGCGCAGTCGGATTCTGCAGCAGGGGCCTGGACGCGAAGCTACGTCTGCGTCGCGCCCACGCCATGATTGCCGGCGTGACCTTCATCGTGGGGCTGGCGATTTTTCTGGTCGGCTTGCGGTTGGCTTAGGCCGATTGCCATGTGAGGAAGCACACCAACAAGACTTCTTCAGTTCTGCTATCGTATGCCGAAGGTAACGTTGCCGACATGAAGATTCGATGTGAACGCTGCCAAGCCGAGTACGACTTGGACGAGAGCCGGGTGCGCGGCGGCGGCACCGAGGTTCAGTGCAGCGTCTGCGGACTTGTTTTCGCGGTGGCGCAGCCGGGCTCGAACCAGACTGCGGATGAAGCCTCGGCCCAGGAGCCAGTCGACTGGCTCCTGCAGACCGCCGATGGAGGTGTTCATCGCTTCCGTGGCCTGACCTCACTGCAGAAGTGGATCATAGAACGTAGGGTCACCCGCCTAGACAGGGTTTCTCCCGATGGGAAGGCTTGGCGATACGCCGGCCAGATCGTGGAGTTGACGCCGTTCTTCGACGTGGTGGACGAGGCTGATCGTGCCCGCTCCGGCGCCGTGGCGGCGCAGGGGCAGGCCGCGCAAGTCGAGCCTGCCCGGCGCCCGCCAGTTGCCCCGATGCAGCGTCGTTCGTCGCCGGAAGCCATGGCAATCTCGGTTCCTAACGACGACGCTCGAGCCAGCTCTCCTTCCTTTCCGGCCGTCGGCAGAAAAGCCGGGGGCGGCAGATCGCACGAGCATACCCATGGCGCGTCCAAGATCTTCGTCGGTCTTGTCGTGGCGGCTGGGGTGGCTTTCGCTGGCATAAAGTGGCAGCAGGGCCGCGTGCAGAGCGCGGGCAAGGTTTCCGGCGGTCTCTCGGCCTGGTCGGTTGGACACCGCCCCACAGCCAATCCTCCCGAGGCGCGACCGGAGCTAGGGGCTGGATCCGCCGCGGTCCACGGGGCCGGTGCGACAGCTAGGGCCAACTCACCCGCCCGGGGGCCGATCGTGGAGGCGCTGCCCTCGCCGCCGCCGCCTGCCGAGACCGAGAAGGCAGCGGAAAAGGCGGGGCAGGAAAGCCCGGTGGCTGCCCCTTCCGAGTCGTTCGAGAAGCTGGTCGCCGAAGGAGATCGCGCGTTGGAGAATGGATCCGATAGCAGAGCCAAGGATCTCTACCAAAGGGCATTGCGGCTGCGGCCGAGAGGGGCCAAGGCCCTGTCTGGCCTGGGCTTCGTCGCCCTTGACCGTGGCCAGCTCCCGGTCGCCTACGAGTTTTTCAAGCGCGCACTAGCTGCCAAGCCATCTTTGGCTCCGGCCGTGTTCGGGATGGCCGAAATCCATCGCGCCCGCAATGAGAAGGCGCTCGCCCTGAAGAGCTACCAGCGCTACTTGCAGCTCTCGCCCAAGGGCAGCGAGGCCCCGGCTGCGCGACGCCAAATGAGTGCGCTGCAGGCCGGAAAGTAGTTAGCCGCGGAACGCTTGCGCGATGGGGTAGCGGCGGCCGGTGCCAAACGCCTTGCCGGTGATCTTGAGCCCGGGCGGAAGCTGGCGCCGCTTGTACTCCGACTGGCGCATCAGGCGCATGACCTCGGCCACCACCGCGGGATCGAAGCCGGCCGCCTGCAGAGCTTCGCTGTCCAAGCCGCGCTCGACATGGGCCTCCAGGATCGCGTCCAGCACTTCATAGGGCGGCAAGCTGTCCTGGTCCTTCTGGTCGGGCCGCAGTTCGGCCGATGGTGGCTTGTTCAAGGTTGACTGCGGGATGACCGGACGCTCGGCATTGATTTCGCCGGCAATCTTGTAGACCAGGGTCTTGGGCACATCGGAGAGGACGGCCAAGCCACCACAGGTGTCGCCGTAGAGGGTGCAGTAGCCGGTGGCGATCTCGCTCTTGTTGCCGGTCGAGAGCAAGAGAGCGCCCAGCTTGTTCGACAGGGCCATGAGGATGCCGCCACGGATGCGGGCCTGCAGGTTCTCCTCGGTGACATCGGCGGGCCGGCCCGCAAAAGCCGGCGCCAGGGCTTGCAGGTAGGCGGCGAACATAGGCTCAATCGAGATCTCGCGGAACTGGATGCCCAGCGCCGCGGCCAGGGCCGCAGCGTCGGTGCGCGAGTGGTCTGACGAGAAACGCGACGGCATAGCCACGCCCAGCACATTGGCTGGCCCCAAGGCGCGCGCGGCCAGACAGGCCACCACCGCCGAGTCAATGCCGCCCGAAAGCCCAACCAGAGCGCCCGAGAAGTGGCAGCGCCGGGCGTAGTCGCGGGTGCCCAGCACCAAGGCTTCCAACGCCGAGCGGGCATCGGATTGCACGCACGGCCTGATGGTGCCGTGACCCGCATCCAGATCGACCACGACCAGATCGGCCGCATGCTCGGCGGCGCGCGCGATCACCTCGCCGCGCGCGTCCAGGGCCAGGCTGGATCCGTCGAAGAGCAAGTCATCCTGACCGCCGACCTGATTGACAAAAAGCAAGGGGCGGGCCCAACGTCGGGCCACCTCGGCCAACATACGCGGTCGCAAGTGGCGCTTCTCCATGGTGTAGGGCGAGGCCGCAATGTTGATGAGCAAGTCAGCGCCCGCGGCCACCAGCTTCTCGATGGGATCCTCGCGATACAGGCGCCGGGGCCAGAAATCGCCATCGTTCCACATGTCCTCGCAGATGGAGATGCCCAGGCGACGGCCCGCAAATTCGACCGGGGCCACGGCCTGGGCTGGCTCGAAATAGCGCCACTCATCGAAAACGTCGTAGGTCGGCAGCAGCGACTTGCGATGGACCGAGACGACGCGGCCCTGATAGATGAGCGCCGCGGAGTTGGCAATTCCGCGGCCCACCGGCGACTCGGGCAGGAGTTCCGGAAACCCGACGATCACCCCGGCCGAGCGGCCGGCAGGCCCGCTGCCCACCCGAGCCACCAGGCGGTCAAGGCTGCGCATTCCCGCCTGCACGAAGGCCGCTCGCTCCAACAGATCGCGCGGGGGATAGCCCGAGAGCGCCAGCTCGGGCAGCACCAAGAGATCGGCGCCCGCGGTTTCGGCTGCAACCAAGGCATCCTCGGCCAGGCGCAAATTGCCGTCAAAGTCGCCCACGGTGGGGTTGATCTGGCCGAGTGCAATCTTCACCTTGGCTATTGTACCTACGCTCGATGCCCGATGGCGTCCAGTGGCAGAATTCGGGGACGGGCACCCGGGAAGACGCCCGGGTACAACCAGTACCGATTCTTGGGAATCCGTGACATCCTAGGATTGCCACAAGGGGCCGGGGACGGCAGCCGGATCCGAATCCGGGACCGGCCGTCGGATCCGGCTCCGGCCACCGGCAGAGGCGAAACTAGAACGCCGCCAGAATCTCTTTCTTCTTCTCTTCATACTCCACCGCGGAGATCAGACCCTGATCGCGCAGGCCCTTCAGGGTTTTCAGTCTTGCGGCCAGATCCTCGCCGGGTGGCTGCGCCGGTTGGACAAGGGGGCTCTGGCCTCCCGCGATTCCGCCCATGCCCATGCCCACGACCATGCCCATGCCCATGCCCGCTCCGCCTTCATTCTTGGCGGCATCCCGCAGAGCCGAAAGCTGCTGCATCTGAGCATAGCTAAGCCCGGCCGATTTGGCCGCCTGAACTTCGGCACTGACGTCGGCGATGCGGTTGATCCTTCGCATGGTGTCGTCGTCGAAGCTGGTTCCCTGGATGCGAAAATCGTCGAGCTTGAATCCGAGCTGTACGAATTCCGGCGCCAGCTTGACCGAGAGGGCCGCAGCGATTTCCTCACGGTTGGGATCGATCTGGGCGTACGAGTAGCCTGCCTCAGCGAAGAAGTCGACCAAGGGTTGGACCAGGCGCGCGTTGAGCGGTTCCCGGATGTCGTCCACCAAGAAAGGATCTCGGCCACCGACGATCTGGCAGAAGAATGTGCCGGGCTCGGTGATCTGCATCGAGTAGTTGCCGAAGGCGCGCAGCCCGACCGGGAACTTGTACTTGGGATCCTCGTACTTGATGAGCGACGCAGTTCCCCATTTCAAGTTGAGGATCTTGGCCGTCCGGAAGAAGTAGATGCCGACCTTGTGCTCGCTCTCAAAGAGCTGCATCAACCTCGACAGCGTGGTGAAGAAGGGAAGGTTGGCCGTCCTGATCTCGAAGAGCCCTTCTTGCGCGTAGATTCCCTCGACACGGCCCTCGTAGACGAAGATGCAACCCTGCCCCGGACCCACGACAAGTCGCGACGCATTCTTGATCTCGTCGCCGTGATCCGACCAGCGATGGAACAACTGGGAAGGGTCAGGGTGTTCCCACTGAATGACCGACCGAAGCTGCCTTGAAAGAATTCCCATGAGTCTCCCTCTTTCTCGTGTCGACTTTGCGTCCGATCTCCGTCACGAGCAATAGGCTAGTGAAAATGATACTCCAGCTTTCCAGTCGCGAGGTCGAGCGAACACAGGTTGCCTCGCGCCTTGAACCAAGCCCGCTCGCCGTCGGCGGCAATGCGTAGGTTCGAAAAGAAATCTGCGAACCATCCAGGTGTTGATTCCATGCTCACAATCGTGCGGCCAGGACTAACGCCGGTCTTGAGATTGAGAAGATCCACGCCGATCTTCCTATCCCCCACCACCTGCACAACAGCGATCCCATACTTGGTCATGGCCACGCCGTTCTCGCGAGGATTCTCCCTGATCCCGAATGCGTCCATCTCCGGCAGGGCAGCAGACCATAGTCGTTTGCCGGTTTCTGCATCGACGCCCCACAGGGCCGGATGATGGCTATCCCAATTCGGCGTGGCAAACAACGCCACGACACCGTTCTGCCCTACCAACGGTTTGAACTCGTGGTCCTTGTCTGCCAGTAGAACATGGCGGGCTCCGTCGGGACGAGCGAAGGAACGAACTTGTGAGCCACCGAAGGCAAGCAGCGCTAGGTCGGTGAGCAGAAACGACGTTTGCGGCGAAAGGCCTTCCCTCGAACGGTTCTGCCAGGCAATCCTTCCCTCGCTCAGGTTCCAGCGCTCGATGCAGCCGTCGAAGCTGCCGTAGACCACGTACATCTCTTTGCCATCTTCACTGAAGAGGAATTTCGCATATATGTCCGGCGTCTCCACGCTCTGGCTCGCGGGATTGCGGCACTCGATGTGCAAAGTGCGGTTGACCTTTCCGCTTGCGGCATCGACCAGATCGACGGTGTGGAGCTTTCGCCGCTTTCGCTTCTCCACGCGGGGAACTAGAACCTCGCCACCTACCCAAGAGAGCTTGCGTGGCCGTGATTCGAGTTGCTCGCCCCAGGCAGGAGATCCCGTACTGGAATCGAGCGCCAGGAGCTTGCCATCGTTCTGCAGCACCAGGATGGTGCTCTTGAAGAGCATGCGCCAGGCCACGCCAGCAGCGAACGACGTCTCCCAAATGGTTCTGCCATTTGCAAGCGAAACGGCGACCAAGCCGTTTGAGTCCCTTACATAGGCTGCGTCTTCGCTGAGGAGAACGCTCTTCTCATCGGGATGTTCCAGGAGGGGTTCGCTCTTCCAGCGGAGCTCCGCTGTGCGCGCATTCACGAGGGCGAGTTCCTTCTTCTCGGTGGTCAGCAACATGTCGCTGTCTCGACCGGAACGTGCCAATGAGGCAATGGGGTCCGCAAACCTCGTGGGTTCAGGTTGGGCTGGAGCCGTCCCTTCCTTCGCCGAAGACGTGTTGGGGGCCGTGGCTCGGGAAATGAAAGTTTCAAACCTCGAGCGAAACAAACACGGCTGGATGAATGCGGCGACCCAGACTGCCCCGATGATGTACCATGCGTGGTAGTCTTTCCACGTGTAGTCGCGGTAGAGGCGTACCAGCGTCCTGAGGTACGGCTGGTGAAACGGAGTAGGTCCTTGCACATGCAATCTGACCCCGCAGTAGCTGCATTTCGCCTCTGCAAGGTTCTCTCTCGGCGCCCCACATGAAGGACAGATTTCCGCGTCCGCCATGTCTTCGTCATTCGTCACGACGTCACTCCCAAGTCGACCGCTAGCTGGCTCACGTTGACTACTTCCTACGCGCGATACCCCACGGCGTCCAGAGCGGCGTCGTGCAGCGCCGGACGCAGCGCTCGGAAGCGCGGATCCTTGTGCACCGTCGGATGCACGAAGTTGGTCAGCAACACGATGCAGGTCTCCCGCTCGGGGTCGATCCAGAGCGAGCAGCCGGTGAAACCCAGGTGGCCGACCGCCTGGCGAGACAGGCGATCGCCGGCCAGCGATCCCGTGGCCGCCGGCCCGTCCCAGCCCAGGCGCCACGTCGACTCCGGGATCCCGGCTGCCCGCCAGAACAGACGCAGCACCTCGGCCGGGACAAGAGGTGGGCCGCCCGCGGGGGCAGCATCGCGCCAGGCAGCGCACAGGGCATTGGCCAGCCCAAGCAGATCCGCAGCGTCGGCGAAAAGCCCGGCGTGACCCGCCACCCCGCCCATGGCAAAGGCGTTGAGGTCGTGCACCTCGCCGCAAAGCATGCGCCCGCGCACCGGACAGCGCTCGGTGGGCGCCAGTTTCCGGCCAGAGAGCGCTGCCGAACCCGCAAAACCCGTGGCGCGCAGCCCGAGGGGTGCCCAAAGCAGCCTCTTGGCCAACGCGTCCAATCGGCCGCCCAGGCCGCGCTCAACTAGATCGCCCAAGAGGATGAAGCCCAGGTCCGAGTAGAGCGACCGCGTCCCTGGCTGGTAAGCCAGAGGCTCGGCCGCGGCCAGGGTGACGATGCGTTCCCGCCCGTCCGCAGGAGCCACGCCCTTGTCAATGACCTGCTCGAAGAATGGGCGATGGGCGGCAAAGCCGGCGGCATGGGCCAGCGCCCGCCGCAGGGTTGCCTGGGGCCGGGCCGCCAAGACCGGCAGGTGCTTACCGAGCGGGTCGTCCAGGGCCCAGATCCCGCTGCCGACCCCGCGCATGACCAGCAGGCTGGTCACCACGGCCTTGGTCAGGGAAGCCAGGTCATAGACCACGTCGGTTGTGAGCCGGTCGACGTCCGGGACTGTACGTCGATGGCCAAACGCATCAAGAAACCGCACCTGCCCGCCTTGGGCAAGGCCCAGAACCAAACCTGGCGTCACGCCGTCGTCGACGGCACGCTGGGCCAAGGCGCGGACAAGGGTGAAATCGGCGGCCATATACGCGAGGCTATCATCTTGGTTTCGTGCAACCCAGCGAACCCGCGCGCGAGTATGATGGAAGATTGGTATCCCTGCGCGGACCTGACAGCGATGAGATTCGGACAATACGAGCTCTTCGACCGCTTTGCCGTCGGCGACATGGCCGAGCTGTACATGGGCCGAGCCCTGGGCGAAGAGGGCTTCGAAAAGCCGGTGGCCATCAAGCGCATCCTGCCGCACCTGGCAGCCGACGAGCGCTTCGTTCGCATGCTGCTCACCGAGGCGCGCATCCACGCTTCCCTGTCGCACAAGAACATCGTGCAGATTCATGATCTCGGCATCTCGGCTGAGGGCGAGCATTTCATCGTTCTCGAGTATGTGGACGGTCGTGATTTGGGGGAGCTGCTCACGGTGCTGCGCAAGTCATCCAGCCCGGATGGCCTGCCCAAACGCCTGGACGATGCGGTCGCCCTCTACATCCTGGGCGAGCTGTGCGAGGGCGTGCATTTTGCGCACGAGCTGCGCGGGCCGGATGGCCGGCCCACGGGCCTGGTCCACCGAGATATCTCGCCTGACAACGTGCTGCTCTCCTATGCCGGCGAGGTGAAATTATCCGACTTCGGCGTGGCCAAGCGGCGTACCGACAACTCGCTGGTGGCGTCGCTCAAGGGCAACCTGGCGTATATGTCGCCGGAACAAGCGCGCGGCGCAGCGCTTGACCGGCGCAGTGATATCTACTCGTTGGGAGCGGTGCTGTTCGAGCTTCTCACCGGGTATCCCCTGCGCGATTCGTCGAACCAAGCCGAGACCTGGCGCCAGGTGGCCTCGGGCCTGGTGTTCTCGCCCCAGCAGCGCCGGCCGAACCTGCCGCCGCCGTTGGCGCGACTCATCGCCGATTCGCTCGCGCCGGATCCGCGTGATCGCTTTCCCGATGCGCGCGTGTTTGCGGACGCCTGTCGCGCGGCGCTTGACCTGGTTCCGCGCCCAGCTTCCGGCGAGGCCACCGAGTTGAAGCTCTTGCTGCTCACCCTGCTGCCGCACGGTAGCCTGAGCAAGCCTCGCCCGGCATCAAAGGTGATCCGGCTGGCTCCCGATCTGTGGGCCGACGAAACCGCGCCCGAGTCCGCGATTCCCGTGCGAGCCGAAGTCGCCGGGCGCGCCAGGACTGGCCCTGCGCAGAGGACGGCCGGCGGACCAGCCCCGGCCGGCCAGTCGCCCCGGCCTTCTCTGGCCGGTGCCGTGTTGGTTGCGCCCCCCCAGATGATCAACCCGCGTCCCACCCTGCCGACCCCCTTTGGCGTAGCAGCCGCGGGTCATACTCCGGCCCTCACGCCAATGACCCGGCGGCGTCGGCTCTGGGTGCCGGTCATCGTCATGCTCTTCTTCGTCCTGGCCGCAGCCGCGCTGCTGGTTCACCTGGCGGTGATGCCGCTTCCCGTGGCCGCAGTGTGGTTTCAGCCGGCAACCCTGCTCGTCGAGTCGCAGCCCGCAGGCGCCGAGGTCGTGCTCGACGGCATGAAACTTTCCTCGTCCACGCCGGTGCGCGCGCAGGTACGCAGGGATCTGGCCGTGCACGCGGTCGACCTGCGCAAGCCGGGCTTCTTGCCTGCCTCGCGCGCGATTCGCTACGACCGAGCAGTCGACCTCGCGCTCAGCGTGGCGCTCGATCCTGACCCCCGGCCTGCGGCGAACCCTAGCCACAGGTGACTTCACTCAGTACGCTGGGGGTGCGAAAATCAGAGCGGCGTCCCCGCCTCGATGAGCATGGGCTGGTTGTGGTGCGGGCGGGGCTTGGTGGCCTCCACGCAGGCGCGCGCGAATGTGGCGCCCAACCGTTGCCAGAGTTTCTCCTCCACGTCGTAGGGCAGGCCGCGCCGGTATCCGGTAAACGTGGCCGTGGTAAGCTTCTTGCCAGTGACGCCGCTGCGAATCACTATGGTGGCGACGGCGTGATCCGCGGGCAATTCCTTGACGTGGCCGTGGACATAGGCGGCCAGCTCCATCACGGCGCCCATATCGCGGTATTGGTCGGCGGTGTCCACCGGGGGCAGCGCAGCTTCGACCTTCATTCCCCTGTCGGTGAGTGCCTTGATCACATGACTGCGCACGGAATAGGTGTCCTCCCCTCCAAAGGCCAAGACTGCGACCTTGCCCCGGGCGGCGGCCTCCTCCGCCACATCAGCCTTTGCCTTGCTCCTGGCTGCAGCGCGAGTGGCCGCCTTGGACGGGTGCTTGGCTTTGGCGCTGGCCTTGGCATGGCTCTTCGCCCGCCGGGGCGCAGCCTCGACCGTCGGCGTCGCGCCCAGCACCGCGGCCACAGCAACAATGGCCAGCAAGAACCGGTGCAGCGCAAGTCGCACCGACGCCAGTTGGCATACGGGCCGCGCGGAGACAACGGGCGGAAGCGGCGAGTCGCAGACGCGAAGCAATAACATCGGATGTCTGCGAATACTACCCAGGTTGACGGCCCACGGGCAATCGTTCAGTCTTTCGCCCAACTCGGGTGCCGTACCCGAATCAACGCTCACCAAAGGAAAGGACAAGAAAGTGGGAATTTCGACAAGACGATTCAAGCAACTCGCGTTGCTCTGCGGCCTCGGCGCCACGGGCATCCTGGCCGCATGTGCCAGCAGTCCAGAATCTAGCGGCGGTGCTGGTGGCAGCAGCGCCAGCGGTGGATCCATGGGCAGTGGTGGCAGCAGCGCCAGGGGTGGATCCACGAGCAGTGGAGGCAGCAGCGCCAGCGGTGGATCCACGGGCAGTGGGGGCAGCAACGCCACGGGGGGCACTCTTGCATCCGGTGGTGCGACAAGCTCGGGCGGTTCCAGCGGCGGTCCGGTCACGCTTTTCGACTTTGCCGCTGGCGACCAAGGATGGGTTTTCAACACCTATCAAGCCACCGCCACCAACGGGCAGATCGTCAGCCCGTACAACCTCGCCGCGCCTGGGGTTCTGCCCGACGCGGGTGTCGCGCTGCCAACCATCGCTGCCGATAGCACCGTCGGCGATCCGCCCGGTTCACTAAAGATCGTGGTTACGTTCACCGGCTACGCGCAACAGGTCAACCCCAACTACAATTGGGCCACGCCCCAGGATTGGACGAACAAGGTCGTCAGCGTCCGCGTCAAGGTCGATCCAGCCGTGCCTGCAACCTTCACGGGGGGTGGCATCCAGCTTTTCGCCCAGGATTCCACCTGGGTCGGCAAGTACCAGTGGGCAGACTTCCCGACCGACAGCGACTGGCATACGTACACCCTGGACTTGACCGGCGCCACCAGCCCGGACCCCACCAACATCGTTCAATTCACGGTCCAACTCTCATCGGCCAACACGCCTTCCGCGACTGACTTCACCCAGACCACGGTGACCGCGTACATCGACACCATCACGGTGCAGTAGCCCGTCAGAACAGATCAAACCGTGAGGCCAGGCCCGTCTTTCCCACCAGGGGTTGCGCCTGGCCTCTCACGGTCCGCCCGGGCGGCACCATTGCGCGGGCCACCGGAGGGCAGTGGTCGTGAACTCGAACGGGCCAACGTCGATGGACGCCGCCGACGCAGTCGCGGGAACACTGCGCTGCCCCTGGCCGCTGATGCGTGCCGCTCGGAGAGGATATTGATCCGACGCACCAACACCGTCAGTTCAGCCGGTCGTCGGCCCGCTCTCTCACGCCGCCAACTCCGGGCTCCCCTCCCTCGGCAGGGTCGCCGCCTGTGCCGCGCGCTCCGCCTCCAAATCCTTCGCGTGCGCTTTGCGGTGGTCGCGGGCGAGGAGCACGTAGATCGACGGCACGGCGAACAACGTAAACAGCGTGCCGATCGACATTCCGCCCACCAGCACAATGCCGATTGAGTTGCGCGCGACTGCGCCCGGGCCAGTCACCAGGGTCAGGGGAAAGAGGCCGGCTATTGTCGCAATGGTGGTCATCACGATGGGACGCAGCCTTATTGCGGCTGCGGCGCGCACGGCATCGATCTTGGACAGGCCGCGCTCTTGCTGAACGTTGGCGAATTCCACGATCAGGATGCCGTTCTTCGATACCAGGCCAACCAGGGTCACCAACCCGACCTGGGAGTAGATGTTCAGTGTCACCGTCCAGCCCGCGGTAAGTGGGAAGTTCATGCCAGGCGGTCCCTGAAACTTCAGGAAGGTGAAGATCAACGCGCCGAACATGGCCAGCGGCGCTGACCCGGCCAGGATGACAAAGGGATCGCGGAAGGAATTGAACTGCGCGGCCAGCACCAGGAAGATGAGCACCAAAGCCAGGCCCATCGCGGGCAGGAACTTCCCACTCTCCTGACGAAGCTGGCGCGACTCGCCGGTGTAGTCGACGCGATAGCCAGGGGGAAGAATCTTGGCCGCTTCGGTTTCCAGCACGCGCAGCCCGTTCTCCAGCGAGCGCGACGGGACGCCCGAGATCTTGACCGCATTGAGCTGCTGGAAACGATTGAGGGTGCGCGGTTCGATTCCCTTGCGGATCTGGGCGACGGCACCCAGAGGCACGAGCTGGCCATTCGGCCCGGTGACATAGATGCGCTGCAAATCATCGGGTGTCAGTCGTCCGGCGCGCTCCACCTGGGCAATCACCTTGTACGCCCGGCCGTCAATGGTGAACCGGTTGACGAAGTGCCCGCCGATCATCGCCGCCAGATCGCCGCCCACTTGTCCCAGGCTGATGCCCATCGAGGCAATCTTGTCGCGGTCGAGCACGATCTCGGCCTTGGCCTGATCGATTTTCACGTCGCTGTCGGGCGGGAAAGCGAATTGGCCGCTCTGCATGGCCGCAAGCTTGAGCTGGTCAGCAAAGCGCGTGATCTCTTGGTGGTCAGCGGTGGAGGCGATCACGAACTCAATGGGCAAGAAGCCCGCGCTGGGCAGGGCCGGGGGCAAGAACACGGGGGCGCGCACACCGGCGATGTTGGCCAGCTTGAAGTTCGTCTCATTGGCGATCGGGAAGATCGGCCGGCTGCGCTGATCCCAGGGTTTGACCAACATGCCGCCAAAGCCCTGGAAGGGGAAGGTGATCTGGAAGGTGTTCTCGAACTCCGGCGTCTCCTTGAAAATGCGGGTGACCTCGGCGCGGAAGGGGTCGAGCTGCTCCAGGGTGGCGTTGGGTGGCACCAGCATCGCGCCGAACACCACGCCCTGGTCCTCATTGGGGGCAAGCTCTTTGGGCGAGAACATGTACAGGGGCACCACAGCCAGGGTGAGCATGAGCCACCCGACATACACGGCCCCGCGGGCCCGCAGCGTGGCGGCAAGCATTCGGCCGTAAATGCGCTTGAACCAATCGAAGCCGCTATCGATGTGTCGCGGCAGCCAGCCTGGCTGGTACACCGGATTGAGCAACCTGGAACTCATCATTGGCGACAGGGTCAGTGCCACCACGCCCGAGATGAACACCGCCCCAGCCAAAGTGAACGCGAATTCGCGAAACAGCGCTCCGGTGAGTCCGCCCTGGAATCCGATGGGGGCGTACACCGCTGCTAGGGTAATAGTCATAGCTATGATCGGACGCACCAGCTCGCGGGCGCCTATGAAGGCCGCCTCCAGGCGCGAGCGACCCTCGCGCACGTGCCGCTCGCAGTTCTCGACCACCACAATGGCATCGTCCACCACGAGACCGACAGAAAGCACAATGGCCAACAGGGTGAGCAGGTTAACCGTGAAGCCAAACACCTGCATCAGGAACACGGCGCCGATAAGAGACACCGGGATGGCCACCACCGGGACCAGCACCGTGCGCAGCGAGCCCAAGAAAAGGAAGATGACCACCATGACGATCAGCACCGTCTCGGACAGGGTGGTGACCACCTCTTTGATGGCGCTCTTGATGTATTTCGTGGAATCGTAGGCCACGCCCGCCATCATCCCGGTGGGCAGCTCCTTGCGGATCTGTTGCACCTCGCGGTTGACCCGGGCGATGACGTCCAGCGAGTTGGCGTTGGGCAGGACCCAAACACCCATGAACACCGCGCGCTCGCCGCTCATGCGCACGTCCTGCTCGTAGCTGTCGGCGCCCATGACCACGTCGGCGACGTCCTGCAGGCGGACAAGCGTGCCGTTCTGCTCGCGCACCACGAGCTGGCGGAATTCCTCTACGGTGCGCAGATCAGTCGACGCCGTCAGGTTGAGCTGGACCAGCGCGCCCTTGGTCTGGCCCACGGCGGAAAGGGCGTTGTTCGCGGCCAGCGCGTTGCGCACCTGGCTGGGGCTGACGTTCAACGCGGCCATGCGATCCGGCTTCAGCCAGGCGCGGATGGCGAAAGTGCGGCCGCCCAGGATCTCGGCGCGTTGCACGCCCTGGACGGCAGTCAGGCGCGGCTGCACGATGCGAATCAGATAGTCGGTCACCTGGTTGTCCTGCAGGATGGTCGAATTGAAGCTCAGGTACATCGCGGCGGTCTGGGCGTCGGATGGCTGCAGGCTGATGGCCGGGATCTCGGATTCGGGGGGCAGATCCGCCCGAACCTGGTTCACTCGGGTGCTGATGTCGGCCAGGGCCTTGGCGCCGTCGAAGTTGAGCCTGAGGCGCACGCTGATGGTTGACAGGCCCTGCACGCTCTGCGACTCGATGTAGTCGATCCCGTCGGCGGCGGCGATGGCCTGCTCAAGCGGCGTGGTGACAAAGCCGCGCACCAGATCCGCGCTGGCGCCCACATAGACGGTGTTCACGACGATGCTGGCCGCCTCCAGCTTGGGGTACTGGCGGACGTTGAGCGAGCGAACGGCTTGCAGGCCCGCAATGATGATGATCAGGCTGACAACAACCGACAGGATAGGCCGGCGAATGAAGAGATCGACAAGCCGCATGGGCCTTCAGCGGTTTTCGGGGTGGGGCGCGAGCATAGCCTCGACCTTCACCGCGTTGTTGACCCTAACCGGCGCGCCACTGCGCAGCTTGAAAGCGCCTTGCGAGACGATCTCCTGTCCGGGCTTGACGCCTTCGAGGATCTCGACGAAATCGCCGCGCGCCTCGCCGGTCTTCACGAATTGCTGGCGAGCGACTTTGGCCGGCATGCCGTCCGGTCCCGTGACCGCGGCGCCTTTGTCGTCCTTCCTGTCCTCGACCACAAAGACCGAATCGCCGAACGAGGCGTGAATCAGCGACGTGGCCCCAACCATGGTCACGCTTCGCTTCTCGGGCAGTACCACCGAGACATTGACGAACATGCCGGGGCTAAGGCCATCCATCTTACTCAGCGCGGCCCGGACCCGGCCACTGCGGGTAACCGGGTCGAGCGTCGGATCGATGGCGCTGATTGCAGCCTCGGCGCGCGGACCGGGCAAGCCTTCATTGATCCGCACCACCATTCCCACCGCGAGCTGCCTGAGCTGTTGCTGGGGCAGGGTGAAATCGATGTAGTTCGCGTCGGCGGACTGCAGATCTGTGATCGCTGTTCCTGGGTTCAGGTACTGGCCAAGGTTGATGAGCCGGATGCCTAGCCGCCCGTCGAATGGGGCGCGCACGATCTTGCGATCGATCTGAGCCTGCAGCGCTGCCGCGTTGGCGGTCGCGGATTGCAGCGCGCTCTCGGCGTTGTCGAGCTGCGCCTTGGGCACGGCGCTGTCCTTGAATAGAGCGCGGGTCCGTCCGGCAGAGACGCGCGCCAGGCCCGCCTGTGCCCGCAACGAGGCCAGTTGGGCGCGTTCCACGCGGCTGTCGAGTTCGACCAGGACTTGCCCGCGGCGCACGGTTTGCCCAGACTGGAACTTGATTGCGCTGACCACGCCTGCCGCGTCGTTGCTCACGGTCACGCCGCGGCCCGGGTTGATGGTGCCTACCGAAAAGAGCCGGTTTTCCCAAGTATCCTCCTTCGCCTCCCTGGTCCCCACCACCTCGGGCGGCGGACCCGCCGCTGCAGCAGCGTGACCGTAGGCAATCAGCGATTTGATCTGGGCGACCTTCACGCCTCCCAGACCGCCCAGGAGAAGAACGACCCCAACCATGACCACAAAGTAACGCACGACCTTTTGATGCCGCCGGGTTCGCAGGAGGCTCACACTTCATGCCCTAGCCGGCGAAGTCGGGCTGACTTTGCTGGAAAACGCGCAAGGCTTGCCGGCGTGCCGCAGGGAACTCGCCCGAAGGCCGCTCGGTCGCCAACCCCAGAATCGACTCAGCGTTTGGGTGGCACCAAACTCATGGCGTGCACAATCGCGAAATCCACGACGCCTGACAAGCCAGAAGACGCGCCGGTCATGGATAGATGACCCGGATAAGCCAGCGAACCAGACGCAACGTCCTCTGGCGATAGGGAAAAGCGAGCTGCCGGCGTACGAAAGCAGCCAGCCAACCCAGTAAGGCACGATCCTCGACAATGGTCTGCGGATAGCAGAACTGGCGCAAAGCTTCGGGGCCATTGCGAAAGCCAAGGCCACTCTGCTTGATCCCGCCCAGCGGGGCATTGGCGCACAAGTAATTCACGAGTACATCGTTGATGCACACGCTGCCTGTCTGCAGGCGACGAGCAACATTGCGCGCGGTTTCCGAGTTCGCCGACCAGACATAGCCAGCCAGGCCGAGGGGAGAATCGTTGGCCAGGCGAACCGCCTCGTCAGCGTCGCGCACGCGAAGAATCGGCAGGACCGGGGCGAAGGTTTCCTCACGCGCCAGGGCCGCGTCGGGTGCGACGTGATCAATCACCGTCGGTGCGAAGAAACGACCCGGTTGATCCGCCAGCAAGTCGCCTCCGCAAAGGATCTGGCCTCCGCGTGTGACCGCATCCGCGATCTGCGCCCGGGCGCGCTCGACCTGGGCATCGAGCATGAGTGCGCCCACATCCACATCGCCGGTGACCGGGCCAACCCGCAGGGTCTGGGCTTTGTGCACCAGCAAGGCAACGAAAGCATCCGCCACCTCTGCCTGCACCAGCACCCTCTGGGGCCGAATGCAGATCTGTCCGCTGTTCGCGAACGCTCCCCATGCTGCTCCGCGGGCCGCTGCCTCGAGATCTGCGTCGGCCAGCACGATCATGGGGGACTTGCCCCCCAGTTCGGCGACGTAGGGAATCAGTCGCTCCCCGGCCCGTCTGGCCACGGCTTGCCCGCCGGCCACGCTGCCAGTGAAGAAGACCATGTCGCAAACATCGACCAGCGCCCGCCCCACCTCCGCGTCGCCTTCGACCACTTGAAAGATGCCATTGGGCAGGCTGGCCTGCCGCCAAAGCTGCTCGACCCGCCGCGAGGCGCCCGGAGTGTGCGGCGAGGGTTTGAGCAGCACGGCGTTGCCCGCCAGCAAGGGCGCCACCGCATCACCAACGTTGTTCAGCAAAGGGAAATTCCACGGACCGATGACCGCCACCACCCCGCGCGGCCGCCAAGCCACGCGCGCGCGTTTCCAGGGAAAGACGAAGGGTCGGCGGCAGGTCTCGACCAGCGCGGCTCGGCCCGCCCGCCCTGCCAGGAACCGGATGCTCTCCAGCAGGTAGACAACCTCGAACCCCACCGCCTCGAACATGGGCTTGCCACCCTCGGAGGAAATCAGACGGGGCAGCTCCTGATCATCGCGCAGGCGCAACGCCAGTTTACGCAGAGCCCGCGCCCGTTCGCGAAAGGAGAGCGCGGCCCAGGCCGGCTGCGCCGCCCGTGCCTGGGCCACGGCCGAGGCTAGGGAAGGCGGGGAAAGAGAGTCGTGCGCATCCATGGGACCCACTGATTCTTTCACGCCAGGGCTTGCCTGGCTATCGGTTCAGCCAGCGTGGCTGGCGCCCAGGACCACACGCACCTTCGGCGCCGCGCGCGAGGCCCCACGCGGCTTCGCCGCGCCCGTCGCCCATTGCGGGGGACGCATGAAGCTGCGCGCTCTGGTCCGCGACCGCGAGAGCATCAAAGCTCTTCCTCCGCCACCAGAACCTGTAGACCGAGCCGCTGGGCCTGGCCGAGGCGCGGCCGCCGCCCTACTTCCGCTCCGTAACCTGCCTCAAGCCGACCGGCCAGGTCGAACTGTTCGAGTAGGCCGAAGCGCCCCACCGCAAGGCCGGGGTCTGCCCACCGANNGCTCATTGTGGGACCGCTTACAGGTCGAGGGTCGCGGGTTCATTTTCTCGGGTTGCCTTCCCGTCCAGGTTTGGCCGTCGCCTTGGCTCCAGCGTTCCCCTTTTCCGCGCACCAGCCCCCCGTGAATCGAGTACGCTCAAACACGCCCAGAGGCCATCTATTTCGGCTACGGCCCGAGGATTTGGATCAGGTCAGATTTCGAGAGAGGACCTTTGGCCATTGGGTATCCTTGGGTTGGGGTTCGAAGTGCATGCTACCCGGCATCTGGTCGCCGGAAAAAGCATCGGCAAGCTGCAGACCGTAGCCGATCTTGTGAAGGTGGTCCCAAGAAAAGTGGGCTTGTCCGCCCTACGGCCCGGATGTTGTCAGAAACCCGAGCTTGTCCTAACCTCCTCCGAACTTGCGGCGCATGGCCCCGGTTGCCGCGAGCATCGTCGTGCAACACCTGCTCGGGGTGCATGAACAAGGAGGATGGTTGTCATGAAGAGAATGCTCGGCGCGATCTTCGGATGTGGTCTCGGCTTGCTGGTCGTGGGCTGCGGTAGCAGTAATGGCGGCAGACTCGATGCAGGTGCCACTGAAGCTGGGGCGGGCGTCGCGGTCGACGCCGGTATTATGCCGCCCCCCGTCCTCGACCCGAAAGGGACCTACGGCGGCAAGACCTACGAGGAGTGGGCTGGCGAGTGGGTAAAGTGGATCTATGAGTACCCCGGCCCGGAGTCACTTGCATACAACACCCCCGGCGCGAACTGCCAGATGGGGCAATCCACTGCAACGGGAGACGGCGGCACGGATGGCCAGCCATTCTTCCTCGGGATCTGGGACAGTAACGATCTCACCGCCGGTCCCTTCACCCAGGCTTGCAGCGTTCCCGCCGGCCGGATGCTTCTCTTTCAAATGACGTCGTGGGCTTCAGCAAATGTCCCGGGATGCCCCTTCCAGGGCTCCATGCAAGACTGCCAGTACGGGACAACCATAGACCTCGTCCCGCTGACTGGAATTGAGCTAGAGATTGACGGAAAGTCCTACGGTTCCCAGGCAGCCGATTTCGCTCCCTACCTCGTCAATTGCACGGCGGACTTCTCGCTCGCGATTCCGAACACACCCACGAACTTCTTCTCGTACTACTGGGGCTGCAACCTCTCTCAGCCGCCCCCTACGGGTGACTTCTATGTCGGTGGCTGGTTCATCCTGCTCGCGCCCCTTTCCCCTGGTTCACACACGATTCACACCAGGGTACAAGATTCTGCGTACGCCAGTTATCCTGCCTTCCTCTACGATGTCACGTACAACCTGACCGTAGCCGACACCAGCTCCCTTGGAACGGCCGATGGTGGGGCGCCCATCGATGCTCCATCGTCGCCGGCCCAGCCGGTGAACCATTGCACCGGTCCTGCTTCGGGTGCATTGATTGACGACATGAGCGGCTCGAACATCAGCTTGCAGCCCCCATCCTGTGGAAGCCCCGGGGGCTGGACGGCAGGCTCTCCTGCGCCCGGAGTACTTACCACGCCGGCCGGCGACATTTCGATCGTGTCCAACTGCGGGAGCCTCTGCCAGTCGCTGTACAGCCCACTGCCCGCGGGTTTTCCCGGATCGACAGCATCGCTGGATGCCGGTGCGGTTGACTCGGGGACGGTTGATGGCGGGGCATCGGGCATGCAAGCCATGTGCATTGCCGGGCAGACCGGCTCGCAGCAGTACGCCTGGAGCGGCATGACCTTGACGTTCGCCTACTCCGGCACGCCGACGAGCGGGAACGGTCCAGCGATGGTGTTATCCGCGAGCGGGTTTACCACCGACCCACCGCCGGCGCTGATCGATGCCAGCCAGTATTCTGGCATCGAGTTCTGGCTGTGGGCGTCTCCAGACACCGCCGCTGCAGTGAGCTCCGCCTTCGCCGTCTACCTCGTCGACAAAAACCAGCTTCCCGGCGGCGGGGTGTGCAATCCGTACGTCACCAGCGGAACGAAACCCTGCTCCTACGCCAGTGCGGGCATATCGTTCAGCACCGTCGGCACGACAAATGCCGCTGGGTCGCTTTTCGGCGCTGACGGCAGCGAGCTGACCTCGCTTGCCCCAGGCTGGCAGCTCGTGCGGGCGCCGTGGAGCAGCTTCGTCTCGAACCCGTACTACGGTGGGGGCAACGAAAAGTCAGTCGACCCCACGACCCTGGCCTTCGCCCAATTCGCCGTCATGCAAGACAGTGCGAAGGGTGCCGCGATCCCGTTCGACTTCTGCGTCTATGGACTGAAGTTCTACAAATAGCCTCGCTACTTGAAGCGCACGAAAAAGGCCCAGACTGCCGGGCCGGCGTCGAAACACACGCCGGCGTCGGAGCAGTTGGCCATGCTCGGCCAGCTGTGGCCTTCGGTGTGTACGCACCAGACCACAGGCAAGTCCGGCAGGCATCCTTGGTACTCCACGCAGTCGCTGGGGCTGACCGCCACCGGCGCGAGCGTCGTCGAGCAACCGTTCCTGCTGATCCAGAAGTCGCGCGTGGCAATGCCGCCGGTGGTGAAGTCGACCAGGTCGTCGTTGGAAGCGTGCGCGACCCACGCGCCGACATGGCCGGCGCAGGTTGCTGCGCTGGGCGGTCCGCCGGCGACGGGCGCGATGGCGCGCAGCACATCCCCGCGATAGCAGCCGAGGACATTGGTGAAGTAGGCGCCAGCACTCAGGCCGGTGCTGAAGATGCGATTGCGATCAATACAGTAGCTGCCCGCGAGATAGGACGCCAGCGCATCGAAGAGGGCCACGTCGATGCCGGTCGCGGTCAGATCCCAATCCGTGTTTCCAGCGCCGCCTAGGCCATCGGGATATACGAAGATCGCGCCACCCGCGGCGGCCGGCTCGATGACGAAGCTCTGGCGTGCCTGGTTGCCGGTGCCTCCATGGCCGTGCCATCCGAACACGAGGGCAAGGGGCGTGCTCGGGTCGTAGCTCCTCGGGACGGAGAGCACGTAGGTCCGCGCCTGGCTCCCCACGGTTATGGTCTGGTTGCTCAGCACGCCGGTCGGTGCGCCGACGAGACCGCAGCCCGACGGCCCGTCTACGCTTTCGGTGATGCTCACATCGATAGCCCCGTCACCTAGGCCCGAGGTGCCGCTATCGACGAGACCACTGCTGTCGTCACCGCCCATGCCCGCGGCGGAGCTGTCCAGGAGCCCAACGCTGGTACTGCCACCCGAGTCCACTGCCAATGGCCCATCTCCCGTGCCTGGTGACGACGAACTCTTGCCACATGCAGTGAGCAACACAAGGGAGGACGCAATCCCGGCAACAGCCAAGTCCCGAAAGTCAGACATGACACCCATCCATGGTTGATTGCGACGGTATCATGGTTGAGGCAGCACCTGCGCACCTTCTACGCCGCCGTGGAGCACGGCTTCGACGGCGCGAGCTTGCCCGACTTCGTGCGCGAAGACCTCGAGGGTACGTGCGATGTGGCGTGCTCGGCCGAGTCTTCGCTCACTTGCAGTGCGAAGGCTGCCAGCGTCCCCTGCTGGTGGCGTTTTCGTGCGGCAGCCGCGCGTTCTGCCCCTCGTGTCTGGGCCGCCGCATGTGCCAGGGGGCGCTCAACCTGCTGACCTACGTGTTGCCCACCGTACCGCTCCGGCAATGGGTTTTGACCCTGCCTTTCGAGCTGCGCGCGCCGTTGGCTTACCAGCGAGACTTGATGGGCGCGGTGGCCCGCATCTTCGCCGACTCGGTCATGGGCTGGTACCGCCGCCGGCTGGCCCCGAGCGTGCCCGAAGCGCGGGGAGGCGTGGTGACGGTCATCCAGCGCTCAAGCTCGGACATGAAACTCAATCCGCATCTCCATGCCATCGCAGTCCCTGGAGGCCCCTGGTCATACCGCCGGCGGAGCCGCCACCGTCGCCCACACCAGAGACGCCCGCCACGCCGTCAGCGCACACCAAGCCGCCACCCAAGCTTCCCAGCACTGGACCACGCTGCCGCCACTGGCCCTGGGCCGAGCGGATGCGCCTGACGCTCGGCCTGCCCGTGAACACCCTAGGGCCTGCCCGCCCTGCCCCTGCCCCACGCGGCTTCGCCGCGTCCGTCGCCCATTGCGGGGGACGCATAAAGCTGCGCGTTCTGGTCCGCGACCGCGAGAGCATCGAGCGCTTCCTCCGCCACCAGAACCTGTGGACCGAGCCGCTGGGCCTGGCCGAGGCACGGCCGCCGCCCTACTTCCGCTCCGTAACCCGCCTCAAGCCGACCAGCCAGGTCGAGCTGTTCGAGTAGGCCGAAGCGCCCCGCCGCAAGGCCGTGCTCTGCCCACCGAAGGCTCATTGTGGGNNCGTCGCCTTGGCTCCAGCCTTCCCCTCTTCCGCGCACCAGCCCCCCTTGAATCGAGTACGCTCGAAGCCCGAACTCACCGCCCCGTCGGTCTTGGCTCCCGGGCCGCCGCCGTTGTTGCAGGCCGAAAACCCGAGAAGGGTGATCCCCAATGTCAAACCGATTCTCGGCCTGCGCATGCTCTCTGTCTACTTGAGATTGGGCACCTTGTCGCGGGTGACGGTGTAGGCGCTGGCATAGGCGCTCTGCAAGGCGGTCAGATGCGATGTCTGGTAGCCCGCCCAGACATTGAAAAGTACCCATGGTGCCGCGGTGGGGAACCAGCTATTGGGATCCACGGCGTCGGACTCGTGAAGAGCAAGGGGCATGGTGGCCCCAACAATGCCGCGGAATTTGGCGTAGTTCGTAGCACTGCCTGTGTAGTCCGGACCCGAAATATCGACGGTGTCCTTACCCGGGTTCGAGGCGTGTTGTAGGTCGATGCTACGGGCAGGGGCCGCAGGTCAGGGTGCCGTCGCAGTTGGCGATGTCGCCTTCGCAAGACTTCCAGTTGTTGAACGACGTGTTGGCGCTCTTGCCATTTTTCTTGCGGCACGAGGCGCTGGTGATGCGGTCGCTGTTCCAGTAGATGTTCGAGCATGAGTTCTTGAACGAGTGCTTGATGGTGCAGCGGAGGGTCTGCTTGTCGTTCCAGATCGAGCCTTCGACGCACAGCCCGTAGTTGATGGACGTTCCCTTGTACGAGCCTTTGTAGCTGCACTGGCAAATCAGTTCGCCGTCGTTGTCCACGCAATCCTTGCAGGACTTGGTGTAGCTGCCCGAGGGGTCCGCCTGGAGCGATAGGCCCCACAGGCCCACCACCAGTGCCAGGACAGCCGGGAGAATAGAGCTACGGGTGATCCGGACGGTCGTGCGAAATGCCATGTTTCACTCCTTGGTCAAGGTCTCATCATGAACCCATGGCCCTCCAAAAGCCATCGCGGGCCGAGCGCCCTGATCCCGCGCTAAGGCGCGGGAGCCGTGGCGCTTGGCTTTTGGTGCGACGAAGCCGTCACCCGTTGGGTGAAGATGGAGGTCGTGGCCGTGGCCGTGCAACTTTTCCGCTCTGCTGCCGAAACTCATGCATGTTCGGCTTTCAGAAACTCGATGTGTATCGTTGCGCGGTGATGTTCCTGGGTGTGGCCTCGACGCTGGCCGAGCGGGTTCCCCGTGGCCACAGCGCCCTGGCTGACCAGCTTCGCCGGGCTGCGCTCTCGGTTCGCGAGTTGGGTGCCAGACGCTTCCCAAACGCGGCCTAAGAATCCCGCTTCTGGCGTCGCAGAGCAGCTTCCAGAACCGGCAAACGCAATTTGTCCTTGGGATCGGTGGAGTTTCTCTTCGGCACGACGATGGTCTCGAGTGGCAAGACACGCAGTGTTGACGATGAACGTTCCATGGGTCCAGACGCCCGATGAGACCGACGAGCCGCGCAACCGGCGCGCGGACTACATCATCGCGGACGAGCCTCCTCCCATGAAGAGCACTGGCTTCAGGCCCGGGTGGAAGCGCATCAACTGATCCGTACGCAGCCGCGCGTGGCACGGGTGGCGCGGACAGCGGCGCAACAGGCTCCTCCCAACTCCAGCCTTCTCTTACGGAATTACCCCGCCCGGGCAGCCCATCAGGACCTCGGTGGTCGTGTAGGTTCCGTTGGTAATGTTGTCGCACCACGGGCCGTATACCTGAACGGTGGTGTCGGCCGGCGAGGTGTAGTCCCAGCCATTGGTATGCGTGGTGTCCCTCGGGGGCCGCAGACTGTGGTCCCCGTTGAACTCAATGACGATGTTGTTGGGATCTGGGGGGACCTTGCCCAGGCTGAAGACGCAGCTTGCCACCTTGCCCACGATGCCGTTGAGCGCTGCGGTGAGTTGGTCCGGAGAGGTCGCGGGGTAGTAGTCCGTTGTTCCGCCATTCTGGGCGAAGCTGGTCAGGTTGCCGGGCGTCGGTCCGATACCAATGACGTAGGTGGTGATGCCGGCATCATAGGCAACTTTGATCGCTGCGGCGGTGTTCGCCACCGTGGTCGGGCTGACAGTCCCAGATGTCCCGGGGTCGCAATTGGGCTCGCCATCGGTGGCAAGGAGGATGAAGTGGGACCGGCTATCATTCAACGTGTTGAGATAGGCGACAGCCGCCTGGATGGCTGCGGTGGTCGGAGTCTGATTCCCAGGGCTGGTGCCGGCAATCGCGGTTTGGATCTGCGCCGAAGTTCCCGGTATTGCAACATCTGCTCCTGCGTTTACGGTGCACTTGCTCCCCCCTGGCGACGTGAAGAACTTCAACCCCCATTGCACGTCGGCTGGCGAGGAAGCTAGAACTTGATTGAGGGATGTCGTCATGGTGGACCATCTCGTCGTGCAATTGGCGGGAGGATTGGCCCCGGTGCAGCCGGTGTCGGAGGCGATGTCGTAACCCATCGAGACCGAACGGTCCAGAACCAGCAGGAGGTCAGCTGGTAGAGGAGTGAGACCGCTGGTCGTGATGCCGCAGTTTCCGCCGTCCACGTCGCTAGGCGTCGTCGTGCCGGGGTTGGTGGTGGTGCTCGTCCTGGTGCTAGTCGCGCCTGGCGTCGGAATGTAACCGGAGCTGGAGCCGCTCCCGCCCGAGCCCGTGAGACTGCCACCGCCTTCGATCGGCTTGGGGCCCCCGCAGGCCAGAAGGACGGCGCTTGCCAAGGCGGCCGCTCCGCAGAGGCACAATCTGCTAGGTTGGCTGATCATCTCGAGCCTGGTCATCTTGATCTCCTTGATGATTCGTGCGGTGAACCGGACCTCCCTGAAAGCTCTGGCCGCCTTCAGGACTGCCATGAGGGCAACTCGCAAGACTGACTGGTGCAGGAAGTGCCCCCCTCCCCACACCCATACCTAGAAGGTAGGTGCATCCCTGAGCCTGCGGCCCTCAAAAAAGCAGGGAGAGGGGCCCTGTGCGCGCCACGGCGCCCTCTGACCCGAGTTTTTCCAACCTCGCTGTGCGAGGAGACATTCCACACCTGCGCGTACGCAACCCAGCGAAGACGCGCCTTGTCACTACATAGGAGCTGGACGATAGATCAACCACAGCTGCGAAGGTCTCTGCCTACGGCGTGTGCAAGGTTCTTCCAGATCGCGATGTCGTCTCTTCGCACGCAAGCTGCCAGTTCCTGCAACTCGCGTCCGGCAAGTGTCCTGGCTTCGACGTGCTGGCCCATGAAATCGAGTCGACTACGATTCCGCCCTTCGGCGACAAGTTGGTAGAGAACCTGTGAGTACCGGTTCGGCCCGGCAAGATGCGTGTTGGTCCACGTCAACCGATCGGGGAAGATCCTCACCAGCTTCTTCTTGGTGACTTTGGCCCCATCCGTCTTGAAAAGGGTGTCGGTCAGGACGAAGGCGTTACCGGGCAAGGCAGCGATCTTGCGCTTCCCCCTGTGCCCCATGAGCTGAAGATCGTTCGGCTGGTAATCGGTGGCCCAGCGGAAAACCGCCTTGGCCGGAAAGGGAAAGCGCTGGCTGAAAGCGATGGGAATCGAAACCATGACGGGATGATACCGAGGTTCGGGCGACAGGCAACCGCGCCATTCAGCGGGTCTGGATACGACCTCAAGACTGGAACTGATCTCGCCATAGCGCGGGCGCTCAGCCACGTCGAGCGCGGCCGCAATCAACGGACACGTGAAACGAATTCTCACAGCTTGGACGCTAGAAATCGTCCGCGGACAGCTTCCCGGCACGGGGCGCCGCAGCGCGAGACCTTGCCACCCGTGATCGCGCACGCGCCGACGCAGGCGATGTACCATGCGCGCGTACGTGACTCTTGGGCTCGCTCTGTCCGGCGGTTGCGAGTGTGCCTGGCGCAGGTGGTGATGGCGAGGCGGGCGAAGGGGGGGGCGCTGCTAGCGGGACAATGATCGCCATTGGCTCCACCCTTGGAACGGCGGGCGAGCTGGCTGTGGGAGCGGGGTTCGCGACCGGTACTCGCGAAGCTCGATGCACAGGACCGGAGCTTCGCGCGGCTATCCAAACTACGAAAACCAGCGCGAGCGCGACTCCTGCACCGATCAATCCTCGCCGGCCACGAAGGTAGGCGAGCGACCAAGCGGGAAGGGCAGAAAAGGACCGGATGCGCAACAATGCCTTCCGAAACCGCGGTTTCAGACGCACCAAAGCCGTCACGCGACCTGTGGCTGGGGGCGGCCCTGCCACCTCCAGGTGATCATGCGATGCACGGCTAGCTCCACCCTTGCTGGCTCTCGGCTCGCTCTTCTTGCCCAGAGGAAACGCGAAGAGCATCTTCGTCTCCTGATGCGGACGGGACTGATCCCTGGCAAGGATGGTTTGCCCCACAGACTGTCCGAACTCGGCATCGTGTATGGCAAACGGGGGCGCGCCAGCCAGCGGTGTGATCAAACGCGAGACTGGGGCTGACGCCAGCAGCTCATTTTCCATGGCGCTCACCATCAGATTCAGATCGGAATAGCGATGGTCCGGCTCCTTGGCCATGGCGACTTCGATAATGCGCACTAAGCCCTTGGGCAAATCAGGATGGGATTGCGTCAAGGACGGGGCGGGTTCCTTCAAGATGCGCTGGAAGAGCTCAGGTCCGGGCTCGCCTGAGAATGGCAACTTTCCGCTCAGCGCCTCATAGAACAACACACCAAAGCCGTACACATCAGCACGCTCATCGATGCGTCTCTCCCCCAGAATATGCTCAGGAGCCATGTAGTATGGGGTGCCCATGGTCAAGGCCAAGGCGGCCCCTGCCGAGGGATCCACCACTCGTTCCATCACGACTGAGATACCGAAATCCAACACCTTGGTCGTCAGGATGTGCCCGTCGGGCCCGATGCAGATGAAGATGTTCTGTGGCTTGAGATCGCGGTGGACGACCCCCTGTGCGTTGGCAGCTGCGACTCCACGCATGGCGGGCAAGAGAAGCGACGTCGCTTCGCTCACGCTGAGGCGTCCCCTGCGAGCCATGTACGTGCCCAGCGGTTCTCCGTCGAGCAGCTCCATCACGATGCACGCCATTCCCTCATGTTCGATGACATCGAAGACCGTCACAACATTGGGATGGTTCACCCGGCTGGCGGCCAACGCCTCGCTGTAGGCCAGACGTTCGGCTTCGCGCGTGGAAGCTAAGGACCGCAGAATCACCTTCAGGGCAACTCGCTTGCCCGTGCGCTCATTCGAGCCGGCCCACACTGCCGCCATCCCACCCTGCCCGAGCAGGTGATCCACGCGGTACTTTCCGTCCACGATCTGGCCAGCCTGCATGATGGTATCAACCGTCTTGTCAGGCTTGGCTGTTAGTTTGCTGGGATGCATGGCGGTGGACCAGGCCGGCTCTTCGAGATCACACATCATACATCGCGAGTGAGGTCGACGCAGATCCATTGGAGTTCAAGGCAATCGTAGCCCTCCTGCCGGATTACCACAGTTGCGTAGTTCCCGTCTCCTTTAGCATTTACAAGATAGCCCGGGGCTACCTGAGCAGAATGGCGCCCGTGCCTGGCGCCAGTGAGAATGCGGTCACCGGCGTGGATGCCACGGTTGCCGTCAGGGCGCCGTCGGCGGGAACCGCACCCCCGCCCTGTGGATCGATCCGCTGCATGGACCCGGCCAGCGTGACCGAGACAGCCGACGTTCCAGGGTTGACCAGGACGCTGCCCTTGGCGAAGTCGCGGCGGTACACGCCCTGCCAGGCCAGCGCGTCCACGTTGCTTGGTGCGGCCACAGGTGCGCCCAAGTCGATCTCCCACTCGGGGTACCATTCCAGCGCGCTGTCGGCGAAGTAGAACAGGTATGTGCGGTTCCACTTCGCCAGCAGGTAGTTGGCCAGGTAGTAAAGCCTCCGTTGCACGTCGCTGGTGCTGGTCAGATAGTTCTGCTCGATGACGATCTTGCCGGCTGCTGCGATGGCCATGAGCTGGTTGGTCGACGCCTTCCAATCGGCCAGCGAGAAGGTCGGATCAGCAAACCCCTCGGAGAAGATGCCGGCGGTGCGTGTGTAGTCGCTGTTGTCCCAGGTGGTGGTGAACGCGCTAGTGTTGGGGATCAGAGGAATGCCCTTGGCTGCCAGCGAGCCGTCCAGCCCCGCAATCCAGGCGTCCCAGGCGGCGATCCAGGTCTGGCCGCCCAGCTCGCTGAAAACCTGATCGCGAGCTGCGGTGCCGGCCAGGCGGCTGTCATCGCGCGAGCACTCGCCCTGCAGCAGTGCGGGCGAGGCCGAATCCAGGAACACGCCGTCGTATTCGCCGGCCGCGGTCTGCTGGGCGATGGAATCGGCCCAATACGCGGCAAAGCCGGGATCCGAGACGTTCATCAGCAGCTTGCCGTCGGAGCTGCTGGCCACGCGTCCCCCGCTGGCGTTGTGCCAGAACCAGCTCTCGTGCGTGGTTACGTCCGGGTAGTCGTTCGACCAGTGCAGTCCATCGGTGATGAAACTGACCGATGGCGCCGACTGCCACATGGCCAGGTGGTAGTGCAGCACCACGAAATTGGGATTGAGCGCACGCAACGTGCGAGTTGTTCCCAGCACCAGCTTTTGGCTGCCCACGTAGTGGGTGGCTGCAAACTGCTGCTGCTGCGCCGTCATGTTGGGAAGCTGGTCGGACAGGATGGCGATGGTCGCTGTGGTGTCGGGGAAGCGGCTGGTGGTGGACGCTGGGGTTTCGGCTGCCACGTCGGTCCCTGCTCCACCATCCCTGCCGCCCGGCGCTGCGGCCGAGTTGTCCGAGCCCGCATCCGCAGACTGCGCCGGCAGCTCGACAGCACCGTCGAACGAAGCGGGGTTGCGCACCTGCGAGGAGCCGCTGCAAGATAGACCAAGAAGCAAAGGGGACATGAGCAGCCAGGCTCTCATGATGGGCAGAATACAGCGTCCGTGCGCCGCGTGTCCTCCGTTTCAGGCCCGGTCTTCCGGCCTGCGCTGGGCCGGCGCAGCATGGCTGGGACGCGGTTGCGCCCTAGCGAGAAGGCAAACCAATTCTGTGCTAGAAATCCGCCTTGCTTCTACGTGGCGTGATCCCGAGTGCAGATCTGGTTCGGCACCGGACGCGCGCGCGGAAAACCTAGGGAGATCTCATGCACCCATTGCCCGATGCGCTGGTAGAGCGCCTGAGGAATCGACAGGCCGTACTAGTGGCCGGTGCTGGCTGTTCCGAGTTGGCCCAACTTCCCGGCTGGGCCGCGCTTGGCCAGTGCTTTCTCGAATGGGTCACGGCCGACCAGGACAAGGCTGCGCTTGCCGATCTTCTGCAGAAAGGTCGCTTGACCTCGGCCTTGGCGCTGGTACGTGAGCTGTTTCACGAGAGCACGCTGGGCGATGTGTTGGCGGATGCATACGGCAAAGGTGTTCGGGTGCCCGATGCCATCAGGACGGTGGCCCACGCACCCTGGCGCGGCCTGATCACGACCACGTTCGACGCGCTCTGGGCGACCGCGCTGGCCGACGACGCCGAGGTAGCGAGCCGGACGGCGTTTGCCGCTAACGCCAGCTCGCTGGAACATGGCCACGGCCGCTTTCTCCTGCAGCTTTTCGGTCGCGCCGACGTGCCCGCCTCGCTCTGCTTGTCCCCCGCCGAGATTCCAGCGAAGATCGGTGCCACCGGTGCGGCGGCCTTTGTCGCCAGCCTGTATCACAAGTGGTCGTTGGTTTTTGTGGGCTATCGGCCCGACGATCCGGACTTGAACCTGCTGGTCCAGCGCGTGCTGGGCGCGACCGAGACCCGGGTGCCGCACTTCCTGCTGGCGTCGCAGCTTTCCGACAGCGAGGCGCGCCTGGTACGCGCCGAGCTGGGCCTGGTCCCGGTTTCCGTGGACGCCTCCTTGCAGGAAACCCTCGCGACCCTGGCCGCTCTCTGTGCCCAGCCCGGTCGCAAGCCTGCCGACGACGAAGTGGAAGCCTGGTTGGAGCTCTTCGTGGCCGATCCCGGGGATTGGGAGGCGCATGACGGCCTCAATCGAGGCTTGGCCCTTCTGCGCGAACACAAGGAATGGGAGCGCATGGTCGGCATCATGATCAGCCGCGCAGAGGTCATGCGTGAGCCGGCTGCGCAAGCGGAGGCTCTGCGCGAGGTGGCCTCTTTGCTGGATCAGGAGATCGGCGCCACTGATCGAGCCTATCCCGTGATGATGACGGCGTTGCGCCTGCAACCACACGACGCCGATCTGCTCGCCGACGCCAAACGCTTGGCCGAGAAGGCGGGCCAGTGGGATGAATTCCTCAAAGAGGTCGCCCAGCTCGAATACCAGGGGGCTGACGGCGCGGATTCGACCCAAATCGCGCTCAGTATGGCGCGGGTGTGCGCCCGGGACACCGCCCGGGTTGACGAGGCCATCGCGGCCTTCCAGAAGGTGCTCGACCGCGATCCGCAGAACCCCGAGGCCTTGGCCGAGTTGGAGAACCTTTTCCGCCAGGCCGAACGCTGGGCTCCCCTGCGTGCGCTCTACGAGAAGATGCTGGCGCGCGATCCCAACAACAACGCAGCCTTTGCCAATCTCGAGGCGCTGTTGCGCAAGACCGAACAGTGGGCGCCCCTGACCTCCCTGCTGGAAAAGGAGCTGGCGCGCAATGCGGCGGATCCGGCGGCCTTTGCCAAGCTGGAAGAGCTTTATCGCAAGACTGAGCAGAGCAAGGCGCTGACGGACCTGCTGCGCAAGGCACTGGCGCGCAACCCCACTGACGCGGCCATCTTCGGCAAGCTGGAACAAATCTACCGCAGCACCGAGCAGTGGAAGCCGCTGATTGAGATGCTCGAGGCGCTGACCGCGCGCAATCCCGCCAATGAAGAGGCGCTGGCCAAGCTGGAGGAACTGTATCGCAAGACCGAGCAGTGGACCCTGCTGTGCGATCTGCTCGAAATGCGCGCGCAGCGCAAGGGCGACCCCGAGCTGGCGCGCGGGCTGCGCATGGAGCGGGCCAGCCTACTGCTCGACAAGCTGAAGGACGTGGAAAGTGCGCTGGTGGTGGCCCAGGGTTTTGCCGCCGAGGATCCCTCTGCCGCTGAGGCGTTGTACTTGCGGGCACTCGACAGCGATCCCAACAATGTGGTGGCCTTGGCGGCGCTGGCTGAGCTATGCAGCCGCAAGGGCGAGTTCGAGCGCGCGGCCAAGTTCGCCCTGCAGGGCGCGGAGAGGACCCAGAACCCGATGGAGAAGGGGCGCCTGCTGGCCCAGGCGGGCATCTTGGCACTCGACCACCTCGACGATCCCGAGGGCGGCCTGGCGCTGCTCGACCGTGCGGTGGCCGTCGATCCAGAACAGGTGAGCGCGGCCGAACGTCTGGCCAAGCTGCGCGAGGCGCGCCAGGAATGGCTGCCGCTTGAGCCGCTGCTCGACATGCTCTTGCGCCGCGCGCCCGCCCATGACGACGCGGCCCGCGCCGTGCTGCACGAACGGGTCGCCCGTTGCGCGAAGCAATTGGGAAAGATGGACAAGGCGCTGGCCAACTTCGAGGCCGCCACCCGGCTGGCCCCCCACTCATTGCCCCTGGTGCAGGCATCGGCCGACTTGCACTTCGAGCGTGAGGCGTGGGCCGAGGCGGGCGCGGCCTACGAGCGCGTCTATGCCCTGGGCCTGACCAGCTTGAGCGCCCCGGAACGGGCGGCGCTTTGCGTGCGCATGGCCATGTGTGCGGAGCGGGTTGCCGACAGCGACGCCGTCATTCACTTTCGCGAGGAAGCCGCGGCCTTGGAGCCGCGCCAGCGTGGCCACGTGGAAGCGCTCATCGAGCTGCGTACCGCCCGGCAAGAGTGGCGCGAGGTGGTCGATCTGCGACGCAAACAGCTCGCCCTGGTCAGCGACGAGGACGAGCGCGCGCAACTTTGGGATGAGCTGGGCGATATCCTGCGCGAGAAACTGCATGACTCCGCCGATGCGGTGGCCTGCTACACCAAGGCGCTGGCGGTGCAGCCCGAGCGGCGGCCGACCCTGTACAAGATGCTCGACTACTACAGCCAGGGCAAGCAATGGGCCAAGGCGGTCGAGACCCTGGAGACGCTGTCCGGGCTGGAGACCGAGCCCACCATCCGCGCCCGCTGCCGCTACACCCTGGCCGCCATCTATCGTGACGAGATGAGGGACAATGCCAAGGCGGTGGCGGTGTTCACCCAGGTGTTGGAGGACGACCCGATGTTCGTGCGCGCGTTCGATGCCATCGAACGCATGCTGAGCGAAAGCCGGAGTTGGAAGGATCTGGCGCGCGCCTACCGCAGGCAATTGAAGCGCCTACCCGCCGAGGCGCCGATTGAACTCAAACTGCGCCTGTGGGACGCGCTGGCCACGGTGGCCATGGGGCACCTGAAGAACCGCGAGAGCGCAGTGCTGGCCCTTGAGGTCGCCGCCAAACTCGACCCGGACAATTTCGCGCGCCAGGAGCAGCTCGCGCAGATGTACCAGGAGTCCGGTCCCTCGGCAGTCAACAAGACCATCGCGCAGCACCAGCTGCTGATCAGCAGGAAGCCCGAACGGGTGGCTTCGTATCAAGCGCTAGCGCCACTTTTCTATCAGGCGGGCGCCCACGACCGGATGTGGTGCGTGGCCGCGGCGCTGGTCTATCTGGGCAAGGCCGATCCACCGCTGGCCAGCTTCTACGAGAGCTACCGGCCCAGCCAGCTGCCGAATGCAGCCGGAAAAATGAACGAAGAGCTGTGGCGCAAGATCCTGCACCCGGCGGAGGATCCCTATGTCAGCGCTTTGCTCGGCTTGCTGGCGCCCGCCATCGCCATGTCCTGCGCTAGCCCACACAAGGCCATCGGGCTGGACCGGGGCGCACGGGTGGACCTTGCGAGCTCGACCTGGCCGCTCGTCGCAGCCCTGCGCTACGTGGCCAATACGATTGAGGCGAGCATGCCTGACATCTTCTTGAAGAAAGATGCGCCAGGCACAGTGACCATCGTCAACCTGAAAGAGAAGAACACCCTGACCCCGGCGCTGGTGGTGGGCCCGGGGTTCGAGCAGTGGACGCGGGGAAGCGAGGTCATTTTCGACTTGGCCAAGCGGATGGTGCTGATGCGCTGGGAGCGCTTTCCCCGCTTTTGCCTGGGCACGCCGGCGCTGCTGGAGATCGCGGTGCGCGCGGGGCTGGCGCTCGGCGGGTGCCCGATCGGCAATGGCCCACACGGTGATGAGGTCGACAAGATGGCCAAGATACTCGACCCGCTGCTGTTGCCGGCCTTGCGGGCCGAGCTGAAGGTGGTGGCCAGGAGATTCGTGGAGGCGCGTGGGGACAAACTGGATCTGCTTGGTTGGATCGCCGCGGCTGACCTCACCGCCGGCCGCGCGGCCCTTGCCCTGTGTGGCGACCTGGGCGCAGCGGCGCGGGTGATTGCAGTCGAGCCCTCGGGGCAGAGCCCGTTGCCGGCACGTGAGCGCATCGACGACCTATTGGCCTTTTCCGTGAGCGAGGACCACTTCGCAGTTCGCGCAGCGCTTGGCCTGCACGTGAACCTCACCCCGCCCCCGCCCGAGGCCGGTAGCCTCGCCACCGCCCGGCGCCGAATGAGCCACGTGCAGATCAAGTCGACGCCGTAGCACGTCGTCGGCGAAACAACGACGAGTACATTTACCGCGAAGATGTCAGATAGGCGGCGCGCGCCGCCCCGGGCGGCAAGACCATTCGTGGGATCACCGCACAGACCGGGGTGGCCATAGATCTTCAGGGGTGAATCACGCGCAGGCCCAGCACGGCCTCGAACGGGTCGAAGTCGCGATCGTTGTGCAGCAACTCGTGGCCGTCGTGCAGACAAAGGGTGGCGATGAGGCAATCAATGGTCTTCCTGACCGTGTGGCCGCGCGCCCGCAGGCGGCGATAGTTGCGCGCTGACGCGACGGCCAGGTCGATGCCACCGGTGTCGAGCAGGTCGAACGACGACATCCGGGCCAGCACGGTAGCCGCATCTGCATCGCTCTGCATCCCCTGCAGAATCTCGCACAAGATGAGGTCGCACAACCCCACCCGGGTCACGCCGAGAGCCTGGTCTAACCACCGGGTCTGCGCCGTTCGCCGACCACGGAAGTAGTCGATCCAGACCGTGGTGTCGACGATGACCACGGGTTACCTGTGCGAGGCTCGCCCGGTGCGCAGCTTGGCCAGATCACCCGTCCACTTAACCCGGCCGCGTAGACGTCGCACGCCGGCCTGGCGATGCAGCGATACCAGGCTGCGCAGCCCAGCTTCGACTACCGCCCGCTTGCTGGGAAGTCCGCTGGCGGCAAGTGCATCCCGCATCAGAGTGTCGTCGATGACGATGTTGGTGCGCATGTGTACAGATTGACATGACAATGTGTATCAGTCAAAGACAACAAGGCCGCAGTCGCCGGCAATCCGGCGAAACGCCTCCGCGGAAACGCGGCTGCCATCGTCCAGAGTTGCGGCGAGGGTACCGTCGGGCACCGCTTTCTGCAACGGCGCGGCGTCGTCGCGTTGGTGAGCGCGCCGCTTGGTCTGGTATCCAATTCCTGGCCTGGTTGGGAACTGAGCTGCTACAGTTGTGTACAGGTTCACTCGCAGAAGACTTCATGCATTACCAAGATCGTCGCTGGGCTCGGCCAAGCAGCATGGCACTCTGTTGCGGCACACTCGTCGCGCTGCTGGGAGCTGGTTGCTTGAGCGACGGCAGCGCATCTGGCACTGGCACAGGTGGGACGCTGGGCTCGGGAGGTCAGGGCGGAGTCAGGAGCAGCGGTGGAGGCAACGGCAGCGGCGGCAGTATGGGCAGCGGCGGGAGTACAGCCGGAGGTGGGAGTACAGCCAGCGGCGGGGCTGCAGCCAGCGGCGGGAGCACAGCCGGAGGTGGGAGTACAGCCAGCGGCGGGGCTGCAGCCAGCGGCGGGAGTGCAGCCCGCGGTGGAAGTGCAGCCAGCGGCGGCAGCGTAGCCAGCGGTGGGAGTTTCGGCAGCGGTGGCAGCGCAAGCAGCGGTGGCAGTGTCGGCAGCGGCGGCAGCACAAGAAACGGCGGGAGTGCGGCCAGCGGCGGCAGCGTAGCCGCCGGCGGCAGTGTAGGCAGCGGCGGCAGCGTAGGAAACGGCGGGAGTGCGGCCAGCGGCGGTAGCGTCGGCACCGGTGGCAGCGTAGCCAGCGGTGGCAGTGTCGGCACTGGTGGCAGCGTAGCCAGCGGCGGCAGTCAAGGCCGGGGTGGCAGTGTCGGCACCGGTGGCGGTCAAGGCACTGGTGGTGGCATAGGAAGCGGCGGCGGCGCGCGCACCGGTGGCACGACAGGTGGCACCGGCGGCAGCACAGGTACAGGCGGCAAGCCAGCCGGCGGTGCAACTGTCACAGGCGGAGCCGGTGGCGGCGGTGCAAGCGGCACTGGTGGTGCGCAGCCGTTCAAGGGCATCGCCGGCGGGGCGTGCAAGGTGCGCACTGCGATGGGGGTGTCTTGGTACTACAACTGGTCTGGGAGCGAGAACGAGGCGTGCGCAGCCCCGAACGGCGTCGAGTACGTGCCCATGATTTGGGGCGCGGATACCGCGGCCAACATCAAGACCGCGGTCGCGGGCTTCGCGAGCAAGGGCTCCAAGTACGTGCTCGGCTTCAATGAGCCAGACAACGTGGCGACGGGGGGCGGGTCCAACATCGCGGTGGCGTCGGCGATCGCCCTCTTGCCTTCGTTCGATGTCCCGGCGATCACTGTCGGAACGCCCGCGACTCAGGCCAATACCATCGGGCAAACTTGGTTCAAGGAGTACATGGCGGACGTCGCGGCCAACACCACGCTGCGAGCCGACTTCATCGCCATTCACTGGTACGGCTGGAATGCAGGCTCGTGCGACGCCGCGGCCTCACAGCTCGAAGGTTATATCAACTACGCGGAAGGCTTCCCTGGCAATCGGCCCATCTGGTTGACCGAGTGGAGCTGCCTGAACCAGAGCGCCCCGACCGCAGCAGGAGTGATCGCCTTTTTCAAGGGAGCGCTTGCGGTTTTCGCCAAGCACCCGCGACTGGCACGCTATGCCTGGTACCAGTGGTCCCCGAACTGCGAAGTCTACAACACCGACGACACCTTGACCGAACTCGGCCAAGTCTACGCCGCGGCGCCGGCGAAGAAGTAACCGCGACGATGGAACAGATACGGCGCTCAGCGCCGCCTCTGGTACGATGTCTTCCACGTCGTCGGCGCGCCCCACGTGCGCATCGGAAAAAGGGCCCATGCTGGCTACCCTGGTTGTCCGTCGAGAATGCCATTGACTGTACGGCCCTCCGGTACCCATTCGAACTCTCCATTCGTCCCTGTTTAAGCAATCATTTCTCGCGGATACCTTGGGTAGCCAACACGGGTAGAAATCTCCTCGTCCGGTTCCGGCGGGGGCCCGGGGTGGCAACTGCCCCGGGCTCCCCTGTGTCTTCCGCGGCTAGCGCAATGGTTCTGGCAAGCAGCACTAGCTACAGCTACCGGAGTAGTTGCTAGACCCGCCGCAGGTCGAGCACGCGGTCTGGCACACGGGCTGGCAGGAGGAGCAGCCAGTGCTTGCACCGGAGCACGTCCTGGTGGCGAAAGCTATGCAGGAATAGCAGATACACGTGCATGAACAGTTCTTCGAACCTGATGAGCTCGTACCCGTGTCACTCACGCCACCGTCGGGGCTACTTGTACCGCTGCAGACAGTCGGGTCATAGGCAGCGCAAACCCCACCAGTGCAGCGACCCGATTCGGCGCAAGAGGGGCCGCTGGTGGAGCAACTCTGCCCAACCGAGGGAGGTGTGACACAGCGGCTGCCAGAGCAGACGCCCTTGCCGGCGCACTGAGCCCAACTTCCATCTGAACGCGCGCCACAGGTTGCCCCGAGTGCGACCAGCGCATCCTGTTGGCAGGTCCCAGCCACGCAGCTTGCCTCCAGGCCACATGCTGTCGTGCTGGTGCAGGCTTGGCCGATTGCCAACGGTGCTGCACATCTTCCCGATACACACATAAGGGCGCCAACACAATCGGTTGAGGTCCCGCACGATGCGCCCACCAATCCCGGATCGCCGCAAGCGTAGTTCACGCATTTCAGGGTGCCTTCACAATCTGCCGCTTGCGTACAAGAGCCACCGCGCGTCTTCCCCGTCCTGCAGGTACCACAGGTGGCCGTCGCGCTGGTCGCAACGCAATTCAGACTGGCACACTGACCGTTCGCATAGCACGAAACACCGGTCGCCCGCGTCCCAGGAACGCTGGCGCATTCAGGGACTGGCAGGCCCAAGGATACCGTCTCGCAGGAGGCTTGCGTCAGCGCTGTCATGCAAGCCCTAGACGAATCAGTAGTCTGTCCGAAATCGGGGATTCTTGACACGCGGTCCAGTGACCCCAACTCCGTTGCGATGCAGGCCGCATCGTCGTCGTAGTAAAGGGCGAAGTACCAGGGATCGCATTCTTTCAAATGCGCGCACAAGGCTGCGGCCAATGCATCGTCCTGCCCCGCCCCTCCCGTGGTCCCGCCAGTTCCAGCGGTTGCTGTTGCCCCCCCGAGCGCGGGCGCGCCACCAGTGTCGGTGCTGGCTGAGCCCCCGACTGCAGACTCGCCACCAGTGTCGATGCTGACTGTGCCCCCGAGCGCGGGCGCACCACCAGTGCCAGCGCTGATTGTCCCCCCCATCTCTAGCGCACCCCCGGTCCCCCTGGTATCGATTGGCACAGTGGCCCCGCCGGTTTCGGCCGGGCCACCGGCACCCCCGGTGTCGGTCGGGTTGCCAACGTTGCTGGTGTCGCCGCCCATCGCGGTTCCCCCGGTGCCTTGGGGGAAAGCAGGCGGGTTTGTGCCGCCACATCCGATGGCCAATGCCACAAAGGCTACGAGCGTGGTGAGTTTTTCACTGGTCGATCCGGTGCGCCACGCTTTCGGCAAACCGGACAATTTCGTACAGTTCTTCATGAGCGCGTCCCCCTTTGTTAGTGAGCGGCCCGCACCTACTGCAGATCCCGTGCCGCATCGGCGGAGCGATTCGACCGAGCGGTCGAAATGACCGGTCTGCGCCGGCGATTGGCCAGATCTTCGGAGTTTCCGCCGGTTGTGCAGCCGGAACCACAACCGGGGGCGACCCGTGATCGGCAGCAAGAGCACCTGTCAGCGCCCTACGCTCCTACGGGCGCTGTCCAGGTGGACGCCCAGGTGGACGTCCAGGTGGATTCTCGGCCTTCGGGATTTCCCTAGTCGCCTTCTTGGCCCATCTCTAGCCAATTCGTTGACGCCGCCGGTGAAGCCGGCGGGCGCCCCACGCGATTGGGCATGCCTGGCCGCCCGCCTGCGCCGCGTCGGTTACCGACATTTCACCGGCCGGAAACACACCGGCAACGTGTTCGGGGGGATGCTTACGGTCATGAAGAAGATCGAAGCCATCATCAAGCCGTTCAAGCTGGACGATTTGAAAGACCGGCTGCGCCAGGTGGGCGCCCAAGGCATGACCGTCTCGGAGGTCAGAGGCTTCGGCCGCACCGGCGGCAAGAAAGAGGTGTATCGCGGTTCGGCCTACGTCGTGGACTTCATCCCCAAGGTTCGCATCCAGATTGTCGTCGACGACGACATGGTGCATCCCATCGTCGAGGCGATCCTGGACACCGCGCGCACTGGCGAGATCGGGGATGGCAAGATCTTTGTCACCGACGTGGCCGACGCCATCCGCATACGCACTGGAGAGCGCGGCCGCGACGCTCTCTAAATTGCTGACGTCGCGTCTTTTCGCAGGTCGCGAGGATTCTCGACGGCGTCACGATAGCCGAAACAGGTCGTGGTCGTGGCCGTGGCCGGAGTGATCCCCTTGGTTGCCGCCGTCAGGCTGCGATGTGCGGCTGACGCGGGATCCGTCTCTCGCTATGGAACGTAGGCCGGGCCTTGACCGTTGCGCAGCAGGTTTCCCCGGCCGGTGGGCCAAGGCAGACAACTGGTCCCCGAGCCGGGCACGTTGAAGACGTCCACACCATGGTCGAAGGTCAAAAGCACGATCTCCAGGGTGCCGTCGCCATCGAGATCCGCCACCGACGGCGCTGCGGGCACGCCGATGCCGTTCCTTTCGTCGTTATTCTGTCCTGGAAGCGGGATGTCGTAGAGTTCCGCGCCGGTGTTGCTCAGGATCACAAGGCGGCCGGCATTGGCTGACAGTGCGTACGTGCCGAACACGATCTCGGGCAGGCCGTCGCGGTTCAGGTCCACCACCACTGGCTCGGAAGCAAAGGTCTTGGCTGCGCCCTTGGCGTAGTTGTAGTGCCATAGGATCTGGGCGTCGTAACTGACCGCGTAGATCGCGCCGTCGTTGACAGCGGCAATGATCTCGGGGTGACTGTCGCCCAGGATGTTGGCCAGCACAGGTGCAGGCACGCCACTGGGAGGGTACCAGTCGCCATCGGCCCGCGGCACCGGCTTGGCGCTCATGGGCAGGGTCTCCCATCCTGGCAGGCGCATGGCGCTGCGGTTGCCACCGTCTCGCGCACCCTGCAGGACCGTGAAGGCGTAGCTCTGGGTTTCATAGGGCGGCCCCTTCATCTCGGCGTTGGGAATCCCGATCACCTCGTTTTTCCCGTCACCGTCGAGATCTGCCACCGAAGGCGGCGAGGCGGTCCACTGCAGCCACTTGGTGGTCGTGATGCTGGGCCAGTCGCCGGTGTGCAGGTGGTAGTGATTCTCTTCCACCAGGGGATCGACCCAGCGAATGAACTGGCCCCAATCCAGCGGCTGGTCCAGGTACTCGCTGGCCGGGTTGGTGAAATAGGGTGCGGCGCGAATCGAGGTCCCGTCGGCCTTGAAGGCGTTGATGAAGTGGTTGTCGTAGGTGACGATCACCTCTTGCTGAGCATCGTCATCGATGTTGCCGATGCCCACGTTGAGGCCATAGCAGCCATAGCCGTGGTGGCCCTCGCCATTGGTGTCGGCGTCGCCGCCCAGGCCGGTGCGGGTGTTGTAGCGCGGCCAGGCCGGCCAGGTGACCCCGGCCGGCTGGAAGAGCGTGCCATCGGGTGAAAAAGCGAACACCTGGGCGCCAATCGCACTGGTCTCGGTGGTCGTGACCACCACCTCGATCTTGCCGTCGCCGTCGAGATCGCCCGCTGCCATGCCGCGGACTTCCGGCGCGGAATCGCCGCCGAACGTCGTTGCGTCGGCGGGCCAGCCGGCCTTGATACTCAGGGTTCCATTCTTCCATTCGTAGGCCCCCACGGTTCCGGTATAGCCCGCCACGATCTCGATCGTGCCGTCACCGTCGAGATCGGCGACCACGGCCGGGGCATAGATTCGGTCTTGCGAGGAGGCATCCTTTTTCATGGTGGCCAGCGTTTTGCCGGCACTGTCGAACACGAACAAGCTGTAGAAGGGCGCAACGATCTCCTTCTTGCCGTCGCCATTCAGATCGACCAGCCCAGGCGACGAGAACCACCCGGTCTCGGCCCAGGACTTGTCGCCCTTCATGTTGCGCACGAACACCGGCTGCGCCACTGGGGCCGAACCGCCCCCACCCACGCAGGTGGGCGTCGGGTCCACGCCCGCGTCCGGGAAGGTGGTGCTCGGCCCTGCGCCGCCGCTTGGCTCTGCCGAAGAGCACGCGAGGGCCAACGCCGCACAGCCGATGAGTCGCTGTTTCATGTTTTCCCCAGGATATTGTACACCCACCTTGGTTCTTACGGCGTGGCGGGTACAAGCGAGCGGGCTAGCTTCTTCACCACAGAGAGCACAGAGAACACCGAGATCGGATGTGAAGAAGAAATCTGGACTGCGCAAAAGCCAACCCTTCTTTTTCCGATCCGGCTCTGTGCCCTCTGTGGTGAAATAGCTAACTTCGATCGACGGTCCGCGAGTTGCTGGCTACGTCCACATTCCACGCAATCGCGCGGCCACGTCCACGCGCGCACTTGCGGGAGCTGTCGTTCCTTCTTCGCTGGCCCGCGTGTCCACCGGGGCGCAGCAGTCAAAGCGGTCGAGCAGGCTTTCGGGCAGAAACCGCGATCGCGGGGTAAAGACGTGCCGATCGCCGTAGCGATTCTGCTGGCGCACGAAGAAGCGCAGCGGGTGGACCAATGCCAGGGTGTTCTTGGCGCGGGTCATGGCCACATAGAGCAGTCGCCGCTCTTCCTCGATCTCGTCGGGATTGCCAGTGGCCATGTCCGAGGGAATGCAGCCATCGGCCACGTTGAGCACAAAGACCGTGTCCCACTCCTGCCCCTTGGCCGAATGGATGGTGGACANNATGAGAAAGTCCTCGTCAAGATGGGGCGGGCCAGCCTCGGTCCCCACTCCCTCGGGCGGATCGAGAATCAATTCGGAAAGAAAGCGCTCGCGCGTGGGCGCAGCATCGGCTAGCCGTTCGAGTTGGTCGAGATCGCCCAGCCGCGTGCGCGCATTGTCGTAGAGAGTCTCAAGCAAGGGCTCGTACCAGCGTCGCACCAGCCCCATCTGGCCAGGCCAGGGCGTGGCCGCGTTGCTCAGCCGCTGCATCAGCTCGACCAGGCGGGGCCAGTCTTCTTGGGCGGCGCCCGGCGGAACGAAGCTGGCCAAGGTCTCGCCCAGGCTTGCGCCGGTTTGGGCCAGCGCCTGCCACAGCCTCTCCGCGTATTGCGGCCCAATGCCAGGCAGCAACTGCACCACGCGAAACACGGCCAAGCCGTCCTTGGGATTTTCCGCCCAACGCAAACACGAAAGCGCGTCTTTCACATGCGCCGCCTCCAAGAAGCGCAGGCCGCCGTATTTGACAAAGGGAATGTTCCGCCGCTGCAGCTCGACCTCCAGCGCGTCGCTGTGGTGGGCCGCGCGAAACAACACGGCTTGCTGCCGGAGCGCCACTCCTGCTTCGCGCTGTTCGAGGATTCGGTCTGCTACCCAGTTCACCTGCGCGTCCTCGTCGGCCACTGTGACCAAACTGGGTCGGGCGCCACCCCGCCGGCTGGTGAAGAGATCCTTGGTGAAGCGCTCCTTGGCCAACCCAATCACCGCATTGGCCGCGTGCAAGATCGCCTGGGTGGACCGGTAGTTCTGCGCCAGGGTCAGCACTGTGGCCGCCGGGTCATATTGCCTGGGAAAATCCAGGATGTTGCGCACGGTGGCCGCGCGAAAAGCGTAGATCGACTGCGCGTCGTCGCCCACCACGGTGACCCCGCGGCCGCTCGGCTTGAGCCGCCGCAGGATCTCGGCCTGCAGACTGTTGGTGTCCTGATACTCGTCGACCAGCACCTGGTCGAAACGCTCGGCGATGCGCTGGGCCGCCCCAGCGTCACCCATCAGGTGCAACCAGTAGAGAAGAAGATCGTCATAGTCGAGCACCTGGCGTTCGATCTTGGCGTCGACATAGGCAGCAAAAAGCTCGCGCAAGGCGCTCTCCCATTCCAGGCACCAGGGGAATGACTGCTCCAGGCAGCGATGCAGGTTGCCCTGGGTGTTGGTCACGCGCGAATAGATGGCGATGCAGGTGCCCTTGCGCGGGAAGCGCCGATCGGTGCGGGCCTGCCCGCGCGTCTGGCGTATGCGATCAACAAGATCCGCGGCGTCCTCGCGATCGAGCAAGGTGAAGCTGGGATGCAGGCCCACCACCGCGGCGTTCATGCGCAGAAGCCGGTTGGCGATGGCATGGAAGGTTCCGGCCCAGGGCAAGGTTCCATCGACGTCACGCACGCGCCCGGCCAGTCGCGCCGCCCGTCGGGTCATCTCGGCAGCCGCGCGCCGGGTAAAGGTGAGCAGCAGAATGCGCCTGGGATCCACGCCGTGCCGGATGAGCCCTGCCACCCGATGCGCCAGGGTTTGCGTCTTGCCCGAGCCGGCACCCGCGATCACCAGCAGCGGCCCGTCGCCGTGCTCGACCGCGGCGATCTGGGCCGGGTTGAGCGTGTCGTCGTGCGCGCGGACCTGCATGTCGCCAATACTATGCAAATGTTCAGCTAAGGCAAGTCAGGCTGCATCTTCCTGGGATTCGAAGCAGGGGGCCGCGGCGGGGAGGGAGACGTGGACGGAGTCCGATTGGGCCTCGTCGAAATGGGGCTCAGCGTTTCGGGTGGGTCAGGCGAGAAGTGCCCTCGGACAGGGATCAGGGACGCCGGTTCTCCGACGCGTGTTCGGGTGGGAGCCCATCGGTATGCCAACGGAGCGAGAGTGGTTGATGCGTAAACCCGGACCTATCTGGGACGGCCCAGGACTTGCTCCGTGCCAAGAAGACAGGTTGAGCAGCCACCCGGCCTCTGGTTTCCGTGCGACGCCCGGTCCCCTCTACTTTGCCCGGGCGCATGTAGCGGGAAGAAGCCAGGGGGGCGCTAGCCACCCAAGGGAGGCAACATGATGCGCCGATTCTCACTCACACCAGACCTCATAACCGGAGTGGCCGAGATCGATGCCCAGCATCGGGCGCTGCTCGCTCTGGCCAACCAAGTTCTCGACACGCCCGACGAGGCGAGCCCCGCCACCTTCCTGCGCGCGGTATCGTTCCTCGCCAGGTACATCATCGATCACTTCGCCGCCGAAGAGGCAGTCATGGCCCAGGCCGGATACCCCGGCGCGCGCTTTCACCTGGAGTTCCACGCCCGCCTGCGGCGTGAGACCGCCGAAATCGTCACGTGCAGCCAGCGGGAAGGAGCGAGCAAGAAAGTCAAACTCGCCGTCAGCTTCATGCTCGAAGACTGGCTCATCTATCACATTCGCGAAACGGACCGCGAACTTGCCAATTTCCTACGCGATCATTCGGCAGGCGGCACGGTCTTGGGCCTGCCCGAGATTCGCCCGCTCCGAAGCACGGGCGACGGCGCGGGGAGCATCGAGACCGCAATCGCGGCTGTCGCAAGAGCGCGGTAGCGCAAGCCTGATCCCCGAGGGTACTGCTGCGGCTACCCCTCAGCCTCCTCAAGTCAGCGCCGCGCCATTGGGGTGCGCCGCTACTCTGCGTTGCCGGCTCGCTCTCCGGAGGCGATTCGGTCGAGCTGGCCGCTCGATCTCGCGTACCATGCTCGACACTGAATGATCCTACGGCGTCGGCGCCGGACAGGGTGTGCTTGGGCTCGATGCGAACGAGCAGCAAGCCTGGACGACCTTGCTCTTGTCCATCGTAGCGGCATGGCAGGTAGTCCATGGTGGGAGATGTCGTCGTTCTCTCACCCTAGATGTCCGGAAAAATGCGCAACCCTTGCGGTGTGCGGTCCCGCGCGGGCACAATAGAGTAGGTCGCGATTTCGCCGACAAGTGACGTCAATGGCTGAGCCGCAAGCTGGTCTTCCTCGTCGGGGGCCTCGTCTGGGGCTTCTGGCCGACGCCTTTGACGATGAGTTTCAGAAGCAGGTGCTGGTGGCTGCCGAGCGTGAGGCACGCGAGCAGAGCTTGGACTTCGTGGCCATCTCCGGCGGCATGCTGGGCATCGAGTTGCAGCATCCCAAGGGTTTTGTGTTCGACATCGTGGGCCCGCACAACGTGGATGCCTTGCTCATTTGTGCACACACCATCGGCCACCACGTGACCGCGGACCAGATCGCCGCATTCGTGCAGCGCTACCATTCCTTGCCGTGCGTCTGCCTGGGGGTCGAGATACCTGGCGTGCCTTCGTTGCTCATGGACAACGAGGTCGGGATGTACACCGCGGTCAAGCACCTCATTGCGGCCCACGAACGGCGCAAGATCGCCATGATTGCTGGCCCACCCGCCAACCCCGAGGCGCAGGCGCGCCAGCGCGGCTTTGTTCGCGCTCTGGCCGAGCAGGGTATGCTTGTCGACGCGCGCCGAATGGGATCTGGCAATTTCACCCGCGCCAGTGGTGCTCTGGCAGTGGCCGAGCTATTCGACGGCCACGGGCTTGCAGTGGGCGAGGTGGACGCTATCGTGTGCGCCAACGACGTCATGGCTTTGGGGGCGCTCGACGAGCTCGACCGGCGCGGGATTCGGGTGCCGCGCGACTTGTCACTGGTGGGATTCGACGATCTGGACTTCGCCCGCTACGCGCGCGTGCCGCTCACGACGGTGCGTCAGCCGGTGACTGAACAAGTCCGTCATGCCGTTCGCAGCTTGGCTGGGGCCCTGCACGGAACCCCTTTGCTCAAGCGCGCCGTCACCTTTGAGACGGAATTTGTGCGCCGCCGTTCTTGCGGGTGCAATACCAGAAGCCGCGAGCGCGTGCTGTCCTGGCCCTTGCCGGGTGAGGCTCAGGACTTCGCCGAGGTCTTGCGGGTCCGCCAGCAGAACGTGGTCGCCAATCTCCGTCAGGCCGCGCACAGCGGATTCGACTTCGTGCCCGAGGACTGGGAAGGGAGGCTGTTCTCCGCCTTCCTGGCGCAGGTTGCCGAACCGGAAGTGCCCGCCTTTGTCAACTGCGTGGAAGACATTTGCTATGCCCTGCTCCGTCGGGATAGCTCGGTTGGCACCACACATGACGTGCTCCTGGTTCTGCGGCGCGATGCCCTGGCTTGCGTCCACGATGCCGCCACAAGGGGCCGTATCTACGACCTCATTCAGGAGGCGTTGCTGGTGTCGAGCGACATGGCGGCCATCGCGCAGGCTCAGCAGCGCGGCGAGCTGGTGGCCCTCATGGGGAGAGTGGCCGAGGCCACCGCGGCAATGCTGGCAGCGCCCAGCTTGGACGCGCTCGGCGAGGCAGCGGCGGAGCATCTTCCCCGCCTGGGAATTCGAGCCGGTGCGATCGCGCTGTTCACCGAGCCCAACCGGGTCACCGAGGAGAGCGAGGCAACGCTGGTTTTTGGCGAGAGCGGTCGTTGCGAAGGCCCCCCGCGCTTTTCCACGCGCCAGATCGCGCCTGGCGGTTTCCTCGATGGCCGTTCGGTGGTCGTCGTGCCGCTTGGTTTTCGTGGCGAGCGGCTGGGCCTGGCGTCGCTCGCGTACGGCGCGCCCGACACCATGCTCTATGAAGAACTGCGCCTGGTGCTCAGCTCGGCGGTGACCGGCGCCCTGCTTGCGCGCACGGTCGATCAGGCCCGGCGTGAGGTCGAGAAACTGGCCATCACCGATCCGCTAACCGGCATCTATAACCGGCGCCACTTGTCCGAGCGTATCCGTGACGAATTCGTGCGTATGCTCCGCCACCCGCGCAGCCTGAGCCTGGCCTTGGTCGATCTCGACGGATTCAAGCAGGTCAACGATCGCTTCGGCCACGAGGCCGGCGATCGCGTGCTGGTGACGGTGGCGCAGCGCCTGCGAACCGGGCTGCGCGAGGTGGACATCGTGGCCCGCTTCGGCGGGGACGAGTTCGTCATTCTGCTTCCCGAAACCAACGGCAGCCAGGCGTGTATGGTGTGCGAGCGCATCCTGCAGGCCCTGTCGGGCCAGCCCATCGACGAGCACGGCATCGTGGGCGCGACCTTCGGCCTCGCCACCACCGATGGCGACGGTACCGCGATCGACCAGGACCATCTCTTGCGCCGCGCGGATCACGCTCTTCTCTGCGGCAAGCGAGCCGGCAAGGGGCGAGTTTTGCACTTTGATGATTGTCCGGCGGCTTTGCCGGAGAAGTAGCCAGCAAAGTAGCGTCGGGTAGCAACTTCTTTGCGCGAGCGCCGACAACAAGAGCATGTCGCGCGGCTGCGTGGTTACTCTCATGTTCATGCTTGGGCTGGTCCCTCCGGCTCGGGCGCAGAAAGCCACCCTGGAGGGCGTGGTCAACCTAAACACCGCCTCACCCGAGGAACTGCGCCTGTTGTCCGGCGTCGGGCCGGCGCGCATCCGCAACATCCTGGCCTATCGCCACAAGCATCCCTTCCGCACCGTGGAAGAGCTGGCGCGCATCAAGGGCATCGGTCGCAAGATGGTGCGGCACCTGCGCGGCCACCTGGCGGTGAACGGACCCACCACAGCCGAGAAGATCATCCGCCCGGTCTCGCCCGTGGCGTCTCCTCCCGCCCCACCCCCTTCGCCGACTCATCCCCAGCCTCGACCTTTGCCCGCGCAACGCCTGCGCAAGGGCGAGCCCGCCCATCAGGCCGTCGTCGCCGGCCAGGGCAACTCTTGCCTGCCTCCGCCCTGATATCCCCAAAGGCAGTTCGAGAAGAAGCGAGCCTCTGGCGCTCTGTCGCAGGCTGGTTGGTTCGCGATGCGGTAGACTAGGGGCCATGATCGCACGGCACGCGAAGCTCCCGGTTGGGCATTTGCGATGTCGTTCGTAGGCACGGATCGGTTCAAAGTCATCCGCCTCCTCGGCAGCGGGAGTATGGGTACGGTGTATCTGGTTTTCGATCGACAGCTAGGCACGGAGGTTGCGCTCAAGCTGCTTGACCAGTGGGACGGCATGGACCTGTACCGGTTCAAAGGCGAGTTCCGCGCCCTAGCCGACATCAAGCACCCCAACCTGGCCACTCTGCACGAGCTGATCGGCGATGGGCCGCTGTGGTTTTTCACCATGGAGTACGTGGCGGGCGTGCCCTTTGACGTTTTTCTGCTGGGGCGAGCACTGGCGGGCAACGTCCCCGTACCCTCCGCGTCGGAAACGGCTGACACCCTACGCACCACCAAGCCCGGGCGGGCGACGTCCCGCTCGCAACCCGATCGGAGGCGCCTGCGCATGGCGCTGCAGCAGCTCTGCGCTGGGGTGCACGCCATGCACGTTGCCGGCTGCATTCACCGCGATCTCAAGCCGTCGAACGTGCTGGTGACACCGGGAGGCCGCGTGGTGGTGCTGGATTTCGGCCTGACCAAACCGACCGGAACGCGGTCGCTCGGGGGCGACGGGCTGACGGGAACCCCGGCCTACATGGCGCCCGAGCAGGCGAAGAGTGGGCCTTCGCAGCCCGCCGCCGACTGGTACTCCGTGGGAGCCATGCTGTACGAGGTGCTGACCGGGCGCTTGCCCCATCAAGGCAACATGATGGAAATTCTGCTCAAGAAGCAGAGCGAGGATCCGCCCGCACCCCTCGCGGTGAATCCCCTGGCTGATCCGGAACTAAGCCGGCTGTGTGTGCAGCTTCTGCAGCGCGATCCGGCCCAGCGTCCCGGTGGCGCGGAGATCTTGGCCCAGTTCGACGCTGGCGCCACGCCCCCGCCGGTGTCCGAGGCTGAAACCGGGCCGATGCGGGCTAGCGCCCCGCTCTTCATCGGACGCACGGAAGAGATGCGGGCCCTGCGCCGTGGCTACGGCAGCGCGTGCGACGGCAACCTTGCTCTAGTGCTGGTCCAGGGCGCTTCGGGCATCGGCAAGACCGCGCTGGTCGAACGCTTCCTGGATCAGATCACAGCCGGCGCCGAGCCGTTTCGCCGGCCTCTCATCCTGCGCGGCCGATCCCACGAGCGCGAGACGCTGCCCTTCAAGGCCTTCGACAGCATCGTGGATGCGCTCAGCTCCAGACTGGCCAGCCTGGGTGCCGCCGAGCTGGCGCAGGTGCTGCCCGTGGGGGTGGCGTACCTGTCGGAGATCTTCCCAGTGCTGTGCCGGCTGGAACGACTGGAACACGCACACGACTGGCTGCCGAAGATTCACGACGCGAATGAGCTGCGCAACCGAGCCTTTTCCGGATTTCACGAACTGCTCAGGCGCCTGGCGCAACGACAGCCGGTGGTGGCTTTCATTGACGATCTGCAGTGGGCCGACCGCGACAGCTTCGTGCTCTTGCAGACGCTGCTACAGAACACCAGCGTGCCTGGCCTGATGCTGGTGGCCACCTGCCGGCCGGTTTCCCCGGACGATGCGCTGGCGGAAGCGCTGAGCGAGATCGAGGCACATCCCGCGGTGATGCGCGTGCAGGTCGGCCCGCTCTCGCCCGAGGCGGTCTCGGCCCTCGTGGATCGTCAAGCCGACTCGGGCGAGCTTGACCAGCCGGTCAAGCAGCGCCTGGCCGAGTCGGTGGTACAGGAAGCGGGTGGCAACCCGCTATTCACGCTGGAGCTGCTACGCTACCTCTACGACGTGGTGTTACCGCGGGGCGGGTCCGTGGCCTTCAGCGCGGGAAACGCCGTGAGCCTGGACGCCCTGATTTTGGAGCGCCTGCGCACCTTGCCCGCGCAAAGCCAGCGTCTGCTAGCGGTCATCGCCGTGGCAGGCGATCCGCTACCGCAGAAGGCGCTGGCCGACGCAGCCGGCGTGCCCCTCGGGTGCGAGGATTGGGAGAGTGGCATCTCGGCCCTGGCGGAGGCGCGTCTGATCCGGCGCGCTGGCGGACAGGGATCGGACTTGGTCGAGCCGTACCACGACCGCATCGGCGAGGCGGTACTGGGCAGCCTGGATGTGGCGGCGCTGCACCAGTTGCGCACCGGCATCGCGCACGCCATGGAAAAATGGGGTCGTGAGCGCACCGACATGCTGGCCCGCTACTGGCTGGAGGTGGACGACCACGAGCGCGCCAAGTACTACACGCGCGAGGCGGCGATCCAGGCGCGCACCAAGCTCGCCTTCGATCGCGCCGCGCAGCTCTACCAGACCGCGGCGGCGCTGGAGTCGGATCACGGGGCGAGACGCGAACTTCTGCACGCGCTGGGTGACTGCCAGGCCTGCAACGGGCTGCCCTTGCTGGCAGCGGATGCCTATCAACAGGCCGCGGTGTTGAGCGGGCCTGAACTTGCGCTGCGCTTGCATCACCTGGCGGCCGAGCAGCTCTTGCGCGGAGGCCATATCGTGCGCGGGCTCGAGATCGTAGGTGAGGTGCTGGACCAGGCCGGGCTGCACCTGGCGCGCGGTCCGCGGCGCGCCCTNNCTGTGGCTGCGCGTGCGCGGAATCAAGTTCGAGGAACGGCCGTCCTCCAGCATCCCGGCCGAGCAGGCCCGCCTGCTCGACGTGCTGTGGTCGGTGAACATCGGTCTGGGCGTGGTGGACACCCTGCGCGCCGACGATTTCCTGCTGCGTTTTGTCCTGCTGGCACTCAAGGCTGGGGATATCCGGCGGGTGGCGCAGGGACTGGCCGTTCTGGCCGGACAACTGGCGGCGCTAGGCAGCTCGCACCAGCGCTGGGCGGTTCGCCTGGCGTCGCAGGCCGAAGTGCTGGCGCGCCGATCGTCGGACGCAGCAACCATCGGCCTGGCGCGCATGGGCAAGGCCATGGTCCGCTACTTTGCGGGCGAGTGGGACGCGGTGGCGACCGAACTCATCGCGGTCGAGCAGTACCTGCTCACGCACTGTCTGAACGTGGGTTGGGAACTGGCCACCACGCGCTCGTTCGCGTGCTTCTCGCTACGGTTGTCAGGCCGGCTGCGCGAGCTGGCCGAATGCTTCGATCGCTACACCGCGGACGCCGATCGCACCGGCGACCGCTACCTGGCCACCAACCTGCGCACCTACCAGTCCATGGTCTGGCTGATCCGCGACGATCCCGAGCCCGCCGCGCGCGACATCGAGGGCGTCCTGGATTCCTGGCCGCGCGACCTGTACCACGTGCAGCACTTCTTCCATCTGTACGCGCGCTGCGAGCAGGCGCTGTACCGCGAGCGTCCCGAGCAGGCCAGGGACGCGCTGGCGGCCGAGCAGCGCCGGCTTGCCGGCTCCGCGCTGCTCAAGATCAATGGCATCCTCATCGAGTACGATTGGATCTCGGGCCGCGTGGCACTGGCCATGGCCGAGAAACTGCCGGTGGACGAGCGCGCCCCGCAGCTGCGCCAAGCGCGCCGGCACGCGCGCAGGCTGGCCCGGGCCGTGCACCAGACCGGCGTCGCCATGGGCGCCCTGCTGGAGGCCGGCATCTGTTGGCTGGAACCATCGCCATCGCGTGCGGTAGCCGTGGTCGCACTGGAGCGCGCCGTGGCTACCGCTGAGGCCGCCGGCGCCCTCTTGCTGGCCGAGTCTGGTCGTCGCTGGCTGGGCGAGCTGCGCGGCAACCCCGCGGGCGAGAATCTGCGCGACAGCTCGCGGCGCTGGATGACCGACCAGGGGGTCAAGGATCCTGATCGCTTCGCCCACCTGATCGCACCTGGCTTCGCGTGCCCGCGGTCTCCCAGTCCCGCGAAGGGGTACTTGGCCTCCACGGCCAGGCAGTGCTAGTCGGAAGGACGTGACCACCATCTCGGTGTGTCCACTCGCGGTGTGCCGCCGTGGCCACCATGTCGGGGTCAGAGACCCCCCCGATTCCAGTAGCCGAAGCAACCATCGACCTTCGCCTGCCTCTCGCACTATCGTTCGACAAGCTGGACGCCATCCCTTGCCACCGGCGTTTCCGGGTCGCGTTCTTTCTTCTATACTTCCCACTATGCGAGCGCGAGAAAGCGTGTTGCATGACCCGACTTTTCTGGACCCTGGCCGTTGACGTTGCCGCGACCGGGGCAGGCTTGGTCGCGGGCGTCTGGGCAGCGAGTCGACGAGAGAGCGCGCGCGGTGCGCGTCCGAGGGTCTGGCCTTGGTTTGTCGGGGGCCTGTCGGCGCTGGCCCTCGATACATTCCTGACCACGTTCCCGACGATTTCCGGCCGCCTGCCGCTGTGGCTCGAACGTCACCGAGAGCTGGCGCTGTGGGCGCTGACGCTTGCGATGCTGGCACTCGGCGTAGCACGCGTGGGGCCACGAAGGATCACGCGAGCTCTGCCCTGTGTCCTGGTCTTGATTGTACTCCACGCCGCCTTGTCGTGGCCCATGGCCAGCGGCCTGCCCGATGTGCGGCCCGACGGGCAAGTGGTACAGAGCCGAAGCTGGAGTTCAGTCCCGGCCGCAGCGGCCAATTTCCTGCAGCTCTATGGCATCGATGCAAGTGAGCGAGACATGGCCGATCTTTTCGGCACCACCATTCGTGGCACGTCACCTGTGGGTGTTATCGACGGCCTGGCCCGGCTAGGGATGAGATGCGATGTTGAACCGCTCGCGCATGGGTTCCGGTTCGCGCCGGCTCTCCTCTTCTCCGGCGCTGGAATCAATCCGAAAAGCCGCCTAGTCCTCGATCTGCCCGACGACGACACACCCCAACGTCTCATGGAGCTGCTGATCGAGTGCGACGATGATCCGCGCGATGTTCGGCTGGCAGTCGAGAGAAGGCACAACCTGTCCTTCGGACCGCGACGTCTCCTTTACCGATCAGCTGAGCGTGCGTGCCCGCCACGCGACTCGGACTACCACTACTTCCCGCCGCTGGCGTTTTACGTGAGTTACCATTACGCCCATCGCGCCGCCGACTTGGGGAGCGAGCATAGAATTCGGAACTGGCACTCCGCCGTACTGCGCGGCATGAACGAGCCATCGCTGTCGTGTGGCCATGCGGTCACAAGGACCTACCGGTTTCTTTGGATGCCGGCGTTTCACCCAGACCTGTCCGTGCGTGTCGACGCAGACTCAAGCGGCGCAACCATAACAACGACGGCAGTGGGGCAGGACGGGAGCATCCTCGAGCACCGCACGACGCGTTTGGACGGTGCCGCCTGGCACGCACTGCAGACCGAGATCGAGAACTCCCGAATCGAAGAGGACGCTTCCACGTCGATCGAGGGAATGGGCACCCTCGACGGCGTGAGGATCATCTTTGAAGCGCGCAAGCAGGATCGCTACAAGCTCGTGTATCGAGCGAATCCGTTGTCCGGCCCCATCGTCGAGGTCGGCAAGGTAATCCTGCGGGTTTTCGGCGGAGAGAGCGGCAAGGTGCTGATCGCGGAGTACCTTCCGCCATTCAACAACGTGCGGAAATGACGGGCGAGAGACTCGGTACTAAAGTGCGATCCAGAGCCGATTCATGAGCTGTGGCTCGCCAAAACCCCATCTGCTCGGTGTGTGGTGCCTCGGTGTGTGGTGCCTGAGTTTTCTTGGAGGTTTTCCTGGAGTCTCCCTTGAACGTCGGTGGACATGCCCCGCGATCGGCGTTGAAGGAAGTGGTGGCTGGCGTGAACGACAGCCGGGACGGCCATGCCGAGGGGAAAACGTCATCGTTGGGTCGGGCAGGATGGAGATCGGGGCCGAGGAAGTCCGGAATCTTTCGTCGGGGACAAACGCCGGGCATGGCTTTTCCTTGACCGCTGGTCGGTGGCCTTGTCAGCGCGGCGGTGGCCGATCCTGGTCAGTCCGGGGCATTGAATGGCAGGGCTGGCGGAAAGGCCCACAGGGGAAACATCTCCACCCACTCTCGTGCGCGGTCGCGCAGGCGCTCGGCGCCGGCACGGAAAGCGTCGACAAAGGCGCGGTACTGGACGCGGAATTCGAGCTCGGTCTTCTCGTCCGAAGCGTGGACGAATGGCGCGGGGCTGCGGTCGGTGGTGG
>PMBS01000086.1 GCA_003153015.1 Myxococcales bacterium
TAGACGTGCCAGCGGTCGTTGTATCGGACGACGGTCGGGTCCTTGACGGCAACCAGGTGATGGGCCGCATCTGATACCGAGACGATCAAAGGGCCACTCGAGGTCCACGAGAGGCTCGCAGGTAGACCCGCGGTTGCAAGCGCTGCAGCGAGGTTGGCGGCCGATGTCGACGGGAGGGGGGCCGTGCCCGCGACCGCCGCGACGTTTCGGGCGGGCACCGCCGCAAGGTTGGCGGCCGATGTCGGCCCTTGCGAAGGCGGCCTGAGACACGATGAAAGCACCGTGCTCGAGACGAGGACCGCGGCAGCCTTTCCAACTGATAGCCGTACGCTTGCCATGGCAGTCATCCTAGCGACTCTTCGCGAGATCGCGAGCGCGATCGCTCACTCGTGGAGGCGTTTCGGGCGGTGCTGCGGACTGCGGTCGGGCTTGCGGAAGAGGCCATGATCGGCGCAGCGCCGGTCTGGGGGACCTGCGGAAATCAGATGACGTCGGAGTCGTCGGCAACCGCCGTTCCTCGGAGCTTGTCGAGCAGACGCGGCAGTTTCCCAGTGACCGCGCGGTGTCCACCAGCGGCTTCAAGTCGTGGTTTCGCGGGGGTTGCATCTGTTACCATGGGTGGTAACATGTCTCGGTGGGCAAGATCCGCCGTGACGACTATGTCCTCCTCACTTGGATAGGTGACCACAGCCCTCGTCACGCCCACGTCTATCGCGACGGAAAGCTGGTTCTCAAGTGGAACATCGATGCCTGGGCTCCCATGAAGGGCAGGGCCACTGCCAAGTTGATCAAAATGCTCGCAGACTTGAGGAAGGAAGGCGCCCTATGAAGATCCGCGCGGCTATTGTGAACAATCGAAAGGCTCAGATCGAGCTCGTGGTTCGGTCTGGCAGGATCTACCCGGTCCCGTTTGCCAAACTTGTGCCTCGGCCGTCATCCAAAGACAGGATCGAGCAAGCGTACGTGGACGAGGAACTTGGGAACGAGGCGGTGACCTACATTCTTGCTTCCGGCGCGGAAGGCACCGTGCATATCGATCACGCCCTCGAGTACAATCAGGACCCAGGAATGCTGGCAGAGCTGCTCGCCCACAAGCTCACGGTCGAGGCCGGCAGGCGCGCCGAACGCTCGGGGCTGAGCCGTCGCGAACTGGCCCGCCGACTGCATACCTCGGTCCCGCAGCTATACCGTTTGTTGGACCCAACCAACACGCGCAAGAGCCTCAGTCAGCTCATTGCACTGTTGCATTTGCTCGACTGTGCCGTCGATCTAGTTGTCAAATCGCGCAAGACTGCGTAACTCCGAGGGTCGTCAAGCATGACTACTGAATGGATGTCTTTCGCTGGGCGGTCAGGCCACCTTCTTGCCCCTCGTCTCCTCGATCAACGCGAGGCTCAGTCTGAGGCCCAGTGGCCGCAGCAATCGGTTGAGGGTGCGCCCGGTGCCAGTCGGCCCCTGTCGGCGTCATCGAATCGAAGCCATGGCCGATCATCTCCAGGGAAGATTCGATGGACGTGTAGTAGTGGTCGAGCGCGACCGCTGCGATGGCGACGCCGCCGCGGTCCGGGCCAGGACCTGTCGCTGCGCCGAGGACGCTGGCTACCTCAGCGGCCCGCCTTTCTGCTGCCGCCAGATCCAGCGCCAGCTTTTCCAGCAGTGCCCGCAATTTCAGGGAGACCGGGTTAGCCGCTGCCACGGATCACTTCACCTTCGCGATCGATGATCGCCAGTACCTCGGGCCGCGCCCCCTCCATCGGCACCAGGTCGACATTGCGGCCTGCCACCTCGGCGGCCCGGGCCATGGCATGGAATGTCTGACCGGGCGGCAGCCCCTCCAGTGCGATGTCGATGTCCGAATCAGGGCGGGCAGCCCCGCGCGCCACCGAACCGAACAGCGCCACCCGACGCACGCCGAACTCCCGCACGAGAACGTCAGCGACCAGCGGGACCGTGGCCCTGATGTCGCGCGTATCAAGCGCCTCTACGGACTGTCGCCCCTTTCGCGATGGCAATCTCCATTGCCCGCGATCCTCACTTGCCGCGCGCGCCTCGTTGCTCCAGCCCGTCGTAGAACGACTTCAAGACAGCGAACGCCTTCTTCTTCTTGCCGTTCTGGCCGATCAGGCCCTTGCGGTTCCAGCCGTCTTGCACATTGGGCAGAACCCGGCGCGGGGAGCGGAAGTCGGCGAGGATCCACGGCGTCACGCCTCGCCAGGCGGGGATCTTGCGAAGCATGGCGATGGTCTTGCGATACAGGTCTTCCTGGTATTCCTCACTGAAGCGCGTGAGCGCATCTGCGTGCCAGCCTTGTAGAGCATCGGCGCCGCACTCGCTGATGACCACCGGCTTTGCGTACTTGATTGACCACGAGATGCGCGCCGTCTTGTCGGGCAGGCCGTCGTACCAGCCGATGTATTGATTGAAGCTGACCAGGTCGGTGAACTCGCCAAAGGGATCGTCCACAATGCGCAAGTCCGGGTTCTGCTTGTCGCCGTGGACCTCCATCGCCGCTGAGATCAATCGCGATCCGTCCAGCGACCGCGCGGTGTCCACCAGCGTTTTCAGGAAATGCGTGCGCTCGGCGGTGATGGGCGTCTCGTTGGCCACGGACCACACCACCACGCTGGCGCGGTTCTGGTCGCGCGCAATCAATTCGGTCAATTGCGCCTGCGCCAGGTGCAAGGTGTCCGCGTTTTCCCACTGGATGGCCCAATAGACCGGGATCTCCTCCCAGACCATCAGGCCCAGCTCGTCGGCCACGCGAACCATGTGCTCGTTGTGCGGGTAGTGGNNTCGACTGAATACGCCCGCCCGCCGCGCATCGGGTTCTCCTCGTGAATGCAGATGCCGCGCAAAAAGACCGGCTTGTCATTCAATAGAATATCCGTGCCGGCCGTCTTGATGGTGCGAAAGCCGATACGGTCGGCGATCTGGTCGGTCTCGCTCGACAGGACCACGTCGTGCAGCGCCGGCCGCTCCGGCGACCAGAGCGGGATCTGCGGGGCCGGGAACTCGATGTGCGCCACGCCGCTGGCATCCGTGCGGGCCTCTGCCTTCAGGCTCAGCCCGGCCAGGGTCACAGTGACCTTCTGCTGCTTGCGCGGGCCATCCAGTTGCACAGTTGCCTCGATGCAGTCGCGCGTGCCGGCCTTCAGACCGACGTGGTATTGCGCGATGAAGGTCCCTGGCGTCTGCACCAGCAGCACATCGCGCGTGAGGCCGCCGTAGTTCCACCAGTCGGTGTTCATGGCCGGCACGCCCTCGGGCCGGCGGCGGTTGTTGACCCGCACGATTAGGGAGTTGTCCTTCTCCTTGGCGAGGCCGGTGATTTCATAGGCGAACGGCGTGAACCCGCCCACATGCCTGCCCAGCTTGCGGCCGTTCAGATAGACATCGGCCTCATAGTTGGCCGCGCCGAAATACACGAAAAGGCGATTGCCCGGTGCGGCCTTCGGCGCGTCGAACCGTCGCCGGTACCAGATCGTGCCCTCGTAGTACAGCAGGCGATCGTTCTGTGAATTCCAGTCGCCCGGCACGCTGAGGGTGGGGCTGGCGTCGAAGTTGTACTCGAGCAGCTCGGACCTGTCCTGTTGGCGGCGATCGAGAAAGAAGCCGCTGGTGGGCCTGGCAGCGGCATCGTGGGGCACGCCGCGATAGTCGAAGTACCCGGTGTCGTAGGGGTCGATGATGGTGTTCCATTTGCCGTTTAGGCTAGTCGCGTGGGGAGCGGGCCGGCTTTGCCGGCCCCGTACCATCGCGGGAGGGTTTGGGAACCCTCCCAGGGTCCCCATATCAACGCCCCGCCGGGCATGCACGTTGGCCAGGGCGGGCTCGGCCCGAGCTGCCGAAGAAAGCGCCAGTAGCAGGGCCAGACCGGCGATTGCCGGCCAGAGGCGCGGTTGCGAGCCGCAAGATGCGCGTCTGCTGTGCTCAGCTCTCATGGCCCACTTGAGCCCTTGACGTAGACCCGCAGGTCGGACAATGCCAGTTCCGTGCCCGTGGTCTTATAGACCCGTATGTACCGGTAAGCGATCTCATCATGCTCGACATACCAGAATTTGTCATTGTACCCCACGTCGGTCCTATGCCTGAACTGCGTCGCATTCTGGGCTGCAAGCACGGAGAATGTCGCGAAGCCCGCGTCATTCGACGCTTGGATTTCAAAACTCGTCAAGTCAACGTCCGTCAGAAGCGCCGGCTCCAACTCCAGTTTCATAATCACATAAGCGCTGCCCAGATCAAGCATGAACCAGGGATTATCCGACGCGCTTCCGGATTGCCAATAGGTCTTGTTCCCCAGGTCGTTGCCGAGACTGGGCGCATGACCGGACACCGACGATGAGGCCGAAGCCACCGCCTTCAAGGCAACATTATCGCCGCTGTAGGTGCCACCCAGCAGATCATCGTAGGCAGCCTCCACCCCGGAACCGTCAATGACCGCTTGCGCATCGGACGGCCATGCCCCCGCGACATAATGGTAGTTCGTCGTGATGCAATTCGTGCTTTGATAACTGGCATTATTGGACCAGATGTTGTCCGTTGCCACATTGACATTTCCGGAGCTCCACGACAAAAACGCATTCCGCGACAGCTTCGAATCCAGCACGCAAAAATCCATAAGCACGTTAAGAGAATTATCGTCGATCTGTGCCGAATTGCTCAAACCTATCGGAACCTGACCGTAGGCATAATTCTTGCTGAAGTGAATGGGCTCCGGTCCGAAGGTGTAATAGTCAGGCTCCGCATCCCCCGAACAATATCGCCGATAGGTTCCCACGTGCGACGAGCGGTTGTAGAACACCTCCGCTTGTCCCGCGATGGCCGGCGTGGGAAAGTGTGCGCTAAACTGTCCGGTCCGATTATGGTACCCGGCGAACGGGACGTCGGAAATATCGTTATGGTAAACCTTCGCATTCTCGGCATGGATACAATCGATTCCTGTCGCTTGCGTGAAATCCGAACCCGTATTGCGCACGACATTATTGCTCACCAACGTATTCGTATTGCGCTGCGTTTCCGAACTAGGATCGCTCGTGACAAGGTGGGCGCTTCTCCCGACGATTACGCCCGCTGCCGTACAATCAAAGAAGTAATTCCCTTGAATGGTAGCGCCGTCGCAGCCGTCGTACAGCTGAACCCCGCAGGTCCCCAGGTGCTGAAACACGCAGTTCCTGACCACGCTCGAATTCGCATGCGTCAGCACCAGCGCCCCCGGCACCTCATCGGTGTATTCCGCGTTGTCCAGTCCCCACAGCATTTCCGCCTGTGAACCGCCGATCCAGCGGTCTTTCGTGCGCGACCAGTTGTTGTGCTCAAAGGTCAATCCGTCAAGCATGATCCGACTGGCCTTGGCGGTCCTGGTCCCGCCTATTCTCCACGGGCAATCCACTACCGGTGCATAGACGCTGGCGGTAGCCATGTCTTCCCATGGCTGGGGATAGTAGTACACTTTGCCGTTTGCTCCGTCTAGGTACCATTCTCCATATTCGTCCAGATACTCAAGCACATTGGACAGCTCCACCCATTCCGTAGAATTTGCCCTACCCATTGAGCTCCATTTGTTGAAATCGGGGTTCTCGACCTTCAATACCCAGTCGTTCGCATCGAGCGAGGACATCCCGGTTATAGGAATCTCGGCTGTCTTGAAGGCGCTGAAGAAGGAAACGACCGCTGCCGTGGGATTCGCGAGAGTTACCAGATCGGTCTTCTTGAATTTTATTCCGTCCTGCGCATACGATGCTGTGGCCGGATCATCCCACCAGCCGTCCTGCGGCAGGAATTTTCCCGCGCGCTGGGCCCGCACGTTGTTCACGTACAGTTGGCGAAAATAGCCTGCGTATCCGGCGGAGACGGAAACATCGGCCACGAAGTACGGCTTGCCGGCAACCTGCCTCCAGCCTGCTATGGCCTTGCCGGCATCGATAACGGGGATTTCTCCTGGATATGCTCGGTAGACCATATAGTTCCCATCGGGGCCCGAATCAGCGCTGGTAAGCGTGAACGTCGTGGTCCGGAGATATCTGCCGCCGCGTAGGTAGACGACAATATCCCCGGTGGCGGTCTTGTTCAGATTGTTGGTTCTGATGTAGTCCCTGGCTTTTTCCAGCGTGTTCCATGGGGTCGCGGCGGTCACGCCGTCATTATCGTCGCTGCCTGTCGGAGAAACGTAGAATGAGAAACTGGCTGAAGAGACAGTAGAGCCACCGGTGGGCTTTGAGCCGCCGGTGTTCCCACCGGCGGCCGTGGTCCCGCCTGTGGCAATAGATCCACCCGTGGCCGTGGTGCCACCCGTTCGTCCCCCCGTGGCCGAGCCGCCCGCCGCTCCACCCCTGGCTGTGTTGCCGCCGGTTGCCGCGGTTCCTCCGGACGTCGTGCTGCCGCCCGTTGGCGTGGTTCCTCCGGAGGCGCCCCCCGTTGCTTTCGAGCCGCCTGTGGCCGTGGAGCCGCCGCTCGCGGGGGAGCCGCCGCTCGTCGTTGCCCCTCCTGCGCTGGTCGTGCCGCCTGTGGTCGAGCCACCGGAAGGCTGGATGCTTCCTCCAGTCGCGAGCGTCCCTCCTGTGGCCGGAGTCGACGTGCTTCCGCCTGTCGCCACCGTGCCCCCGGTGCTCGTGGTACCGCCGCTTCCAACCACTCCCCCGCTTCCCGGGCTGCCGCCGGACCTGGTTGCGGAAGTACTGTTTCCCGAGCATGCGCCCAGAGCCAGTGAGAAACCTGCCACTACTGCGAAACGAATCGAATGCTGAGGGAGAGAAGNNTCATCTCGAAACTTCCTGTCTTGAGACGGTCATGTCCGAAAGGGGAACCCGACGACCAGCGTGGCAAGGGGCAAGGGACAATCAGGGAAGGTCATAGGCTTCTCCAGGGTAGTTGGCTCTGTGCGCTATCGCGCATCTGCCAAGAACAAGAAAGCTACCACCAGCTGCCAGGGGTGTCCGCCCCGGAAGCGATGTAGAGTCTTCGCGAAAGAACCTACGATTAAGCTAGGCCCAGGCAATTCCCCCTATGAAAAGGCACACCACCATGAGCTTGTTCCGTAACACCCTCTGCGCACTACTTCTGTTCACCGTTCCCGTGTCAGCCGCTGAGAAACCCAAAGCCGTGCCATACACCTGGAAGAGCGTCCAGATCGTGGGAGGCGGATTTGTGGATGGTTTCGTGTTCCATCCCTCCGCCAAGGATGTCTGCTATGCCCGCACGGACATGGGCGGCGCCTATCGCAGAAATCCCACGACCAGACGCTGGGAACCCATGCTCGACTGGATTCCCTACAAGGATCTGAACCTCATGGGCGTCGAGAGCATCGCCGTGGATCCCTCGGATCCCAGCAAGGTCTACCTGGCCTGCGGCACGTACACGGCTCCCGAAGTTCCCGATGGCGCGATCCTGCGGTCCTCGGATCAGGGCCGGACATTCAAGCGCACCAACGTGCCCATCAAGTTCGGTGGCAACGAAGCCGGTCGTGGCAATGGCGAGCGCATGGCGGTGGACCCCAACGATGGCCGCATCCTCTTTCTGGGCACGCGCCACCGCGGCCTGTGGAAGAGCACGAACGGCGCTGTGACCTGGAACAAGGTGGACAGCTTCCCCGCCGATGTATTGAAGTTGTCGCCCGAAGAAGCGAAGCTGCCTGCCTGGAGCGGCGGAGGCCGCAGCAGCATCGTCTTTGTGGTCTTCAATCCCACTAGCGGTACCCAGGGCAAGGCCAGCCAGACGCTCTTCGCGGGCGTCTCGGTAATGGGCAAGCCCAGCCTCTTTCGCAGTGATGACGGAGGCGGAACCTGGAAGGCCGTTGCTGGACAGCCCACCCAGTACCGACCCAACCACGCGGTCCTGGCCTCTGATGGGAATCTCTTCATCACCTATGGCACGGATCCCGGCCCCATGCAGATGATCAATGGCGGCGTGTGGAAGCTGAACATCAAGAGTGGTGCCTGGACCGATATCACCCCGGACAAGCCGGGCAAGGAACGGAGATTCGGCTACGCCGCCGTAGCCGTGGATGCGAAGAATCCCAAGGTCGTGATCGCCAGTTCCTTCTACCGCCCGAAAGGCGAGGATGTCTTCCGCAGCACCGACGGCGGTGCCACCTGGAAGCCCGTCTTCGGAAGCGGCGGCGTTATGGACTACAGCCTGGCACCGTATGTCCGCGACACCGACATCCACTGGCTTTTCGACGTGGAGATCGATCCCGCGAATTCGGATCACGCCATGTTCACCACCGGCTACGGCGGCTGGGAGACGTACGACCTGACGAATCTCGACAAGAATCTCCCCACCCATTGGACCGTCATGAGCCCCGGCATCGAGGAGACCGTGGCCCTGGCACTATACAGTCCCGGTAAGGGTGCTCAGGTGATCACCGGCGTCGGCGACTACTCCGGTTTCGTCCACTGGGATCTCGACAAACCCGCGCCGGATGGCAACCCCAAGCCGCCCTTCCTGGGAAACACCCACGATGTCAGCGGCGGCGAACTGAATCCGGACGTGATCGTGCGTATCGGCCGCCCGCGCCCAGGCAGCCTGAATCTGGGCTACTCCCTGGATGGTGGCAGGACCTGGCACGAACCCGCTTCAGTGCCTGATCCCAAGGCCACCGAGGGACACATCGCCGTCTCATCCAACGGCGAAACCTGGGTGTGGACGCCTCGCCATCATGTCCCCTATGTCACCACGGACAAGGGCGCGACCTGGACAGCGTGTGCGGGTGCGCCCATGGACACTCGCGTGATCGCGGACCGCGTGAACCCCAAGCGCTTCTATGGCATCGCCCTTTTCGAGGGCAAGCTATTCGAGAGCGGCGACGGCGCAGCTCACTTCACCGAACGGCCCTTGGTCCTATCGGATGGCTTGCCCAAGCGAGGTGGCAGTGGGGCCGACAACCGCAGTGATCGCGGCGATGATCGCGGTGGCCAGGACCGCATCTACGCCACCCCGGGCCGCGAGGGAGATCTCTGGTTGGCTGCCTTCAATGGCCTGTATCACTCAAGCCCCAAGGGCTTCGATCGCATGCCAGCCGTGCAAGAGATCCACGCCTTCGGCTTCGGCAAGGCAGCTCCCAAGGCCAAGTATGCCGCTCTCTACCTGGTGGGCACCGTGCAAGGACAGCGCGGCTTCTTCCGCTCTACGGACAGCGGCGCCACCTGGGCACGCATCAACGACGATCAGCACCAGTGGGGCTTGGTCCTGCACATCACGGGAGATCCCAAGAAGTTCGGCCGGGTCTACGTGGGTACCCACGGACGGGGCACCTTCTACGGGGATCCGGCCCGCAAGTAGCTGTGGCGATCTAGGCGCTGCTCACCAGCGTGATTACTGCCAAGTGACCCCGTCGATGTAGACGTTTCCGGTATAGGTAGCCGATGTGGACGTGTTGCCAAACTGAAGTCCAATGGCTTGCAATCCCAGGAAACTGATCGTTGTGGGGATTGTGAACGTCACCGTTGTCCAAGCGTTGGTGGCGGTCAGCGTTGCGGCCGTTCCTATGGAGTCGGACCAACCATTCGCTGCAGCGTAGGGTTGGATGTTGAGTGCCGTGATGTTGTCGGCCATCACATGGAACGTGACGGTCTGACCACAATACGCTTTGGCGTTCGCGAGTTCCACTCGCCTCGTCGTCGAACCGGCCGCGGGTGCAACGGGAATCGCTGTCATGGCAGCCTTGAGCGAACCGGTACCTGTAGTGCCGTAATGTTGGGCCGTAGACTGAGTGACAACGGTATCTGTAACTCCTGTATCGCCCTTGAATGCCCAGCCATCCGTCGCGCCCGCGGTCTCAAAATCGAATGATCCGGTGCCTGTACCCGAGCAACTCTGGGTTCCCCCGCAGACAGTGATGGAGTCAATGAATATGTCACCAGCCGCAAACGAGCCGCCACCGCTGACACCAAACTGGATGCCCAATTGGTTAATGCCACCGGGGAACACCGCTGTAGCCGCGGGCACAGTGAATGTCAGTGTTGTCCAAGCACCCGCGGTGGGAGTCACGCTTGTGGGGGACTGATTCCAACTAGTCCAATTGTTGGACTGCATGAACAACTGCATCCAAGCACTTGTTCCAACAGGAACCCACACGTGAACCGTAATCGTCGCGCCCGGCCACATATTGGAGGTCGCCGGGGGAGGGGTCATGTAGAGCCCCTTCATTGTAGTGGTTGCGGCAGTACCGCCGTCAACGCCGGCCGTGCTTGTCATAGCGGGAATCGTTACCTTGAGCGACTGCGTGCCGGTGAATTTCTGAGTCGTGGATACCGACAATGTCACGTCGGTGTCTGTCGTCCAGTTGTCCACGGTAGTGCCTTCCCAATCCCAAACGATCGGACAGCCCGTGCTCGTGGTGCCGCCAGAGGAGGAGGCCCCCCCAGTGGCCACAGATCCGCCTGTCCCGCTGGCACCGCCTGACCCCGAACCGCCCGTATCCGTCGAACCGCCGCTGGATGCGCCGCCGCTGCCCGTGGTACCGCCGCTGCTCGTGGTACCGCCGCTGCTCGTGGTGCCGCCGCTACTCGTGGTGCCGCCGCTACTCGTGGTGCCGCCGCTGTGCGTGGTGCCACCGCTGTTCGTGGTGCCGCCCGTCCTGTTGCCGGTGGAAGAGCTACTCGAGCCGCCCGCGCCGCCAGAGCCTGTGGTGTTGTTGCTGGCGGGAGCGCAGCCGGCTGCCCAAAGACCAGCCAGCAAGGCGAGCCCGAGAACGCGTGTGCTCGTATGGCAGGAAGTTTTCATCTTATTGTCTCCTCTCGATCTGCCTGGCGACGGGCAACATCAATTGCTGTCGTCCGTCGCTATTACGCGAACCGACCAGAGCCAAGTGCTGGGGCGGCCCGTTGAGCGGAGAGTTTGCCCGATTTGACCGGGCGCAGGCAAGAGAATACTTTGCGCATCTGGGCGTGCCAGAATAGCGCATGAAGCCGTGTCCACGCGAGGCCAGCTCGCAGTCGAGTTCGTCCACGAGGTTGCTGAGCAACGGTGGAAGCGTTCAAGGATGCCGTCGAGAAGCTGTTGATCGACAACATTTCGCTGACGAACGCGGGTCCGGAGCCGATCGATCCCGCCGTGCTACGGGCAAGGGGACGTGGTTGACAACTTGGGGGCTCTCGGACAACTTGGGGTGCAATGCGACGGGAAGGAAGCTGGTCTTGTTTTTCCCACCACTCGAATACCCATCAAACATAGGAAGAGCAGGTACTGTTGAAAACCATAGGGAATCGATTTCTCGTCATCGTCATCTTGTCTTCCGTCGTTGCCTGTGTGGATACCGGGCGTTCAACCGGGAACGATGTCGGGACCATCGGGACAACGTCCGGGAGTGACAGTGGCAACTTGAGTGGTTCGGATGGCTCGGCCGGGGAGACGGCACAAGATCCGACAGGCGCTTGCTCTACGGACGGAGGCATTCGCTACTCAGGAAATCCATTCGTGACGCAGTTTGTTGCCGATCCAGCGGCGCATGTCTTCAACGGGCGCGTGTATGTCTACGACACCGACGATCAGACCAACGGCGGAACGTATTGGAATTCGACGGCGTGGCACGCCTTCTCATCCGCCAATCTCGTCGACTGGACCGACGAAGGCTCTGTCCTGACGCTGCAGGCGTTCGCCTATGCGGCGAAATGGGCTGCCTGGGCCCCAGATGTCGTCTCGAAGGATGGCAGGTACTACTTCTTCGCGCCGATCGACCGCTGGCAAATCGGCGTTGCGGTGGGTGACACGCCGACGGGACCATTCACGGACGCAATAGGAGCGCCGTTGATCCAGAAGGATCGCGATCTCAACGCTGGGGATGAGCCGATCGATCCGGCGGTTCTGATCGACGACGACGGCCAAGCGTACCTCTACTTTGGAACACGGGTACCCAAGGTCGTCAAATTGACGGCAGACTTGCTCCACCTAGACGGCCCCATCATCGACATGAGCGTGAGCGGCAACAACTACGCGGAAGCACCCTGGATGGGCAAGCACAACGGGACGTACTACTTCTCGTACTCGACAGGATGGCCGGGACAAATTGCGTATGCGACGTCAGCAAGTCCACTTGGCCCGTTTGCCTTCCAGGGCATCGTTCTCGATTACGTTGGAATCTCCACCAACCACGCCTCCGTGGTCGAGAACTTCAAGGGGAAATCCTATCTTTTCTATCACAATGCCAAGCTTCCGGGCGGGGGCGACTATCGGCGATCGATCAACGTCGATGAGCTGCACTACAACGCAAACGGCGCCATCACACAGGTCGTGCAGACGACCCAGGGTGTTGCGTGCGTGCCTTGAGCAACGCGGCCGCACTGTGATGTCTATTTACGAATGACTTCGTAATAGCCGCTCGCATTCTTCGGCGAGAGCGGGATCGCCAATTCACCGTGCTTCAGCGAAATGGGCAGGGGCTTGCCCGGTTTTCCCGAGGCATCCAGGGTTCTCGCGGTGAAGGTTCCCCTCCCCTGCACCTTCAACGTCACGGTCCCTTTCACCCATTGCTCCATCACCGGCGCTTGGCCCGGGTTCTTCAGGGCGGTTCGGGTGGCGTTCCACACCTGCCCGGAGTTTTCCTCCTTGGCGGCCGCGAAAACCACGAACCGGCCGGATTGCGTGAGCGGCTTGCCGTCCAGGCTGACCGCCAAGACGCCGGCCCAGGGGTTCCTCGGGGCCGACTTCAAGGTCAGGTCGGAAGCCTTCAAGGCTTGCCCCGTGCCCACCGTTCCCACGAACCCCTGCACGCAAGGTGCGTCCACCTTGAGCAATCCCTTGCCGTAGTCCAGCGCCAATTCACCAGTGGAAGAGACGATCTTCTTGCCCGCATCGTCGAAGAACGCGGCCACCTGATCCAACGCGGGCACGGGCTTTTCGTCCTTGCCGGTAAATTGCTTGCGGACTGCGACCGCATAAGGGAGCCAGGGATGGTCCGCCAGCCAGGAACTGGCGCTTGCCGGGGCCAACACCTTCTTGTCCGACAGGGCTTCCACCACTGTCACGTCGGACGGCTTCAATTGGCCCTTGCGGAAGATGTACGCGCCCGCTTGGTACATCACTTCGTTGGCCGGACGCGTGTTGATGCTGAGACTCGAGAGCTTGACCGATCCAGGCAGGTCGGGGGTGAAGTCGAACTGAAGCATGCCGCCCCAATCCTGGAGCGAGCCGTAGCAAGCCATCAGGACTGGGCCCTCCAGGCGATACTCATTGGGGACGCAATCGTTCCATTCGGTGACGACCGTGGCCTTGTCCAAGACCGTGGCGGAAGCAAGGTGGAAAACCAGCGCATCCTTGAACGGGTTCAGCAACTGCGAGGTGTTGTCGAAAGGCGCATAGTCGGTGCCCCCGTTCGCGTCGACCCTCCAGATCAGGTCCCAATAAGCGTGGGTGTCGATGTGGTCCATCTTGGCGTCGGCGCGCAGGTCGGCCAGCAGCGGGAGTCCTTGGTTGCTCATGGTGAAAAGTGACTTCACGCCCAGAGACCGGAGGTACGTGCGCATGTCCTGGTTGGTGGCTTCCGTGGTGGCCGCAAGAAAACGCATGCTCTGTTCCGCGTTTTCCAGGTTGCGAACCGGCTTGAGGGATTGCGTGCTCCAGTTCCAGGCGAAACGGGTGATCTTTCCTTTGCCGCCCCAAGCCTCGTAAAGTTTCTGCAGTTCAGCCTCGAAGGCCGGGGGAAAATCCTCGAGCCCGTAACCCGTGAAGATCGAGGACTCGTTCACGAGTTCGGTGCCCATAAAGAAGGGATCCTCGGCGAGCGACTTCCCGGTATAGGGGTTCTTGTGNNTCTTGTTCAACTCGATGACCCGGCGGGAAAAATGCGCCACGCCTTTGGCCCCATTCCCCAGCAGGGCAAAATCAGCCACATTGTCCCCTTTGCGGAATTTGCGGTGCACGAGGAGGTCTGGGTACACGTAGATTCCGTTCTTCTTCAGGGCGGCGAGCAGGTAGTCCAGCTTGTCCTGGGAATTCTCGGAGAAGGTCTGGGTGTCCTCCGCCTCGGGATCGAACAGGTTGGGGGAGGCCCAGGGCGCATCCATGTGGTGCAGGCGAACGAGGTTGATGCCCAATCGGGCCATGCGTCTGGCGACAGCGTCGGCCCTTTCGTGGGAAAGGAAGGCGTTGCCGCCGACAAGGTCGGTGCCCCAGAAACGCACGGGGGTACCGTCGGCGAAGACATATCTGCCGTCCTTCACGGTGGTGAACCCGTGGTTCCCGGCGGGGGTTTCATTGAGCGAGGACAGGTCCAGCGACACCGCGTCCCCGCCCTGCCCCGGCACAAAGGCCTGCCAATCGCTTTGGTCGCTTCTTTGCTCCGAGATGAGCTTGGCCGTGAGGCGCTTTCCCGAGGCGTCCAGCAGGTTGACGACCAGATCATCGAACCAGGCCCGGCCCGTGCAATGGGGCAACCCTGCGCCCACTTCGGCGCGGACCGCCCCCACGGGGACCGGATATTCCCTTTCATACCTCGTCCAGGGCGTGGTGCCTTCGATGGTTCCCACGCCGCCCTGCCAACCGCCCACCTGTTGATTGCTGGCGTCCCTGAAGTCCACACTGAAACGCGCGGCCATGAAGGGTTCGTTGCCTTTCTTCACGTCCTCGGTCCTGACCCAGCCGGACAGCGCCAAGGTGGCGGCGCTTTGCCCCTTGAAGTCCACCGTTTGGGTCGACACGTTCCATTCCGGCTTGCTGTTTTCGAGAAAGAGGCAATGGATGGATTCACGGCCCGGCGTGGCCAGACTGAAAGCAGACCAGTCGGGCGAAACGATGTCCTCGAAACCGGGGTTCAGAAGCCAGTTGTCGGTCGGGGTTTGCGAAAAACTTCTTGATTTTGGGTGGGTGGCGACAGTCCCGGCAGGCAGGGGCCTCGAATCAAAATCGTATACAAACAATTTCACCCGGTCGAACCAGACCTTGCCGACGGCGTTGCCGAGGTCGAGCGAAATCACCACAGTAGCCGCTCCGGCGGGTACCGCGTAATGATGGGTATAGGTCTTCCACTCGGTGCTGCCGACCGCGCGCCCCGGATCTTCGGGCCAGCCACCGACTTGGGTCCCCTTTTCATCGGAGAAGGTCACGTTCATGCGGGCCAGTTCCCAAGGCTTTGAACCCGGCTTCACATCCTGGGACCTCATCCCGAACGAGACTTCCACCACCGGAGGCGCCGGCTTCGGAAGGGCGATGGATTGCCTGTACGTGGACCAACGGGCTTGTTCGTTCACCAGCACAGCCGCCCGACCGCCGTCGCGGCCTTGTTGCACGAACAGGGGATTGCCCGTCCAGGCTTCTCTGGAAACAAAATCGCCGTTCTTCACCCAGTTGAGATCGGCGGCGAAGTTAAGATCGGCGGCGAAGAGGGCCTGTGAAAAAGGCAACGGCAGAAGCAACATCCAAGGGGTTCGCATAGGGCGGCCTCCACAATGCTCGGTTTTGGGGTGACAGTACCCTGAGCCCGTCTCAATCAGCGGGTCTTGATAGTGAGCTGGGAATCTGGAGGACAATACAGAGATGAGTGGAGAACCGGCCTGTTGAGGGCACGGGGGTTTCCGATACAGAGGGCATCGACGACATCCCTGACATACTTCTCAGCAAGAGGCGAGACATGCACGCGGGTGACCAGCACATCCAGATCACACGCGATGGCAACGCCCTTTCCCTGCTCTGGCAGAAGAATTGTCGCGCGCACCTCCTTCTCGTGCTCAAAGGACTTCCTCTTAATGAATAGGTGGTTGTGCCTTCGTCCCTTTACTATTGCGTCATGGTCAAAGTCTGCGTAGAGCACGCGATCAACAAGCAAGTCCTGCCTATCTCCAATCGAGGATCTGAGCTGTTCAACGGTTGACTCAATGGCTATTCCGTTTCCGGACGCTGAGTACAATTTCCACATCGCATCCGATTCATATTCGCTCTCATGCCAGCAGCTCACGCCGAACCGCGAGACGACTTGTCTCGCGAGACTCGCTATCCTCTCCGGGAAAGCGGCGAGCGCATCGTCGAGTTGTTGCGTATCGGCTCCCAGGGCAACGAGCTTGGCCCTCTTCAAGAGACAGTCGTCAAACATGGACTGGAGCCCATTTGACACTGCCTCATCGTGACTCCGTGGCACCGAACCTTCATATGGATCTCGCAATTCTGTCGGACACGCAAAATAGAGGGACCGGCTGGTGAGCAGAGAGGCGAACTTCGCCAGGTCCATGTATCTCCAGATTGCTGTCTTTGAGAAGTCATCCATGGGACTCAAGGCAGCGCAGCCCGAACGGTGACGGCACGGGTCGCGATTGGAATAGTCGTTGACGAGAGCCCCTTGGCGCGCGCGGTGAGCTTGAGCGTGCCCGGCTCTTTCGAGGATTGCACGATGATCTGGGCGAGGCCATTGAAGACGCTGCGGCCCCAGGCCACCTTTGCGGGATTGTCCTGCAGGCGCAAGGCCACGCCTTTGTTGAGTCCGGCCGCGGGGCCGTAGTTCGCCAGCGTGACCGCGAGGACGTTTTCACCGGCGCGCAGTAGCTTCTTCACGTCGTAGATCGAGGCAGCTCGTGAGTCGCCCGCGCCACCGATCTTCTGACCATTGACGAAGACCGCGACGCCGCCGTCGATCTTGCCGAACCAAAGCTCAACCACCGGCATGGCCAGGTCCTTGGAGGAGACCTGGAAACGCGCGCGAAAGACCCCCTTGTCATGGAGCCCGAGTGGACCCCGCTGCAGGTTCACATCGGCAGTCTGCCAGCCGGAGTCATCGAATTTCTCCGCGACCTCGGAAATGTTTGGGTCGTAGGGATCTATTCCTTTCTTGTAGCGCCAGCCGTTGATGGGCAGTGAACGAGACGTTGCGCCGGGGACAAGTGTGTCAGGCTCGTGCGAGCTTGGGTTGCCGTTGCCCACGCCGAGAATGCGGCCAGGGCCTTCCAGTTCGAAGCTGATGGGATGGTTCGCCACCGGGACGACACGGCCCTTTTCATCGACCACCGCCACAGTGATGATGGAGATATCCTCGCCGTTGGCATCGATCTCCGGCCGGTCGGGGTGCAGCTGCACGGCCGCGGGTGTGCCGGTTGTCTCAACCCGTTTCTCGACGACGACACTCCCGGCCTTGCTGCCCTTGGCGGAAAGTATGCCGGGCGCGTATTTCACTTTCCATTTGAGCTGCGAGTCGCGCTGCATGGCCTGCTTGCCAAGGCTCTGGCCGTTGAGAAAGAGTTCGACCTCGTCGCAATTGCTCAGCGCACGGACATCGATCGTCTGCCCTTCTCGGCCGGGCCAGTTCCAGTGCGGAAGCAGGTGCAGCACCGGCCAGTCCTGCCACCACGAGC
>PMBS01000250.1 GCA_003153015.1 Myxococcales bacterium
GAGATGCTCTCCATCGGGCGGTTACTTGGCGCCGACCTTCGCTGCCGAGAAGAACAATGCGCAGGCGATCAAGCTCGCGGTGTACTCCTACACCCCGGGGTGGGTCGCAGGCGTGCTGCAGATCTTGCCGACGCTGGGGATGCTGGCTGCTCTCGCGGGCCTCTATGGGCTCTATCTCCTCTACCTCGGCCTGCCTCGCCTGATGAAGTGCCCGCAGGACAAGGCCATTGCCTACACCGCCGTGGTGGTGGTGTGCGCGATCGTTCTGGCAGTCATCGTCGGGGCTCTGGGCAACGCCATCGTCGGTGCGGGGATGTTCGGCGCGCGCGGCTTCTCCGGGCTCTAGGACGGTCGCGCGGCCTCTGTCCAGTTCGACAAGGATAGCCCCATGAGGAAGCTGCAGGAGCTCGGCAAGGCCCTTGAGCAGAACAACAAGCAGATTGAGCCAATTGGAGAAAGACCATGAGAAGAGGACCGCAGATGCTCAAGTGGGTTTGCATGATAGTCGTTCCGATCGTCGGGCTCGTCGCGTCAGCGACGACGAGCTATTCACAAGATTCGCTGGAGGCATTGAAGAGCAGCAAGATTTGCAATGAGAAGGTCTTGTATTCGCAATTAAAGGAAGAGGTATTGATACGTCATTTCTTCAATGATGCCCAAGGCAAGTTCTTCCTGGACGTTGGCTGCTCCGACTACAAGAAACTAAGCACAACTTACTATCTGGAAAAGCATCTGCACTGGAAAGGAATAGGGGTCGACGCCCTCAAGCAATATGAGGCGGACTATTTGAAGTACCGTCCGGGAACAAGATTCCGCAATTTTGCCGCATCAAACCACTCGGGCGGAACGATCGATCTGTACACAAACAAAGGATCGGAAGTGTTCTCGACCACGGTCCAAGGAGCCGTTTCCAGAGTTCGGAATCCACAGGTTGTTAAGGTTCCCGTCATCACGCTCAATGATCTACTAAGAAGGGAGAAGGTGAGTCGTATCGACTTTCTTTCGATGGACATAGAAGGGGCCGAGCTCAAAGCACTAGAGGGATTTGATATTAAGAAGTATCGGCCATTTCTAGTTTGCATCGAGGTGCAGGCCGGGCTGGGGAGCTATTTTACGAACGAAATCACGGATTACTTCCAAAGGAACGGCTATGAAAGAATAGAGGCTTATGTGCAATTCGAGGGTGGTCAAAACTGGTATTTCAAGCCGAAGGGGTACTATCCAGAGTCGTCCGATCCATGAGCTTTCGGCTACCGGTCTGCCGGCCCTACCGCTTGGTTCTGTCGGTCGTGCTCGCCGACCTCGCCCCGATTGCCGAGGTTACCGCCGCCACCGGGCAGCAGAGACACGGCATCACGGCCGCGCCCTGTGGAGTCACGATGACCGGCAACGTTCAGCCGCCGCTGCCGCGCACCTTCACGAAGGTACCGTTCTGTAGTTCCTGGTAGGCGAGCCGCAGCTCCTCTTGCGTGTTCATCACGATGGGCCCGTACCAGGCAACCGGCTCTTTGATGGGCTTTCCCGAAATCAGCAGGAAGCGCACCGGCTCGTCGCCAGCGTGGATGGCCACGCTGTCCCCGTCGGCGAACAGCACCAGGTGGCCATCTCCCAGCAGGGCGTTCCGTTCCATGTCGAAGTAGTTGCCCCCTTCGGCTTCGTAGCTGTAGGGGTCGCTCTGTTGGCAGAACACGGCCTTGCCGCCGGTCACGTAGGCAAGCACGGTGTGGCCGCGCGGCGTGGGCCGGGTGAAGGTCACGCCCGCGGGGACCGTGACGTCGAGATACTCGGGCGCGGTGACCACGTCGCGCACCGGCCCGGTCACTCCGTCGACCGCGCCCGCGATCACTTTGATGCGCGTTCCGTCTTCCTGCACGGCCTCGGGAATCTGGGAGGCGACGAAGCCCCGGTAGCGCGGGTCCATCATCTTGTTGGCTGCGGGCAGGTTGGCCCACAACTGGAAGCCGTACATGGCGCCCTGCGGGTCGCCCTTGGGCATCTCCTGGTGAATGATGCCGCTGCCAGCGGTCATCCACTGCACGTCGCCGGCCGAGATCGTGCCGCTGTTGCCCAGGCTATCGCCATGTTCGACATCGCCGCGCAGGACGTAGGTGATGGTCTCGATCCCGCGATGGGGATGCCAGGGGAAGCCTTTGAGATAATGCTCAGGCCTGTCCGAGCGAAAATCGTCGAGCAGAAGAAATGGATCGCAGAGTTGTGGGTCGCCGAAGCCGATCGCCCGACGCAGATGAACTCCTGCCCCCTCGATGGTGGCACGGCTCCTGACTACCTTGCGAATACGCCTGTTTTCAGCCATCACGTTCCTCCCTTTCCGAATTTCGCGGGCCACCGGGCCCGGCGGGAAGGAAGTCTAGCACACGCCGCAGGGGCTATTGGTATAGTTCCGCGCTTGCGAGAGGCACCCCAAGTTCCATGCTGCTTAGTCCGCCAGCGACGAGCACCTTCCCGCTGCCCAACAACGTGGCCGTGGAATACGCCCTGGGTACGGTCATGTCGCCGGTTGCTGCAAATGTTCCGGCACCTGGATCGTAGAGTTCAGCACTCGCCGGGGACGGGTCTCCACTGGCGATGAGCACTTTCCCGGAGCTCAACAGAGTCGCCGTGTGCGAGGCCCTGCCCGCGGTCATGCTGCCTGCGGCCGAAAATGTCCCGGTCACTGGGTCGTATAGCTCCGCGCTCGCGAGATACCCCGAATCGTCTCCACCGGCGATGAGTACCTTGCCGCCGAGCAACAGAGTCGCCGTGTGGGAATATCTTGGCACGGTCATGCTGCTTGTGGCGGTGAATGTCCCGGCCGTTGGGTCGTACAACTCTGCACTGGCAAGAGACACGTGATCGTATCCGCCGGCGATGAGCACCTTCCCGCCCGGCAACAAGGTCGCCGTTTGCTGCGTCCTTGTTGTGGTCATGCTGCCTGTGGCCGTGAATGTCCCGGCCGCGGGGTCGTATAATTCCGCGCTACTGCCGGCGCCGCCGGCGATGAGCACCTTCCCGCTCCGCAGAAGGGTCGCGGTTTGCTCCGTCCGTGCAACAGTCATACTGCCTGTGGCGGTGAATGTCCGAGTCGCCGGGTCATATGTGTCCGCGCTCGTGAGATAGTTGGTGCCATTGCTCCCACCGACGATGAGGACCTTGCCACCCGACAACAACGTTGCCGTGTGCTCCGCCCTTGCCACGGTCATGTTGCCGGTGACCGTGAATATCCCTGTTGCTGGGTCGTATAGCTCCGCGCTCACGAGAGCGAAGTTGCCTACTCCGCCGGCGATGAGCACCTGCCCCCCAGGCAACAGGGTTGCCGTGTGGCCTAACCTTGCCACAGTCATGCTGCCGGTCGGCACGAAAACTCCTCGCAGCACCGTCGGAGCATCGTTGAACCCGTCAGTATTGTTTGGCCCAGAGTCAAGCACCCCCCCGTCGCGATTGAAATCGACAACCACCTCGGGCGGGTCAAAGGCCAGGGACGCGAATGTCACCCACTGTCCCGAGTAGGGGGGGAGCGAAGAGCCACAACACTGGTTGTAGGCAGGACCGGATTGCACGACCGTGATGCGGAACGACTGGGTGCGTCCGTCGGCTGCGATGGCGACGAGATCGCAGGTCGTACCGATCGCGGGGGTTCTGTCGGTTGTGGTGACGGAAAGCGACGAGCAGCTTGGGGAGCCCCGAGAAGTCGAGCACGTGTCGGGGGTGCACCAGCCGCTGGTGACCCGGACTTCGGTCAGGAGTGGGCCACCCGGTGCGCTGGTGACGCTCATGAAAGGGCCAGACCACTCGCAAATCCCGCTGCAGATGGCATCCTCACAGGACTGTTGGTCGGTAATATCACTGCAGTTTCTCGGGGCAGGCGAGAGGTCAGAGGCTTGTCTTGAATCACCGTTGCGCCCGTCAGGACTGCCCACGCCGGCGTCCGGCACCCCAGCGTCGCGATTGAAATCGACGATCACCTGGGGTGGGTCAAATCCAATGGGCGTGCTTCCGACCCAACGTCCCGAGCCGGGCGAGCTGACGGCATCTCCACAGCACATGTAGCTATCGGGACCGAGCCGCACGATCGCCACACGGAAGGACTGGCTGCGTCCGTCAGTCGAAATGGCCACGAGATCGCAAGTCACGCCGAAAGTTTGGAACGCAGTCTCAGAGACAGACATCGTCTCGCAGCCCGAGGGGCAGGCGGTCGCGCCGCATGGGCCGTCGGTCACCCGAACTTCGGCCAAGAGTGGGCCGCCGGGCGCGCTGGTGACGACCAAGCTGGGTGGAGCCAAATCGCACTGGGGCGGGTGGTCTGAAGCCAGGCAGGACTGTTCGTCGGTGGGAATGGCCGACGAACCAGTGTCTTTGGCCCCTCCGTCGTCGTAGCTCCCGGCCGGAAAGTCGCTCTTGCAGGCGGCCACGAGAACCAGGGCCACGATCATCACACGAAACAAGCTATTGTTTGTCATGCTCCTCCAGTAGCCCAGGCGGGCCAGACCTTACAGACCGCGGTGATCAAAGAAGAGAAACCGAGATGCCAGCCCCCAACTGTAGTTCGCCATGTGGCAGCGCCCAATCGATGCGCGTCCCCAGGGCCGAATTGGTTATGACGATACGCTGCGATTGCGGCCATCCGACGCCGCGCAATTCCAGCCAGGGAACCCAGCGTCCCCAAGACCAGCTCAGACGAGCCCCGGCGCTTAACCCCAAAGAGGTGCCGCTCGACTCCTGGTTCGAGGTGTAGCCCTGGCCTTCGACAAAAAGCAGGCTGAAGACGCCGGCCCCGTCCAGGCGCAAGGGCCCGCGCGACCAGGCCACGCCGACTTCGCCGGCGAAGCGGCGAAATTGCACCCGGCCAGGGCCCAGACTTGCACCATGGGCACCCGTGCCAGCCAGGTCCAGACGAAAGGCTAGCGCCCTGGCCCAAGGCGCCCACTGCACCTCGGCGCGCACCCCTGGGGCAGCACCGGCTGAGATCAGGGACGCAAACCCGCCCGCGCCAACGCTCAGAACACGCGGCCGTGGGCGCTGAGTCGCAATTGTGGCTTCTGCGGGTTTGGGCGTGACATCCTTTGCTACCGGCCTGGTCGGCCACCAGGTGGCGATGGCCACGGCCGCGGCCTTGGCACGGTCTTCGCATCCGCTCCCCACTGCGATCGAGCGATCGTCGCTTTGCTCGGCGCCCTCGGGTCGTAGCTGGATGGCTATCCCATCGCTGCGGGACATGACAACCGCATTTCCCGGCCGGATCCCGTTGGCGGGCAACAACACCGACAGGTTGTCCTCGATGTCGCGCGTCGAGGGACAATCGCTGTCAGAGGTCACCGTGGGCTGCAAAGCCAGCAGCAGGCCGACAATCGACGCGGGGGTCATCAGGTGCTGACAATCTACTGGTTTGGCTGCGAAAGGTCCCGTGCCTGTCGCGCGAATGGCCCAGCCGGGAAACGCCGCAGGTACTCGATCGCATCTGAGCGCGCTCCCGCAAGCTCGCCCAGCCGCAGCCGGGCTTGCGCGCGGCCTTGCAGCGCGCGTTGGAGCAAGTCCGGCTCCCGCGCCTGCGCAAGCACCCCATCGAAATCAGCGAGCGCCTCGCGAATACGCCCACTGGTCGCGCGCAACTCGCCTCGTTGCAGTCGGCGCTCAAGCCCGCCCGGCATGCGGCTGAGATCGAGTTCATCGAGAGCACGCAAACCCTCGGCCTCTCGGTGCAGGGCAATCAGCGCATCGACGCGCAGGACGCCGGCCTCGACAAAAAGTCGGCCTTGCGGATAGCGGGAGCGATAGGCGTCGAGTGCGACCAAAGCCGAATCAGCATCCTGCTTCGCGCGCAGCGCCCGCACAGCCGCGGCTAGCAGCCGCTCCTCGCTCAGATTCTCCGGAGCGGCAACAGTCTTTTCGGGCGGCCGAAGCGGCGCGGGTGGCTTCACCAATGCAGCGGCCACCGGGGCAGGGGCACGAACCTCCGGCAAAGGTGCTGGCAAGGTCGCCGGAATCGTCGGGCCGGTGGCGGGCAAAGGCTCCCGGTCGGCAACCGCCGCTCTTGCGGGGGGCGAGATGGGGGCGGGCTCCATGAAAGCGAGTGGCGAGCGTGTCGGAGACTCGAAGGGAGCCGGAGGGCGCGAGGGCCGTGGTCGCGCGGAGGCCACCAGCGGTGGCAAGATGCTTGCGGGCTTGCTGGGCGCGGACAGCGCGGGTTCGCTGTCCGGGATGGCGACCGCTTGCGGGACGGCTGGTTCAGATGGCGCCACCGGAGCATCCTCGACCGCGATCAGTCTCTCCGGCTTGGTCGTCCTGGGCCGATGGGGGCGAGGTTTGTCGGGGGCGGAAGTTGATTGTAGCGGCGGACCTGGCGGGAAGTGGCGCTCGATCACGAAGTGATCGATAGCGATGCCAAACGCGGTTCCCCAAAGCAGCAATGAGCCCGCGATCACTAGTGGACGCAGCCAGCGCGCTCGCCGGAATGCGGGACTGCCAAGGCGTGTGCGCAATCTGCGCTTCACCCGGTCATGGGCGGCGGCAGGCAAGGGCTGCAGCCGCCGGTTGCTTTCCAGCAACGCATCTGCCAAGGCCAGGCCCTGATCGCGCTTGCTGACAGAGGCAAAGGGCTCCGTGTCGGTCATGGCGAGGGTTTTCCTTCGGTGAGCAGATCGGCCAGTTTGGCGCGGGCGCGGTGCAAGCGTACCCACACCGTATTGGTGTCGACGCCGAGAAGCGCGGCGATCTGGTCGCCGGTGGCTTCTTCGAGCGCGAAAAGTATCAAGACCGACCGGTACTTCTCCGGCAGGCGATCCAGGGCAGCGTACAGAAGCACGCCTTCTTCGCGGCGTTCAAGTTCCTCGACTGGGGTGGGGCCGCTGGGCTTTGCTTCCGCCAGCGACTGTCCATGCAGGCCCCACAGCCAGCAGCGTAGAGCGGCGTTGCGGCGCCGCCAGCGCACCACCTGAGCCGTGATGCGGAAGAGCCAGGTGGTGATTTTGGCCTCGCCTCGGAATTCGTGGCGCCGGCGCAGCACAACCAAGAAGATGTCGTGCAGGAGGTCCTCGGGGTCGAAGCGTGGACCGGCCAGCCGGCGAGCCCAGCGTTCGACTTGCGGGGCATAGCGATCGTACAGCTCGGCCAAAGAATCCGCTCCACCCAGCCCGCCGGAATCCAGAGATTCCTTGGGGGGCGAGGCGGAAGGTGGCGGTTTGCGCATAGCGGGGGCCAATGTCGGCTGGTAGCGCGAAACCCCTCAACCTTACAGAAGATCCCTCAGATTCGCATCAGTGATGCGTCAAGGGGGTTGAGCGGCCGGATTGACGGCGGCGGAGCCGGAGGCCGGGGGCCGGAGGGCCGGGACCGGCCACAGTTCCGGGGCCGTGGCCGCGATATTGGCACGAATCTTGGGCCATGGGGGGCGTACGCCACCCTTCGAGGCGGCGGGGAGGATCGCATGCAAGACACGGCCAGCCGCGAAGATTCTTTCGGAACGCCCCAACATCATTCCGTTCTCTCCGACTCTGCGGCCTCCCCTCTCCCCTCTGCGTTCTCAGCGGCGGATGGCTGACGACATGAACTACCTCACCCGTTTGGTTGCGGCCGCGAGGCTACACACTCAGGTCCGGCGCCGCGGGCACGGTGAACCAGAAAGTCGCGCCTTTTCCCGGCTCGCTAGCCACGCCAATGTGGCCTCCGTGCGCTTGGACGATGCCGCGGGCGATGAACAGGCCCAAGCCCGAGCCACCCGCGGGACTGCCCGGTACACGGTAGAACTTCTCGAATAGCTCGGCCTGGTACTCCTTGGGAATCCCGGGCCCTTGGTCGGCGACCTCGAAGCGGATCCAGTGGCCCGCACTCGCATCGCGCTCACCGGCCGGCGCGCCGGCCAGCTCGGGCATGGCACGCACGACGATCTCGCTCTCGGGCGATGAGTAGCGGATGGCATTTCCCAGCAAATTGCTGAATACCAAATCCAAGCGATCCGGATCGGCAAAGGCCTCTGGGCACCCGGGCGCCACCTCAGAGCGCAGGGTGATTTGCCGTGCCTCGGCGGCGGAGCGGTGGGCATCGCGGGCCAGATTCACCAGCGTCTCGGGCGCAACCCGCCGTTTGTGCAGGTCGATGTTGCCGGATTCGATGCGCGAAAGATTGAGCAAATCGTCAACGATGGTCTGCAATCGTTCGCAGTCCTCGCGGGCCGCAAACAACAGATCAGCCTGCTTGTCGGTCAGCGAGCCCACGGCGCCCTCGGTGCACAGGTGAATCGCCATGCGCAGCGAGGTCAACGGCGTCCGGAATTCATGCGCCACCGTGGCGACCAGGTTGCTTTTCAGCTCGTCGAAATGGAAAAGCTTGGTCACGTCCTGCAGAACGATGGCCACACCTGTGACCTCGCCAGCGTCGCCATAGATGGGCGCGGCGCGCGGCAAGAAGATGTGATCTCCGACGGGCAACGCTTCTTCGAATCC
>PMBS01000092.1 GCA_003153015.1 Myxococcales bacterium
GCTGGCGGCGCGCGAAGCTGCCGGCGTGCCAGTCTTCGTGTTGCACGACGGCCCCCCCTATGCGACCGGGGGAATTCACTACGGCACCCTGCTTAACAAAGTGCTGAAGGACATCATCGTCCGCGCCCAATTTCTGCTGGGCAGAAGCGCGCGCTTCGTGCCCGGCTGGGATTGTCACGGTCTGCCCATCGAGCATCAGGTGGAGAAAGCGGCGGGTGGCCGCGCCAAGCTGGGCACGGCCGAGTTCCGCAAGCGTTGCGAGGCCCACGCGCTCAAGTTCGTCGACGTGATGCGCGCAGATTTTCGCCGCCTGGGCTGCGTGGGCACCTGGGACCAGCCCTATTTGACTCTGTCCAAGGGCTACGAAGCTACCATCGTACGCATCTTGGCGGCCTTTGCCCGCCAGGGGCTGCTCTACCGCGCCAAGCGGCCGGTACATTGGTGCACTACCCACCAGACCGCGTTGGCCGAGGCCGAGGTGGAGTATGCCGATCACAGCTCGCCGTCGATCTACGTGCGCTTCCCGCTTCTGTCCAACCAACCGGCGGTGGAGCGAATCTTCGGCACAGCGGCCGCCGCGCTGGTCATCTGGACCACCACGCCGTGGACCTTGGCCGCCAACCTGGCCGTGGTGGCCAACCCGCAACTCAGCTATGTCGGCGTCCCGGTCGAGCGCAGCGGCCGGCGCGAGTACCTGATCGTCGCGCGCGAGCTGGCCAAGACCTTCCTGGCGGCCTGCCATCTTCCCCCACCGCCCGAGAATGAGTGGATCGAAATCGCCGGCGACCGGCTGGCCGCCCTGCGCGGCATTCGCTACCAGCACCCGTTCGTCAGTGAGCCGCGCAGTGAGCGCGATTTCCGCCTTAGCTTCGCAACCCACGCCACGCTCGAGGCAGGCACCGGCCTGGTCCACACTGCCCCAGGCCACGGCGCCGAGGACTACATCGTCGGTCGCGCCGAAGGCTTGGAGATCTACGCACCCGTCGACGGCCGCGGCCGCTACACCGCCGAGGTTCCGCTTTGGGCGGGTCAGGCCGTGCTCGAAGCCAACCCCAACATCGTGTCCCATCTGGCCGAGACGGGATTCCTGCTCAACCAGCCGGGCGAGACCGTGCGCCACCAGTATCCCCATTGCTGGCGCTGCAAGCATCCGGTGCTCTTCCGCGCCACCAGCCAGTGGTTCGCGCGCCTGGGCGATCGGGGCGACGCCAATAGCCTGCGCGAAAAGGCCCTGGCCGAAATCGACCGCACCCAGTGGATCCCGACCTGGGGCCGCGATCGCATTCGGGGCATGATTGAGGTTCGGCCTGACTGGTGCCTGTCACGCCAACGCATCTGGGGTGTGCCCATCCCCGCCTATCTCTGCAAGGCCTGCGACGAGCCCTTCCTGCTGCCCGAAGCGATGGAGTTCGTGGCTACTGTCTTCGCGGCTGAGGGCGCCAACGCCTGGTTCAGCCGGCCAGTCAGCGAGCTAGCCCCGGCGGGCACGCGCTGCCCAAAATGCCAGGGCACCGACTTCGACAAGGGCGAGGACATCGTCGACGTCTGGTTCGAGTCGGGCGTGTCTTGGGCGGCTGTGGCCGACGGAGTATTGGTGCCCAAGGGCGAGAAGGTCGATCTGTATCTCGAGGGCGCGGACCAGCACCGCGGCTGGTTCCATTCGTCGCTGCTGACTGCGGTGGCCGCGCGTGGCACCGCGCCCTATAAGGCGGTGTTGACCCATGGTTGGGTGCTGGACGAGCGGGGCAAGGTCTATTCCAAGTCCGAGATTGAAAAGGCGCGCGCCGCGGGCGCAAAGACCGACTATGTCGAGCCGGGCGTGTGGATGGAAAGGAACGGCGCCGAGCTGCTGCGCCTGTGGGCCGCTGCTGCCGACTACCAGGCGGACGTGGTGTTCAGCAAGACCATCATGGATCAGTTGGGCGAGTCGTATCGCAAGATCCGCAACACCTGCCGCTACCTTCTGTCCAACCTGTACGACTTCCAGCCCACGCGCGATTTCTTGCCCGACGACAAGTTGCGCGACCTAGATCGTATGGCGCTGGGAGTTTTGCGCGACCGCGACCGGCAAGTGTTCGAAGCCTATCGCGCCTATACTTTTCACGACGTGGTCCGCCGGCTGGTGGACTACGTCGTCACCGTGTCGGCCGAGTATCTGGATCCGGTGAAGGACATTCTCTACTGCGAGGCGCCCAACTCGCCCAGCCGGCGCAGCGTTCAGACCGTTTTCTACGAGATGGTGCGTACCATCGCCACCTGGATGGCGCCCATCATGTGCTTCTCGGCGCAGGACGTGGCCGACGAGCTTCTGCGCCAGACAGGCGAGCCCTTTGATGTGCACGGCCAGATTCGGACCGAGCCGACGCCGATGGGCGATGCGGTTCGGCGCTGGCAGGATGATGTCCGGCCCCTACGCGAGCTCATCCTGGCCAAGCTGGAGCCCTTCCGCGCTGCAGGCCACAAGTCTTTGGAGGCCAAGGTCACAGTGCGACCGATCGCAGCCGAGCGAGGGCTTTGGCAGCGCGAGCTGGAGAACCTTCTTGAGCTGACCGTGGTGTCGCAACTGGAACTCGCCGCCGACACGGGCGCGACCGAAATCACAGTGAGCGCGGCCAGCGGTCCGGAATGCCCGCGCTGCTGGCGGCGCACCGGGTCGGCCTCTGGCTACCCTGCGGAGCCAAACCTTTGCACTCGCTGCGCCGCCGTGGTCAGCTTGCTGGAGCCACGATGAGTTCCACCAGAACCCGCAACATCCTGTTCACGGTCACGGCCGCAGTTTCGCTCTTCCTCGACCAGTGGACCAAGGTGCTGGCCCGCGCCCACCTGAAACCGCTTTGGGGGGGCGTGGTGGTCATTGATGGCTGCTTCGACCTGCGCTATTCGGAGAACACCGGCGTGGCATTCGGGATGCTGCAACAACTGCCCGGCGGCCGCATCCTGCTGTCCCTGATGGCATTGGCGGCGCTCGGCCTGGTCTTTCATTACCTGCGCCGCACAGATCCTGGCCAGACCTGGCTGCACCTGGCGCTGGGATTGGTGGGCGGGGGCGCGGTGGGCAACCTGGTCGACCGGATTCTCGTCGGCCGGGTTAGCGACTTCATCGTATGGCACTACCACGGCCACGAATGGCCTGCCTTCAACGTCGCAGACGCGGCGCTGGTGGTGGGCGTGTGCCTCATGGCGCTCGACATGATCGTCGAGAAACGCCGCACAACCGCGAGCGCGCGGCCTGAACGCGCGCGCGGCGGCCGCTAGCAACCATGCGCCCGATCCTGATCGACTTCGGGATCGATGTTCCGCTGCTGGGGCGGCTCGACGTCCCTTCCTACTTCGCCGCGCTCGCGCTCAGCTTCCTGGTTGGGCTTTGGATGATGCGGCGGGAAGCGCCCAAGCTCGGGTTGGACCGCGAGCGCATCTTCGATCTTTGGATCGACCTCGTTATCTGGGCAGTCATCGGGTCACGCGTCCTGCACATCATCGCCGACGGCCATTTCCACGACTATGTGAACCTGTGCGTGGACAACTTCAAGGTCGCCGCAACCGAGGCCAAGGTCGCCCATTGCAACGCCAGTTCGGAGTGCGGCTGGGACTACGTGTGCAACCTGGCCACCCACACCTGCCACCCGCCGCGAGATTGTCTGGCCATCTTCAAGGTGTGGCGGGGCGGCCTAGCCTACTACGGCGGGTTCATCTTCGCCGCGGTTTTCGGCCTCTACTACGCGCACAAGCATCGCATGGGGCGGTGGGTGGTGGCGGACTTGGCCGCGCCCTGGATCGCCTTTGGTCTGGCGCTCACCCGGGTGGGCTGCTTCCTCAACGGCTGCTGCTACGGCAAGCTGTCGCACTTGCCCTGGGCGGTGCGTTTCCCCGTGGGCAGCAGTGCGTGGGAGGCCCAGCGTGCGGCCGGCCTGATTCCCGAGGGCAGCCCTGCCCTGCCCGTGCATCCGACGGAGATCTACCTCGCCCTGCTCAACCTCAGCATGTTTCTCCTGCTGTATTTTGTCGTGCGGAGACGCAAGCGACTTGACGGTCAAGTCTTCGCCTGGCTGCTCATCATGAAGGGCGTACTGCGGTCCTTCGTCGAGATCTTCCGCGACGACGATCGCGGCGTGTTCTTCGGTTGGCTGTCCACCTCGCAGATTCTGTCAGTGCCGCTCGTCGCGTGTGGCATTTACCTGCTGCTCGGCGGTCTGCGTTCGCGCTGGCTGGCCGACCCGGCGCCGGCGCGGGAGAGCGAGTGAGGCCGAATCTCTTCACGCTGCACCTCGGGACCCACGGCCTCGACATCCATTCCTACGGCCTGCTGGTCGCCCTGGGCGCTATCGCGGGCGTGCTGTTGGCGCTTCACCAGGGACGGCGGATGGGCTTCGACACTGCTGCGGTTCTCGACTTGACTTTCTGGGCTTTGCTGGCCGGCATCGTCGGCGCGCGCGTCCTCTATGTGGTCCTGCACGTCAGCGACTATACGCGCCTGTGCGCGGGAACCGGCGCGTCCCGCCCTGCCCTGCGCGCGCTCGCCGACTGTGCGGCGCCGCTCTATGTCTGGCAGGGCGGCCTGGTCTTCTACGGAGGCGCCCTCGCAGCGGGCGGCGTGGTCTTGTTCTACGCGCGCCGGCGCGCCTGGCCCCTGGGCGACGTGGCTGACCTGCTCGCTCCCTCGCTGGCCTTGGGCCACGCCTTGGGACGCGTGGGTTGTTTTCTGGCCGGCTGTTGCTACGGCAAGGTCTCCCCGTTCGGTGTGCACTTCCCGCCGGCCAGCGTTGCCTATCACGAGTTGGCTGTCTCGGGTCTACTCGCGCCGGGCGCGCCCCTCACCCCGGCGCTTGCCCCCACCCAGATCTACGAGGCAGCGGGTGAAGGGTTGCTCTACGTCTTGCTTGTCGTCTTGCGCCGGCACCGACGGTTTCCCGGCTCGCTGGTGCTGGTCTACGTCATGGGCTACGCGCTCCTGCGCGCAGCCGTCGAGGTCCTGCGCGGAGATGCGGCCCGGGGATTTCTCTTCGAGATCTCCCTGCCGCGCGTGGCGGCCTGGCTCGCCCTGCCTGTCCACCAGCCTCTCGCGCTCTCCACCGCGCAGGCCCTCAGCCTGGCTCTCGGCACCGCCGCAGCCGTCGCCTACCGGATCCTGCGCCGCCGCGTCGGCTGAGCCGACATCATAGATGCCGCTACGCCCGCCTAGCGGTGCCCACCGCCTTGCCGAATGCCCACACATACTCGACCCCGGATGCCAACGAAACCACCAGCGAAACGTACAGCAACATGGTGCCCGCGACCTGGTAGTCGACCGAAACCCCAAGCCCGAGCACCGGGTAGCTGAAGTGTACCAGCAGCATGCTGATGGCCACCAATTGCAGCGCGGTCTTTATCTTCCCCCCAGCGCTGGCCGCAATCACCATGCCCTCGCTGGATGCGACACTGCGCAGGCCAGTGACGCATACGTCGCGCGCGATCAACACCACCACCACCCAGGCTGTAGCGCGACCCATCGCCACGAGAAACACCAGCACCGCCGTGACCATGAGCTTGTCGGCCAGCGGATCGAGGAACTTGCCCAGGACACTGACCTGACCCCGGCTACGGGCCAGGTAGCCGTCGAGGCCATCACCCGCCGAGGCCACCAGGTAGAGGAGAGCCGCGACGAAACTACGGACCGGGCTGAAATTATCTATGAAGTACAGCACCACCGGGACGATCAGCACCCGCACCATCGTCACGAGGTTGGGCAGATCCGTAATCTGGCTGCGTAGGTTCGCCATGTTTAGAAAGCAATACTACCCCGACGCCGGCGCAGGTGACATAGGCGTCGCCGGCTTCCCGCCCGGCCAGGCTCTGCGCGACTACGCGTCCCACCCAGCCGCAGAGCCGTTGCCCCAACACTGCCAGCGATTCTCCCTCGCTCAGGCGCACGGCCACCAACTCCTCAGCACCCGCGGACACGACCACTCGGCCCGTCCCGCGAAATTGCAGCAGGGCTGGCCCCCCGCCCGGCACACGACCCCACTCCCACACCAGTTCGTCGCCCCAAGCCACTACCTGTTCATCACGCAGGTAGAGCACATCCCGTTCCAGCGACAGGGCAAAGAGTGCACGGCCCGGACGCCAGTTTGAAAGCCACAGATCGCCGTTCCCAGCCAGGCGAAGGAATCGCCCACCCTGCGCGGTCAGCGCCTCGCCCAGAAGGTGTCCGCGCATTCGCCGCCGGGCGGGAAGCAGCTCAACTCCGCCGAAGGCCGCCAGCAGGGCGGACTCACGCACGTAGGTTTCGCTGCTGGCCGCAAAACGCACCACCCCCTGCCCGAGCCAGGCCAGGGACGCCGGCTCGGGCGCTGGTGCCAGCATGCGAGCCAGGGCAAAAGCCGAGAGCGACACAATCTCGCCTGACCCAGGTGCCGAGCCCGGCGGCGCGGGCATGACGACATCGAGGACCTGCGTGCGAAGCTCCGGCCTGGGTGTGGCCGGGCCCAGGTCAGCGGCGCGCGCATGGTCGGGCTCGACAGCGCCCAACCCTGCTTCCTCGGATGCGGAAACGGACGTGGTCGCCACCCGCTCCATCTCTGCGGCCAGTTCGTGCTGGCCCGCACGCCGGAAGGCAGCCGCCGCCTGCGCGCGTGCGCCGGTGCGCGCGCACGCGTACCCAAGATAGCTCCAGGCACGCCGATCCTCGGAACGCAAGCGCACGGTGGTTTCCAGCTCGCTCACCGCCTCGTCGAACCAGTCTAGCTTGAGGGCGATGAGGCCCAGATTGAGACGAATGGCCGCGTCCTCAGGAGCGATCTGCGCGGCTTCCCGGTAGATCTGGCGCGCCTCGGCCAGACGCCCCAACTTGAAGCGAACGAGCGCCAGCAGCTTGAGCACGCGCAGATCATGCGGCGCCTCCGCTTGCGCGCGCAGCAGCTCCAACTCCGCCTCGGGCAAGCGCTGCGCCACCACCAGCTCGCTGGTGCGATGGAGCTGCTCCCGCAGCACATCGTCCTCACGACCGGCGGCAGGTCCGGAGATCGCCGCCGCGGGGACGGACTCTTCGGGAAGGTGGATATCAGCAGGCACAGGTCATCGCAGCGCCACTGGCGCGGCTCCCTTGTATCGCTGCCATACAGAGTTTACATAGTTCTTGGTAGTTTCATAGGGGGGCAGGCCCTGGTATTTCTCGACCGCGCCGGGTCCGGCATGGTATCCGGCGAGCACCTTGATCGTCTCGTCGTCCGAGCAGACCAGGGCGCCGCTACCGCCGTCGCCCCGTCCCACGGCGGGCGTCCTGCAGAAGCGTTTGGCCAGCATCTGCAAGTAGCGCGCGCCACCCATGATGTTCTGGCGCGGATCCCACACGTTGGTCACACCCATGGCCCGCGCCGTGGCCGGCATGAGCTGCATAAGCCCGAGCGCGCCCGCACTGGACACCACGTTCGGGTCGTAGTCTGATTCGGTCTTGATCACGGCTCGGACAAGGGCCTGGGGAATGGCAAAGTAGGCCTGCTGATCGCGGATGTGGTCGTCGTAGCGCTGATAGCGCGCCGGGGAATTGTCGCGCGGGGGGACCAGGTCCGAATCACCCCGCACAGCCGATGCCTTGCCCGGCCCGATGCGAAACAACACCTTCCAGTGCCTGCCCACCGGGGGCAGGTTGGTGAACTCGCTCACTCCGTCAGCGCGATCGCGGGTCCACATCACGCTGTTCATTCGAGTGGCCGGTGCATGTTCGCGCGGCATCACAGAGGCATGTATTGTCTCGGACTCGGGAACCGCCCGCCACTTCGGCCCCGGGGTGGGAGCGTTGGTGAACTCTAGGTTGCCGTCTGCCCTTTGCCGCTGCCACACCGTGGCGTGCCCAGACGCGGGCAGCGCGAGCAAGAGCAGCAGCGCCCAACAGGCATGGCGGGACATAACCTGCCAATCGTAACACAGGCCGACGCTGGTAGCCCATTCTAACCAGCGCTCCTCCGTCGGATGTCCTCGGGCCTGTGGGTCTGGTAGATTCGCGCCGTCGTGGAAGCAGACTATTTGGTTCTCGGCTCTGGTTTGGCTGGCCTGTACTTCGCCTTGCGTGCCTCCGAGCACGGCCGCGTGCTGGTGGTGTCCAAACGCGGCCTCACCGACGCCAACACCCATCAAGCTCAGGGCGGAGTGGCCGCGGTGCTGGGTGCGGGTGACACACCTGAGAAGCATATCGAGGACACCCTGCGCGTGGGCGACGGCTTGTGCGACCTCGACATCGTGGACATGTGCGTGCGCCAGGGACCGCAACACATTCTTCACTTGGCCAACCAGCTCGGGGTGGACTTCGACCGCGAGCCCGACGGCCAGTTCCAACTCGCCCGCGAAGGCGGCCACAGCGCCCGCCGCGTCGTCCACGCCCGCGACATGACCGGCGCCGCTATTCACGACACTCTGATCGAGCGCGTGAAGGAACGCGGGGATCGCATCACGCTTCTGCCCGACTCGATGGCGGTAGATCTGCTGACCACCGCCAAGTACGGCGGACCCAATGCCGTCTTCGGTGCCTACGTCTATGACCAAAACCTGGGCGAGATCCGGACCTTGGTTGCGCGCGCTGTGATCGTGGCCACTGGGGGAGCCGGCAAGGTGTACCTGTACACCTCCAATCCCGACGTGGCCACCGGCGACGGAGTGGCCATGGCGTACCGGGTGGGCGCGCGGGTGGCCAACATGGAGTTCTTCCAGTTCCATCCCACCTGTCTCTTCCACCCGGCGGCCAAGTCCTTCCTCATCAGCGAAGCCCTGCGCGGCGAGGGTGGCGTTCTGCGGCTGATCGATGGCACCCCGTTCATGGCGCGCTACCACGAGATGAAGGATCTCGCCCCGCGCGACGTGGTATCGCGCGCCATCGACGCCGAAATGAAGCGCACCGGCGATGACTATGTCGTTCTCGACATGACCCACCTGCCGGCGCAGTTCTTGGCCGAACGTTTCCCCAACATCCACCGACGCTGCTTGGAGCTAGGCATCGACATGCGCACCATGCCCATCCCGGTGGTGCCGGCCGCGCACTACAGTTGTGGCGGCATCCTGGTGGACGCCAACGGACGCACCAGCGTCCGCAACCTTTACGCCATCGGCGAAGCCTCCATGACCGGCCTGCACGGCGCCTGCCGCCTGGCTTCGAATTCGCTCTTGGAAGCCCTGGTCTACGCCGCGCGAGCCGCGGAAGACGTGCGCGATGCCAAGGTGAACCGGCCGCAACAGGTGGCGACCTGGTACTCAGGCGATGCCACGGCCGCCGACGAGGCGGTTTTGGTCAGCCACACCTGGGACGAGATCCGCCGCCTGATGTGGAACTACGTGGGCATTGTCCGCTCGGACAAGCGGCTGGAGCGTGCTGCGCGGCGGATGCATCTCATCCGCGAGGAAATCCGCGAGTACTACTGGAACTTCCTGGTGAACCGCGATCTGCTCGAACTGCGCAACATCGCGCTGGTGGCGGATCTCATCATCCAGAGTGCGCGGCGGCGGCCCGAGAGCCGCGGCCTGCATTTCAACCTGGACCATCCCGACCACGACCCGCGTTTGGCCAGGGATACGGTGCTGGCGCGTGGCGACGGCCCAGCCATCTAACACACACCCTAATCCCGCGACAAGCGAGGCGCAGGGGCGAATCGCCCCGGAAGGACAAGCCTTTCCATGATCAAGCCGCGCACCCAATCGGAGCGATCGGTGGTGGTCGTGGACGGGTCCTGGTTGTTTTCGTGGCCGTGGCCGGAGTGACTACCGTCGGCCACGACCACGGCCACGACCTCTTGTGGCTAGCGCGGGATCGTGGACACAGCAAAAAGCCCCGGCGGGGATCTCCCGTCCGGGGCTTGCTCGACCCTGTGGGCCGCGAAAGGACCTACTCTAGCTCGTTTGTGACAGTCGGCTGATAGCTGCCGGTCACGTCGCCATTCGAGTTGATACCGCCCTGGCGCACGAACGTGGCCAGCGTCGAGTCGCAGTCCAGGTCGCCCTTGGCGTAGGCGGTGAAGACCGCGAGGGTGCCGGTCAAGTTGCCGCTGTATCCAGGAAGGTAGTTGTGCGCGTCAGGTATGGAGAAGTTGAGGGCCAACCAAACCCCATCACTCCCCCAGCTCGGCGAGTTGCCGGGACATCGCTGACCCGTCTGACAACCGCATTCCGTACCGTAGGCGAAAGCCGCCGATGCTCCGGGGAACTGCTTGGCCAGCACGCCGCCGCCGGATCCCATATGGTCAGTCTCATAGTAGGATAGTGAGCCTGCCCATTCCTTGTTGAGGTGGCCTACCGCCTCAGCCGTACGTGACTTCTTCACGTAGCGGGTGAAAGCCGGAATCGCCACTGCTGCCAGAATTCCGATGATCGCCACGACGATCATCAGCTCCACCAGGGTGAAGCCGCTGCTGCGTTTTCGAGACTTGATGGTCATTTTTGCTTGCCTCCTGGTTGCTTCAACTTTGCACCCAGTGTGCCACCATGGAACCAATCGCGTCATGCGAGCTAACAACTGGTGATCACTATGGAAAGAGGGAATCGTCTGGAGCCGTCTTCAGGGTTGCAGGGTGACAAAGATGGGGTTTGGGCAGTTCTGACTGACAAAAAGAGTCAATACCGGGTAGTCAAATGTACTTCCGGCAAGCCAGCCGATGCCCCGAAAAGACTACCGCCCGTCGTTGAGGACGCGTACGCCAGGCGAGTCGTGGGTGATTACCAAGAAGGTCGCGTTGGAGGGGACGCCCGACGGCACGGGGCCGCCATCATCTCCGGTGTTGAGGTTACACGCCGCCACCGCATAGAACCAAGGGACGTTCGGCGTTGCGGACCACGAGCTCGACCCGATGGGGGAGGGAAGCACGCTAGTTGCGTCGCCGGCGTTGACCAGATAGGTGCAATAGAGCTGTTTCCAGCGGGGTCGCAGGCCGATCCGGCTCCACGAAGTGGGATACGGATTGATGCTATGCGGTGTGCGTGCCGATTCGAAGGTCGGATCCGTGAGGCTGGTGACGGGATAGTACCCAGTCGCGTCGTCGTTTGCGTCGTTGGTCGCGCGCACCGAAACATACGCGCCCGCATCCATGAAGTAGAGCTGCTCCTTGGATGATAGCTCAGCCAGCATGGCGTGCGCCTCTGACAGCCGCGCCCGCGCGACGTAGCGCTTGTACCCGACCGTGGCGATTGCGGCCAAGATGCCGATGATGACGACCACGATCATCAACTCGACCAGTGTCGTCCCCGGTGCAAGGCTGCAGCGCTGGCGATTCCTCACAAGATCCATTGTAGTCCCTGGGAGCCAGTCGCTTCAACGAATAGAAATTGACTCACGGCGACCGAGGGAAGGGAGCCACGCCGCGAACAGGTTTCCGAATTCGCGGTCCTCGATGCACCCGGCGCGCATCAAAGTCGCATTGTACGCTTGCTAGAGGCCCCCTATACTGGGTCACCAACTTCGCATTGCGGTAACACTTCGTACTGGCAGTCGACACACCCACCCGGTTTTTCCAAGGAGGGTTACTTTGGCACTCACGCTAAGAATCGGCCAACGAGCCGTCTATCCCTCGCGCGGCATTGCCGAGGTCATCAGCGTGGAGAAGCGCGAGATCGGTGGCAAGGTGCAAAGCTTCTATGTCCTGCGCCTGGCGAACTCGGATCTGAAGATCCTTGTTCACGTCGACAAAGCCGAGCAGGTTGGCATCCGACCAGTTGCGGGTGCCCAGGAGGTGGACGAGGTCCTGCAGATCCTGCGTGAGAAGGCCGCCAGCTTCGAACGCCATCCTTGGAACCGGCGCTATCGTGCCTACATGGACAAGATCAAGTCGGGCTCGCTCTTCGAAGTGGCCGAGGTCTTCCGCGACCTTCATCGGCTCAAGAAGACCAAACCGCTCTCCTTTGGCGAGCGCCGCATGTTGGATACCGCGCGCGGCCTGGTGTCGCAGGAGCTGTCGGTGGCCCGGTCCCTCGATCGGGCCACGGTCGAGAAGGAACTGGATTCGGTGCTCAACGAGGGGCAAGCCTAGACCCACCGACATGACGTCCGAATCAGGGAAGCCTGAATCCCTCGACGAGAAAGAGAGAGCGCTGGCGCAGACGCAAATCGAGGATCTGCGCAGCCAGATCGCAAGTCACGACTACCGCTACTACGTGCTCGATCGTCCGACCGTTTCTGACGCCGAGTACGACGGCCTGATGCGCGAATTGCGCGCCCTCGAACAACGATTTCCCGAGCTGGTCACGCCTGCGAGCCCAACCCAACGGGTGGGCGGCAAGGGTTCCGCGCTGTTTGCGCCGGTCGAGCACCCTTCGCCCATGCTGTCGCTGGACAACGTGTTTTCCACCGAGGAGTTGCGGGCGTGGCTGGGCCGCCTGCAGCGCACGGTGGGCACTCGCGTGGGGAGCCCGCCGGCTTTGCCGGCGGCGCACCATCGCGGGAGGGTTGGCGAGGCCGAGCGAAGCGAGCGGGGAGGTGGTGGCAGGTGGGGGGCCGAAGGGCGAAGCGAACCCTCCCAGGGTTCCCATGTCAACGATCTGGATTTCGTGTGCGAGCTGAAGATCGACGGGTTGGCAGTATCGCTGCTCTACCAGAATGGCGTCTTCGTGCGCGGAGCCACGCGGGGGGACGGACGCGTGGGTGAGGACATCACTGCAAATCTGCGCACGGTTCATCCGATCCCGGCGCGCCTCTCGGGCAGTCAACACCCGAGCATGCTGGAGGTCCGCGGCGAGGTCTACCAGCCGATTTCGGTTTTTCTCCGCCTGAACCAAGAACTCACAAGAAGGAACGAACGACCCTTTGCCAATCCCCGCAACGCCGCGGCCGGGAGCCTGCGCCAGAAGGACCCCGCCGTGACCGCAGCCCGCGGGCTGAGCTTCTGGTGCTACGGCACTGACACGGGTGCGGGCCGGCCGGCACGCGCCGAGCGCCACTCTGGCGACTTGGAATACCTCCGCTCGCTCGGCCTACCCGTCAACCCGAACATCGAGCGCGCGTCCACCCTGGAGCAAGTGTCCGGTTACTGCGCCAAATGGCAAGAGCACCGCCACGACGTCGACTATCAGATCGACGGCGTAGTCATCAAAGTCGACCACTACCGACAACGCGAGTCTCTGGGCGCCACTAGCCGCGCCCCGCGCTGGGCGGTCGCCTACAAGTTCCCGCCCGAGGAGCGCACCGCCCTGGTGAGACGCATCGCCGTGCACACGGGCCGGACTGGTCGAGTCACTCCCTACGTGGAATTGGAGCCGGTGCATGTGGGCGGGGTGACGGTAACCTCGGCTACCCTGCACAACGAGGACGATCTGCGGCGCAAGGATGTGCGCGAGGGGGACATCGTCATCGTCCACCGAGCCGGTGACGTGATACCCGAAGTGGTCGGCCCGGTTCTGGAAAAGCGGCCGCCCGGAACACCAGCGTGGACCTTCCCAACGCAATGCCCGGCGTGCGACACGCCGCTCGTGCGCAAGCCAGGCGAGGCAGACTGGCGTTGCCCCAACCGCAAAGGATGTCCGTCGCAGACCGTGGAATGGCTGTGCCATTTCGGTTCGCCTGATGCTCTAGACATCGAGCACCTCGGCTATCAGACGGTGACTGCCCTGGTGGAGCGCGGCTGGCTCGCCGATCCCGCGGACCTATACGCCCTGGACGCGACGCACCTGGTGCAACTTCCAGGTTTCGCGGAAAAATCGGCCCAGAACCTGCTCGACGCCATTGCGGCCTCGAAGCAGCGACCCTTCTGGCGTTTGCTGGTGGGTCTCAACATCCGGCGCGTGGGAGCGCATGTGTCGCAACTTCTGGCACAACGGTTTCTGTCCCTCGACGGACTTGCCGCCGCCAGTCTCGAAGCTCTGCAGGCGGTCGAGGGCGTGGGGCCGGAAATCGCCAGCGCGGTCCATGAATGGTTCCGTGACCATGAGAATGGCGCGCTCATCAAGAAGCTGGTCCAGGCTGGCGTGCGGGTTGCGGACGAGCCAGCCGGGGGGCCTGTCGGTTCGCGTCTACTCGACGGCAAGATCGTGGTCATCACTGGCACCTTGCCGACTCTCTCGCGTGAGGAGGCCGCCGCCCTGGCCCAGCAAGCCGGCGCGCGCGTGACCTCGAGCGTGTCCAAGAAGACCAGCTTCGTCGTGGTCGGGCAGGAAGCCGGATCCAAGCTCGCCAAGGCTCAGGAACTCGACATTGAGACCATAGATGAGGCGGAGTTTCTTCGCCGGCTCGGCCGCATCGCGCCGCGCACCCAAAAATGAAAATGAGCGCGCTAGTTGCCGAGAACTCCATCACGTGCCATTCTGCTTCCGTGGCTTGCGTCTGGAGTTCCGCCGAGTATGGCTGCGAGGGCTACGCGTTTCTCTCGTGAGTTTCCCGAAGATGAGTCTCGCTTGCCGGCACACGCAGAGGTCTTGATCCATGGGGATGCGCCTTGGTCTGCTTAGCCTCGCGGATGCCAACATCACCCGCGTCGTCCGATCCCCATCGCTCGCCTGGCACCTCATCACCCCAGCCACGCCGGCGCCGGCCGGAGTCGCGCAGCACGCGAAGAGCACCGCGCGTGGCAAGAAGACCGCCAGCACCAAGCGGGCCAAGGCGAAACCCCTGCGCGTGCTGGACTTGGCTGCCAACGAAGGCACGCGTTGCGATCTCGAGAAGTCGTGGCACGGCATCCACTACCTCCTCACCGGCAGCGCCTGGGAGGGTGAGCCGCCGCTAGATTTCCTTGTCGACGGCGGACGGCAGGTGGGCCGAATTGACATCGAGCATGGGCCGGTGCGCGCGTTCCGCGCGAGCGGGGCCCAAGCCATCTACCAAAGCCTGTCTAGTCTCAGCCCCTATGAGTTGCGCAAGCGTTTCAACGCCCGTGACATGGCCGCCAAGGAGATCTACCCCGACATCTGGACCGGGGCTGCGCTTGAGGAAGACTCGCTCAGATACCTGATGGACAATCTGGACAAGCTGCGGGCCTTCCTGCGCCAGACCGTAGAGGCGAAGCTCGGGATCGTGGTGTTTCTGGTGTAGCCAATCAGTTCGGGTCCACCGGGTGCAAGCCGGTGGAATCGATGCCGCGCAGGTAGTAGGTGGGATCGGTGGTGAAGACGGTGAAGATGCCGATGAACATGACCATCAGGCGAATGAAGAGCGGCTTGTTGCCGTACACGGTTTCGAGGCGACGCTTGCGGACCTTGTCGTCTGGCTCGGCGAAATGCTCGAGGAAGCTGCCATCCAGCAAGCCGCCCCTCTCCTTGCGGGTCACCGCCGCAATGCCACCCGCCGCGCAGTATTCCATGATTTCCAGGACAAGCTGGCGGCGTAATTCACAGCTCGCGATCGCCGAGGTCAGCAAGGCGACCGCCCCCCATTCAGCCTGCGCCCGCCCCACGGCTGCCAGGGCAGTGAAGAGGGTGTTGGTGACGTCGTCCAGCCGGTCGAGACGCTGCTCGCGCAGCATGCTCATGAGAACGACATTCTTGAAGAGCTGCGAGATGAGCAACACGCACGCCTCGCTGTCAGGTGCGCTGGCAACCTCCTGGGGCCGCAACTGGTAGTTGGGCAGGAAGAGGACGCCGAACGCTGTCTCAAAGAAATCGTGCTGGTCGGTCGGCGGCCGCTGCACGGCGATGTCCATGGTGTTGTCCAGTCGGTCCGCCAGCTTGCAGTGCAGAAGGTCGGGCATCTCGGTCGCCTTGTCCAGTACCTGGCCCAGATACTGGTAGTAGGTCTGGTTCTCCCGACGGCGCAGAAGCGCAATGCGCTCACCCAAGAACCAGCGATGGTCGGCGTCGATCTTGCCGAGGACGCGGGCGAACTCCGCCTGCACGCGAGTCCACTCCTGGGCGCCCAATTCCTCCGCGGTCAGATCCTCTTCTTTGTCGTGCAGAAGCGCACCCAGCAGATCGAGCATGCCGGGCTCAGGCATGATGCGCGCAAGCATGGCCGCGGTGCGCAGGCAGTGCAAGACGGCTGCAGGGCCGCTTTTGCGTCGGCGCTCCCCGTATGCGCTGCGAAGGTAGCTCAGGGTTTCTAGCAGCGGGGCATGGTTAGCTACCCGCGCAGGACCGAGAATCACGCGCAGCAGTGCGCCCAGGTCGATCTTGCGGGCAGACAGGTGCCAATTGATCGTGGCCGAAAGGGCCAAGTGGCTTTCCACCGTGATCCTGGTGCGGGCCGCATCTGGCCCGAAGATCCCGGTCAACATCGAAAGGTTCCTCCTCGTGCGCGGGTCGAAACGCCAACCGTGATCCTCCGGCGTGCGCAACTGCAGGTCGACTGCTCCATCTGCTCCCAGAAGAATACGCGCAAGCGGCCTCGCGGGCCAGCTGACGTGATATGGGAACCCTCAAAGGGTTCCNNGATGGTCCGCGGCGAGCAAAGCTCGCTGGCTCCCCACGCGAACACAACTTGGCAACCTTGGGGCTCGTGCCGGCATCTTTGCTATGAATGCTCGCGCTCGTTCGTCCCCAACTGACCATGGGCCAACTCCCGGCGTTCCCCGACTTTGCGCCCCTCGACATATCGCATCGAGGCAACATCGACGACGCCCTTGCGGCCGAGCCGCCCGAGGTATCGGAGCTGAACTTCGCCGAGATCTTCGCCTGGCACGGTGTGCGGCAGACCCGAATCAGCGATCTTGACGGTGCGATCTGTATCTTCATCACCCGGCATGGCAAGCGCTGTTTCTGCCCACCCCTGCGCGCGCGGGAGCCGGCGGCGGCCATGCGCCGCATGCTGCTGTGGCTGCGCGGGCAAGGCGAAGAAGGGTTCGTGTACGGCCTCACCGGACGCCAGGCTGCGGACGCGGAAGCGAGCGGCGAGCTTGTGGCGGAGGAGGACCTGGACAACGCGGACTACGTGTACCGAGCCCAAGACCTGATCCTTCTGCCCGGCCGCAAGTACGACGGCAAGCGGAACCACATTCACAGCTTCGTGCGCAGCTACGACTTCGCCTACGCCGAGATCGATGCCCGGTCCCTGCCAAGAGTCATCGACTTTCAGCGCCGGTGGTTCGCCAAGCGCGGCCGCACCGACCTGCCCGCGCTGGCGGCCGAGGATCAAGCCATCCATGAGCTTCTGCGCCACTATCAAGATCTGCCAGTGACCGGCGCCACCGTCAGTGTCGGTGGTCGCATCGAAGCCTTTGCCATCGGCGCGCAGCTCAACCAGGACACGGCCCTGGTCATCGCAGAAAAGGCCAATTCCGAGATCCGCGGCCTCTACCAAGCCATGAACCAGATGTTCTGCGAGAATGCGCTGCCACGCTACGCCTGGGTCAATCGCGAGCAAGACGCAGGCGACGCGGGGCTGCGACGGGCCAAGCTGTCGTACTCTCCGCACCACATGGTGGCCAAGTACCGAGCGCGTCTGGCGCGATAGTTTCTAGAGCTTCTTCTTGAACAGGTCTCCTAGCGTGCCCAGCCGCACCGGCGCGCGAGCCGCGTCGAGATCTTCCTGCGACACCACATCTGCGCGCTCGCCCACCCCCAGTGAAACCCGACGGCGTTCTCGATCCAGAGCCAGCACTGTCACTTCCAGCGTGGCACCCACCTTGGTCAACTCCCGCGCATTGCGCGCCGGCTTTCCCCCCGACAGCTCGCCGATATGCACCAGACCCTCGATCCCCGGCGCCAGCTCGACAAAGGCGCCGAAGGACTCGACCCGCGTGACCCGGCCTGAAACCCTGGTTCCCGATGCAAACCGCGTGGCCACATCGTCCCAGGGATCGCGCTCCAGTGCCTTGAGCGACAGTGAGATGCGCTCGGGTCGCTTGGGATCGTCGGTCTTTTCGATGCGCAGGATCTGGACCTGGAGTTGTTGGCCCAGTGTGAGGAGGTCAGCCGGACGCACCCCGCGGGAGAATCCCAGCTCGGACGCCGGCAACATGCCCTCGACCCCGCCCAGGTCGATGAACGCGCCAAAATCCTTGAGCCCGACCACCACGCCGGGCAAGACCGCGCCTGGCACCAGCTTGGCGCGAAGCTTGTCGGCGCGTGCGCGCGCCTCGGCTTCCAGTAGCGCGCGCCGCGAGACCACCAGGTTGTCACCGCGCCTGTCCACATCGTAGCGCGTGATACGGAACTCCAGCTTGCGACCCACATAGGCGCTGGCGTCTTCCACGTGGCGCATTTCTAGCTGCGAAATTGGGCAAAAACCGCGCACGCCCGCCACCAACACCTCGACACCCCCTTTGTTCACGCCGGTCACCGTCCCTTCCACGGCCAGGCCCAGTTGCGCTGCCTGCTGCAGCTCGGCCTTGGCCTCGGGTCCGCGCGCCACCGCGGTGCGACGCAGGACCACGCAACCCGACTTGCCCATGCTCTCCACCACGCGTGCCTCGATCTCGTCGCCAACCTTCACCGTCAGGTTGCCGTCCTGGTCGCGCAACTGCTGCAGATCAATCATGCCTTCGGTCTTGCCGCCCGCTAGCTCGACAAAGGCGGCCTCGCGGCCTAGCGACATAACGCGGCCACGCACCGAATCACCCACCCGCACTTCGTGCTCAACCCTTCGCGCGTCCTCGCCCTCAAACTCCTTGAGAAGCGCGGCGAAATCTTCTTCTTGGGGGGGCTTCATGGCCCCCTTCATAGCATCACGCTGGCTTCCGTGCCGGCCTTGGGAGACGACATGCGCCTGCGCGAGTCTGATGGGAGAGACAAGACCCTTACCGAGGCAAGACCAAATGATCTATGCTGGTGTTTGGTTCAGCCGCAGGCCCTGGAGTTCAAGCGGCTGGCAGGAGAACCGATGATGAAATCAATGGGTCGGACGAAAACCCGTCCAGTGCCGCAAACAACTGCCGGAGTGCCCGCGCCCGTCGATGAGATTTACCAAACCCACGAGATCCCCGCCGTGAGTGAAAAGGCGCCCGCGAAGGTGCCAAGCGCAGTTCCCCAACAGGTGATTCCCATCGAAGAGACCGTCCCCGTCCAGTCCTGCATTGAGCGCACGCTGCTACATGAAGTCCTGCGCCAGCAGTCGGCGAAAGAGGACGAAGACCACGGCAAGGGCCGCTGATGCGACGATCCCTCGACAGCCGCAGGAGGTCGTGGCCGCCGTCGTCGCCGGAGTGAATTGCACGATCCGCAGAGAAGCGTAACCTGACTGCATGCCCACTGCGCTAACCCCCCAGGCGGCCCTTCTGCGCGTTCTCATCACTGGTGAAGGCTACGCGCTGGATCTCACGCGACGGATAAGCGAGTGGACGAATGGCAAGATGTTGCTCGACGACCAAGCCTTCTATCCCGCCGTGCGCGCGCTTGAGGCCCACGGCCTGGTAGAAAGCTACATGAGCGAGCCCACCGGTCAGCGCGGTGGGCAGCCGCGCCGCTACTACAAGCTCACCGCCGCGGGCCAGAAGGCGGCGCTGGAAGTGTTGACCGCGTCGCTAACCGGCCAGGTTGTTGCCTGAGTTCACTTGCCGAACAGGAAGAAGGCTGCAACCGCCGTCGCGGCCAGAGCCGCCACGACCACAGCCAGAACTGCCTTGTGCGATCGGGCGGGGACCGCGCCTTCTGCGGATGCGCTCTCGTCCCGGGCAGGAACGCGCTTGGCGGTGCGGGCGCTTCGCGCGGATGTCGTTGGCCGAGTCGTGCCCGCGGCCGTCTGCCGCGCCACTGCAGCACCGCTCGCGCGGGCAGGGCCATTCGGGTTCATGCGCGTGGCCTCGCCCAGCGTGGGTCGCGCCCCTGGCAGGGTCGCTTCGCCGACGGCGAACTGGAAGTCGAACTGATCGAAGAAACCCTTCAGTCTCCTGGCCATCTCGTCGTACTGGTTGGGAGTGACGGGAAAGCTGTTGGTGCGAAAGCGCTTCTTGTAGGTGTCGGCTACCGCGGCGTAGGGGCGCAACTCGGCCAAGCGATCGAGCTGGTAGGCGGTTCCGATGACCACGGTGGGACCGCCGCCCTCGGGAACGATCGACATGTGCTGCATGGCCAGGCGGCCCCCGTCGGTGGACTCCTCGGTCGGTGCCGACAATTCCAGTCGGCAGATTACCGGCCCGACAATCGGCTCCTTGCCAACGGTGTACTTAAAGACCTCCGCCAGGGCCACGGACTTGCCGGCATACACGGTGAACTTGCCGTCTTCCATGGAACCTCCCGATTATAGCTGAAATCGACCGAGCCTATGAGAAACCTCCGCGCAAGGCAGGCATCCAAACGTCAGGGTAGATCAGAAATGCCGACGCAGATCGTGAATGACAACAACTTCCCCTCCCTGCTCAAGAGCGGGATTGTATTCGTCGATTGGTGGGCCCCCTGGTGCGGGCCGTGTCGCATCTTTGGCCCTATCTTCGAGAGAGTCGCTGATCATAACCCGGAGGTAGTATTCGCCAAGGTCAACGCGGAAGACCACCCAGACTTGGCGGTTTCCTTCGGCATCCGGGCGATTCCCACCCTCATGATATTCCGCGACGGGATCTTGGTCTTTGCCCAGGCCGGGGCCGTCCCTGAGGAGGTCCTGCAGGCACTGGCGGACCGGGTCAAGGATCTGGACATGGAACAGGTGCGGGCGAAGCTCGCCGCGCACGCCAAGATGAAGAACTGAATTCTCGACTTTTGAGCAACGGATCCTACCCGCGCCCACCGGTGCGGGCAGCGATGGCTTCGAGCGTGCGCTGCCAAAGACAATACGCGAGCGCCTCGACGCCGGCGTTCGGGCCGGCAAGACGCACGGCCTGTACGTGAAGCAAGATTGGTAGTTTTCTCTGCAGGGTCGCGCGCAGACTTGCATCCAATCGCTCGGCCACTGATGCCGCGACTTTCTGCAGAGACACGAGCGCGGGTGCCAGGACATCTTCCTCCTTGACGGCGAGCCAAGCGAAGAGCTGCCGTGACCGCTGTCGATATTCCTGCCGCGCACGCTCCTCGTCGAGCAGTCCCGCGCGCGCACAGGCTTCCCGGCAGCGCCGCGCGAGTTCGACCCGCGCTTCCAGAATCAGTCCCAGCCCGCTGGCCGTGGCGTCAGCCGCGCGCACCGCGAGGGCCACGCGATCGGCCTGCACCGTGCCCTCGTCTTCGGCTTGCAGAGCGGCCAGGACCAGCTCGCTGCTGGCCTGAAAAAGCTGCTCCACCGCAGGCATGAGTGCCGCCCCGCCGTAGCGCGCGGCCTCGCGAAAGTATGCACCTGTCTCCAGGTTGACCACGTCGCCACGAGCGTGAACCGGCACCAGGGCGCGCCGCACGCGGCGGGTAAAGGCTTCGGCCTTGCGCTCGGAACGCGCATGGGCGCGCACGCGCAAGTGATGTCGTCGGCCCGGCTCGTCGAGATAGGGCAGAAAAAACCACGCGTCGATCTCGCCCGCGCCGAGCGCGGCCTTGACCGTCGAGCCCACAGCCTCGAAAAGCACGGCGCTCTGGCGCTCGACCGCACCGTACAGGCGAAAGCCGAGCCAGTTCTCAGCGGGCTGCGCCTGGGCGGGGGGCGGCACGCGCCCGGCAGTGCGGGTTGCCTCGATGGCAGCCCTGACGTCCTCGATTTCGTCACCATCGGGGACATTGGCCACGGCCACCACCGCTTCGACGCGACGACCACCACGATCCGGCAGGTCAGCGAGCGGTGGCCAGATCTCGAAAACTCGGCTGCCGGCAAAACGCGCCAGTTCCACGCATGCGCCGGCTGCACGCAGATCTAGACAAAGCAGCTCGTCGCCCTCGCCCGCCTGCACGGCAGCGGGAACGCGGTTCTGCCGACGCCAGCGCGCGAGCGCGCTTGGGCGCGCAATCCCCACGGGGGAAGGAACGCGCCAACTGGCGGGAGCCACCACGAAGCCGTCGAGCACCACGCGCGGCAGGAAGCTCAGCCCGGCGAGCGCGCCCCATGAGAACGCCCAGGGAGCGTGTTGGCGCGCGAATGCCCAGCCGGCCAGCAAGCGATAGATCCCGGACGGCGCGGTGGCTGAGCGGGCGCGATGCAGCGGACTGGGCGCGATGGGCTGCGACGTCGAATCTCGCAAAGCCAACCGCTCGGCGGCGGCAGGATCCGCGACCAGGGCAAGCTCGGCCGGGGTTTTCGCCGCGCCCTCGGGCCAGCCCGCCAGCGCCAGCGCGGCCTCGCGCAGGGGCGGATGGGCGCACAGATCCGCCAGCGCACGCGACGGCGCGTAGGCCACATCCAGCGCTTTCTCGCCGGGACGCGCCCGCGTCTCCGCGGCGGCCAGCTCTGCCAGCGCCTCGCGCATCGGCGCGCCGAGCGCGCCGGCAAAGCGTCCCCAACTGGCCCCTGCGGGCGCGTGCAGGCCGAGCAACCAACCGGTGCCGGGCTGCGTGCGCGGCGGTTCGCAGGCTGGTGACAGGAACAGCTCGAAGGTCGGCGGCAGGCCGAGCGCAGGCAAGATCGGGTCCAGCGTTTCGGGATCGAGCGTGATTTGGAGTTCGCCGGCTGCGGCGGCCTGTGCCACGGCCTCGGCCAAGAACGCGAGCACCTCAAGTCCGCCGTCGCCTCCTGCCAGGTCCTCGTCGGTCTCCGCCAGCGCGCTGCCGTAGCCGCCGGTGGCCAAGGCCGCCAGGTCCAGTGCGCCCGCGCCAAAGACCTCGACCATGGAATCCATCTGCTCGGTCAGGCCTGCGTCGCAAGCGCGCTCCGCCACCGGACCAGCCAGTGCCTCTTGCAGGCGTAATAAGAGCGGCGCACACGCTGCCGCCCGCGCAACCGCCCGCCGCGAAAGCATCGGCTCGCCGCGCAGGCGGTGCCGGAGCGTGCCCGTCACATCGGTCGCCGAGTCGCTGGCGCCAGGAAGCCCAGCCAGCACGGCGCGAGCTGCGGTCACGTCAGTCGGCGAGATACCTAGGAGTCGCTGGCGGATCGGATCGACCAGAGCATCGACTGCAGCAGGCAGGTCCCCTAGCCGCTGGGCGAGCCACGGCGCCGGCGGCTGTCCCACCAGGGGCGGCGCAAGATCGTGGCAAAGCACACCGCGGTCGATGAGCACAAGCAGCAACTCGTCCACGTCGCCTGCCTCGCCGCTGGCCGCGGCCTCCACTGCCCTGCCCAGCGCAGGCCAATGCGTCCATTGCTTCGCATGCTCGATCACGGCGGCAAGCACGGCATCCACCTCGCTGGAGCGCACCTCGAGGCCATCGCTGGCAAAACCCAGCCAGACGGCCTGCCCGCCCGCAGCCATCAGCGAGGGTGCAATTCGTAGGCTCACATGTGGCAGAATCTCCGGCTCCGCGAGCAGCGCGCGCCCCAAGGCGGCCACGCGCTCCCAGGTCGGCGCCAAGACAGCCTCAACCTCGTCAGTCGCAAAGCGCGTGCGCGAGCCCAGCCTGCCCATGGCCACACCCGCCAACCAGCCGGCGGGCGTGGGTCGAAAAGCAGCGCGGCGGGCGTAACGGGAAAACGCAGTCGCCGCAGCGGGGCTGGGTTCTCGCTGCAGCGCCGTTGCCAGATCCGGACTGGCTAGCTGCACCGCCAGTGCGCCCAAGTGGTGCCGCCGCAGAGCCGCTCGGGGATTGCGCAGTCCGCGCACCGGAAGCAAAGGCGCACGCAGCAAGAAGCGCGAGATCAAATGGAACGACATGGCCGGGAAGCTACACCACTAGTGCTCTCTGTGTGGAATAGGTAACCAGCACCCGATTGGATCGCGCTCCAGGAGATCCTGGTCAGCCCTCCGCCAACAGTTGCTCGACGACCAGGCACAGGCCGGCCAGGCGGGCGCCGCCGCGGCCCGCTCCGTAGGACTCGGGCACCGGAATCCGCATACGCGGCAAACAGTCTTCGACGGTGCCGGTGCGTTTCTTGAGAACCGCGCAGGCCAGCGCCCGGGCGTCGTAGCGCGGCCGGAGCAGAAACACACCGTCAGCCGCCAAAGTGTCCACCGGGAAATGACCCCACGACACGATGACATCACTGGGTCGCAGAAACGCCTGCCAGCGCGCCACGAAGGATTCCCAGCTTTCGCCCGCCAGAAGTGCGCCGCTGCCCATGCGAATATGGAAGGGCGTGGTCGGTGCCAGGCTATGGCGGGGAGCGACTACCGCCTCGAAGGTTTCGCCGGTGCTCGGCCGGCGCGCCAGCCAGTGCACGATCTCGGCCGGGTGGCGCGTCGGTGCATGGCGCGGCCAGGTATTGGCCTCGCCGTGCACGCACAGGATGTCGGCTCTGCGCTCGCGCAGAAGCGGCGGGATCGGACTACGCGGCGGCCGGTGGTCGCAGCGCGAGTAGAGGCGATGGCGGCTGCCTGAACTGGCCTGGGCGTAGCGAATCTGCATCTCCACCATGGCGTGGAAAGGCCGCAGCAGCATCTGGAAGCGCTCGCGATCGCCCTCCAGGTGGCCGAGCACGTGGGCCAGTGCCTCGATGGTGGCCATGCAATGAAAGGCGGGCTCGCGCCGAATGGGATTGTAGGCGCTCGCCTGCGGCGGGGTGAAGCGCAACTGCGGCAGGCCTAGTAGTGCTGGGTTGGCCTTGAGCAAACGCTGCGCCTGGCCCCAAGTGCCGTCGACCAGGATCAGCGTCATGGGCTGGCCAGGCGTCACGGATTCCACGTCGCGCGCTGCCGGCCCGGGATAGATGACGTGCGCCTGCCCGCTGGCCAGCGCTGCTTGCACCACCGGGTCGTCAGAAAAATCGATGCCCACGCGCAGCAGGGCGCCGGGCAGGCACAGACGCGCGATGCGCGCGGTGCCGATGCCCACGTCGCGCTCGCGCGGGTGTTGCAGGACGATCACGCGCGTGCGGGTCTGCAATGGCGTGATATGGGCACAGTAGCAGACGGTGGTGGGCCGGCGACAACGCTCGCACAGGGCGCGCGGCGCGGGTTCGGCGGGAATGGCCGGGGCGCGCCTTGACGGACCGAAGGGCGGAATAGACTCGGGCACGGATCAAGCAATAGTACAGTGCTATGGCGTTGAGGGGACTGCAATCAGCGTCAATGCGCGCTGATCTCGTGGGTCAATGCCCAACGCGCGGCGGGCGAGATCCCGCGCCCGCTCTGAGTTTCCTGTCGCCCGTGCGGCCCGTGCGGCCGCGATGAGAACATCGGGAGTCTGAGGCGCACCAGCCAAGGCTTCATCATAGGCCGTCTGCGCGTCGCTCCACTTCCCCTGCCCTGCCAGGGCATCACCCAGTAACATGAATTGGGGCCAGGTCCGGGGCTCGCCAAGCAGTGACTGCCGCGCCACGTTCTCGGCGGCACCAAATCGACCGAGAGAAAGCAGGGCCCTGCCCAGACCCAGCCACGAAGGTCGATGTCCAGGCGATCGTGCCAAAGCGGCTGCAAAAATCGGCACCGCACGGTCAGGCCTTCCATCCAGCGCCGTTCGTTCGGCGTGAAAGAACAGAGCGTCGGGATTCTCAGGCTGAAGATCCACTTCAGCGGCGAACAGATCAGCATCGGATCGCCAGGCAGGCAAACGAAACTGACCATACACCGTCCATGAGGCCAGCAGGGCCACCACGGAAACCAACACTGTTCGCGGTCGTGTCCCCGCGAGCACACGTGTCAGCGCCAGACCGCCAAGTGGTGCCAGACAAAACATCGGCAGGTACCAGTAGCGCAAGGCCGGCCAACGCAACCGCATCACCGGCAACAAGGCGATCATGGCCGCGCACACCAACCCTGCGGGCAGCCACGCGCCCTTTCGCCCGCAATTGGCCACCGCCCACGTAACGCACGCAAGGGCCGCGACGACCAGGACCAGCATCCCCCACCGCTCCGGCCCCCCCTCGGGAACCGCCACCACAGCTCGTGGATCGAACCCATGGACCAGTGAAAGCTGCTCGCCGAGCCGCGCAAGCTGTGATACGAGGTCCAATTGTGTGCCTTGTTGAGGGTGCAGGCCGAGTCCACCAAGGGCTCGTACACGGAGGGCAACAACCGCCGCAAACGCAGCTATCACGGCAGCCAAAGGCCGTATGGTGAAGTGTCCGCTGGTAGACCGGGTGCCCAGCCCCGCCGCCAGCGCCACGATCGGCGCGACCAAGAGGGCGTTCTCTTTGCACAGGAACGCAATTCCCACGAGAAAGAAGACCAACAGCATGCGCGACGCCGAAATCGGCGAGGGTGACGCCAGCAAGAAGATCGCCCCTCCGAGAAAAAACGCCGCCAGCAAATCGGGCCGAGCGGACACCCAAGCGACCGCTTCTATTTGCACCGGCAAGAGGGCAAACGCTGCTGCTGCAAGGGCTGCCGCCATGAGGCTCGACCCCAGTCGCCGCGCGGTTCCCCAGACCAGCGCCGTCGTCAGAACGTGAAGTGCGACGTTGATGGCGTGGGCCCATATCGGACTCGGTGACAGAGCCCATCCCCATCGAAAGAATACCAGCGCCAAGGGCCTATACATCCAACCCTGGCTGCCAACCGACGCCCCCGAGGAATAGTGACCGGTGAAGATCTGCCAGAAAGGGGTTTCTCCCCTCACCGCTGGGTTTCCGGACAGCAGAGTAAGATCGTCCCACACATAGGCGAATCCGATTGTCCGCGCGTAGGCCGCCGCTGCGAGGCTCATCACCAGGGCTAACCAAGCGAACCGTCGAAGCATAGGGCTTTCGATGAGTTCTCTTCTGCGTCGGATAGCCATCCCTCCGTGCGCCGCCCCGCCAGCCGGCGGCTCTCCCGGGGTCAGCGAGGTGGATCCGGGTGCCGGCGGGGTGCCGGCGGAGGGTCCGGGAAGGTCCCTGGCGAGCACAGGGCGCAGTCTACCCCATCGCGTGCCCGCCGAGGTCAGTTCGCTTCACCGCGGCCCTGCTTTCCCCTGCTGACCGGGATCGGCTTTGGTCCAATCGCAGCGATAGACCCTCATCACGGAACGCACCGGTTCGACCGTCAGGCCGGTGATCAGAATTGCGGCCATGGACCTGGCCTGGGGCTTGAAATCGAACTCGCTTGCCTGGTTGTCCGCCACGTCGGCCGCAAACACCGGGGTCAGGAAGCCGGCCTGCCCCAGGTTTGGGAACCAGTTCGGGAAGATAGCCAGGAAGTCCGGCTTCTTCTTCTTGAGATAATCGAGCGCGCCGTAGTTCTCATACCCGACCCGCTGTTTGCTACGAAAGTCCACGACCTCCGGTGTCACGAGCCCGATCACGTCGAGTACCCTGCGGTCCGCAAGATAGCCGATCGCCCCGACGTCGTTACAGGCAATCACAGCATCCACCGGCGTGTTTCGGTTCAACCACTTGCCGATCGCCACCTGCATCCGGTTGATTGAGGACTCGGCCTGCGCGGTATTCGCCGAGTTGGCAATCGCGGTTGAGACCGTGTTGAACCCAGCCAAAGCCAAGAGCCCGACCAGCACCGCGGTCTTCACGCCCCGGCTCCGACCGGCCATCGACCACAACTGCCAGCCGCCCAGCACGGCAAGTAGCACTGCAGCAGCCACCGGTGCGCCCAGGTAGCGCCCATTCTGGAACGCAGGCGAGACAAAGGGCGCAACCATGCCCAGGATAGGCGCATAGAGCAGGGCCACCAGCAGAATCAGCAGGCTGCCCCAGCCCCGGGCAAACTGGATTGCGGCGGTGACGATGCCGGAGAGCGCCAGGAGCACAAGCACCGGGTTCGCCCGCCAGAGATGCGCGACAAACCCGCCGAAGTATATGAGCGGCGCATTGAATAGCAGGAGCCTGACCTGTGCCGTGTTGCCCGAGGCAAGCGCCGCGAACAGGCTGGTCCGGCCGACCTTGGCCACGTAGGTCTGGGGAAACAGCGAGTGGGCGAGCGAGAGGTTCAGCGCGAAGTAGGGAACGAGCAACACCAGGTAGACCGCCAGCCCGCGCCAGAACAACGCTTTCTGTCTGAAGGCAAGCCTGCAGACGATCATGTCCGCAATCGCGAGACCGGCCAGGCAAAATGCCTCAGGCCGGGCGTAGACCGCGAGGGCAAAGAGTATCCAGGGCCGCAGACCGGCGACTATGGACGATGGGCGCTCCTGCAACCCGGCTGCCCGGAGAAAGTAGTAGATGCCGGCCAGGCAGAGAAGTACCGCAAGCGTCACCTCCATGCCTGAGACCATTGCCCAATCCAGCGGGCTGAGCAGAACCAAGGCCAGACCTGCGGCGAGCCCGGCCCACTTGTTCCGGGTCAGGAGCAGGAGAATCCGGCCCGCAAACACCCCGGCCAGGAAAAGGAACCCTGCGCCCAGCAGCTTGGCAATCCACACCATCCCGGCCGCGCTCGGCTGAAACAATTGGAAGAACGCGAGAATCAGGGTCCAGCCCGGCGCCGAGGAGCCGGCCACCGGCTCGCCCCTGTTGAAGGCAAAGCCCCAGCCGCGCGCCAGACTCTGGGCGAACTTCAGGTGAATCCACGGGTCATCCAGCGGAAAACCCAGCGCACCGTTCCGGCGAAGCTCCACACCCACGTAGAGCGCGAATGCCGCAACGACTGCCCCGGCGACCACCAGCACGTGCGCCCGCGGGACGCGCAAAGCTTGGGGCCAGCTCTCTGCCGCCACCGTCCCCTGTTTTCCGGCCTGGAGTTCGCGTATCTGATCCCCCTGGCTCGGGCCGGGTTTCTTCATCTTATCTAACACAATAAGCCTGTTCGAAGGCCTAGCCTTGGCCCTGCGTTCGCGCTAGGCGCAGCACCGCCGCGAAGAAGCCGTCGCTGCCGTGGCGATGGGGGAAAACCTTCAAATACGTTCCGTCGCCCAGACGACCTGCTCGCTCTTTGCCCCAGATCTCCTTGAGCGGCATGAGCACGAAGTCCGGCCGCTCGGCCAAGAATCGCTCGACCACCGATTCGTTCTCCTGCCGAAGAACTGTGCAGGTGGCGTAGACCAGTCGGCCGCCGGGCGCCACCAGCGGCGCATAGGTCACCATGAGAGAGATCTGCTGCGCTGGAAACCCGTCGACGGTCTTGGGTAGAAGCCGCCAACGCGCCTCAGGGTTGCGTCGTAGGGTGCCGAGGCCCGAGCAGGGCGCGTCCACCAGGACGCGATCCCATGCGCCCAGCTTGGCCTCCGCCGGCAGCTTCGCCCCGCGCACCTCGCGCGCGGCCACGTTCGACAGGCCAGCGCGCCGGCTGCGACGGCGCAGTTCTTCCAGCTTCTTGCCGTTGGAGTCAAGCGCCAGAATGCGACCCTGTCCATCGAGCAGTGCCGCCAGTGCCAGGGTCTTGCCGCCGGCGCCGGCGCAAGCGTCCACCACGCGGCCACGCGGGGGCGGCGCCACGGCTTCGGCCACCAGCTGACTCCCCTCGTCCATCACCTCGAAAAGGCCGTCACGAAATGCGGACAGTCCGAAGGCATTGACCCGCGTCTCGAAAACCAAGCCGGTGGGCGACAACTCGGTCGGCTGCGCCAGCACGCCCTCCTCGGCCAGACGCACAACCAATTCCTCACGCGAAAGCTTGACCCCGTTGCTGCGTACGGTGAGGGGAGCCCGGCCGTTCATGGCCGCGGCCAGCCCGAGCGCATCAGCCTCGCCCAGATCTGTCACCAGGCGGTCCATCATCCAGGTCGGATACGACAACCGTAGGGCCTCGCGCTCGAGGCCGGCGCTGCGGCCCAGGCCGGCATCGTCCGCGGTGACCATCGCCAGATCGACATCCCGACGCAGAATCCGCCGCACGTCGGCCTTGGCAGCGTCGACCGGCAAGCCGTTGCGCAGCTCATAGACGATGAGCTTGAGTTCCTGCCGAGCCGCCGGCGACAGCGGCTCAGGCATACCCCGCCCCTGCGCCGCCGCCAGCAACTCGTCGACCACGGCCTCCAACCGTCGCTCCCAGCGCACCAGCCCGTACACGGTTTCGGAGATCAGCCTGCGATCGCCGCTGCCGAGTTGCCGGTTGGCGCGAAACGCGGCCGCGATGATGTCGGTCAGAAAACCCCACTCCGCACGCGCCTCGGCCGCGATCTCCAAGGCCAGGGCACGCGCTTGCCCGCCCAGCCGGCGCACCGGGCACCCCGCTCTTGACTCATTCATCGGATTGGCCTTGCTGATCGCCACACTCAATAGCCTAATCCGAATCCGTAGGGGAAAAGCGGCGCGTAGCTTGCGTCGCCCTGGTTGATCGGGATCTGCGACGACGATCGCGGCCAGGAATGGGACAGCTTGCCGGTGGGCTTGAAGTCACCGAACAGCACGTCGGCCACGCCGTCGCCCTCGCTTCCGGGCAGCCAGACCACCAGCACGGCCTGCACGCCGGCAATGACCTGCTCGATGGGCAGGGGCCGGCCGGTGACAAGAACGACCACCACCTTCTTCCCCGAGGCCTTCGCCGCCGTGATCAGGCTGACGTCATCGCGGGAAAGGCCCAGCTCCTTGCGGTCACCAGTGCCCTCGGCGTAGGGCTCTTCCCCGACCACCACCACGATTGCGTCCGCCGCATCCGCGCCCCTCACGCCGGGCGCGAACTTGACCTTGCCCCCCACGGCGGCCTTCTCGATGGCCCGCAAGATCGTCGTGCCGGGCGTGACGTTGCCACGCCTGCCCGCCCAACCTGTGGTCCAGCCGCCGCACTGGATGCCCATGTCATCCGCCTTGCTGCCCACCAGCAGAATGTGGCCATTCTTCGGCAGGGGCAGCACCGCATCTTGATTCTTGAGCAGGACCGCGCTTTGCCGAACTGCCTCGCGCGCCAACGCCCGGTGTTCGGGCGAGCCCAGTTGGCTGGCGTACGCCGGATCTGGGAAAGGATGCTCCCACAGTTTGAAGCGCGCTTTCTGTTTCAGGATGCGACGGACAGCATCGTCAATGCGCGCCATGGGCACGCGGCCCTTCTTGACCAGGTGGCGCAGGCTGGAGACGAACCACTGGTAGGTGAGCGGTACCATGGCCATGTCGACGCCGGCATTGATGGCTGCCTCGATCTTGGAATCGTTCGAACCAGGGAGGGTGTCGATGGCTTCCCAGTCGCTGACCACGAATCCCTCGAAGTGGAGCTCGCCTTTGAGCACGTCGGTGATGAGATGCTTGTTCGCGTGCATGGGGGCGCCGTTCCAGCGCGAGAACGACACCATGATCGAGCCGACTCCTGCCTTGACCGCCGCAGCGTAGCCGGGCAGATGGATGGCGCGCAGTTCTTGCTCAGAACAGATGGTGTCGCCTTGGTCCTTGCCCCCGGCGGTGCCGCCGTCGCCGAGAAAGTGCTTGGCACAGGCGAGCACCCCCTCGGGCTGGCCTGGCTCGCCCTGCAGACCCTTGACCATGGCTGCGGCCATCATCTCGGACAGCTCGGGGGTTTCGCCAAAGCCCTCGTAGGTGCGGCCCCAGCGCTCGTCGCGCGGCACGGCGATGCAGGGAGCAAAGGTCCAAGGGATGCCCGTCGCCAGCATCTCCAGGGCTGCGGCCCGTCCGACCTTCTCAGCCAGCTCGGGGTTGCGGGTGCAGCCCATGCCGATGTTGTGCGGGAATATGGTGGCGCCCCTCACCAAGGCGTTGCCGTGGACCGCATCCGTGCCCCAGATGATGGGAATACCCAGGCGCGTGCTCAAGGCTCGGGTCTGAATGGAGGTGACCAGCTTGACCCAGTTCTGGGGCGCGTTGGGCTCAGGCAGCGAACTCGCGCCGTTGAGCACCGATCCAACGTATAGCTTGCGTACATCGTCGGTGTTCTTGGCTAGCTTCCAGTCGATCTGGGTCATCTGCCCGATCTTTTCTTCGAGTGTCATCTTGCCCAGCAGTTCCTCGATGTCGGGGGTCGGGACGCTGGCACGGCTCGCAGCAAGCTGGCCCGCGGATGGTCCCGGCTGCACGCCGATGCAGCCAAGCACCCCGAAGAGCGCGACAAATAGGGAGCGGGGAGCGCCGGCGAAAGGGACGACTTGATGACGAGGGAATCGCATCGCGAGACACAGTACACCGGTCAAGGCGCAAGCGGGAAGGCACCCGCGTCCCTCGCGCTTGCCGCGGTACGCCTTGATGTGTCCACATTTCTATTTAATAGTGTCTACATGGATGTGGGCGTTCGCAGGCTCAAGCAGCATCTTTCCGACTACCTTGAGAAAGCAGCACGCGGGGCAATCATCCGCATCACCGACCGCGGGAAACCCAAGGCCGTGATGGGCCCGTTGCCAGGGGCACTCAACTTGGAACGCGGCGTGGCCGAGCGATGGATTTCACCGGGGCCAGCAACGGGCAGCAGTCCACGCCCCGCACGCCGCCATGCCGCTTCCACTTCCAGCGCCCAAGTCCTGCGCGAGGATCGGGACCGATGAGCCTCTACGTGGACTCAAGCGCCCTGCTCAAGCGCTACGTCGACGAGCCGGAGAGCGGAGCCTGTGAAAGCTACCTGCTCGCGGATCCGGTGTGGATCACCGGCCGACACACCTGTGTGGAAGTGCGGCGGAACCTCTCCAGGCTCCTCGCAGGCGCAGCCCTGGCTGACGCGCGAGAGCAGTTCGATCAAGACTGGCAGCGCATGCATGTGGTCGAACTGGACCAGAGCACATGTGATATCGCAGCGGACCTAGCCGAATTGACCGGCGCGCGCACGCTGGATGCTCTGCACCTGGCAGCCGCCAACCGTGCGGGCAAAGGGGCGATCACCCTGCTCACCTTCGACATCCGGCAAGCCCAGGCCGCACGCGCGGTCGGTCTCACGGTGGTCGGGGCGTAGCCATAGCAAGAGCGCTACTTCCGACGCACAATCTCGAGATCAGGGCGCAGGCCCAGGACTGCGCCATAGCGAAGCAGTCCATCCATCTCGGCCGTGCCCGGGTCCACGGACGCACGCAGGGGAGCCCGCAGAAGCGCGTGCTCCAGCAGTCGCTCCGGTCCATGGACGTCGCGCCGCCAGCGACTGGTGCCGCCATCGAGCACAGGCGATACCACCGCCAGCCCAGCAAGCACGATCGCCGCAACCATGCGTGCCCGGCCCAGGCGGGCTGCCAGCTCTGCCGCGCCTGCGCTCATGGGGACGGCGGCGGCCATCAGGGCCGCAGGCAGGCCCGCGCGAGTGGCCTCGAAATGCAGCCCGCTCTGCGCCGGCCAATAGCCGAGCAAGAGTGCCGTGACCACAGTGAACCCGAACCAGAACGCAACCAGCGGCGCTCTTCTGAGCAAGGCCAGCGTACCCAACCCAGCCAGCAACGACCCCACCACACCCAACTCGTCGCACAGCTCGGCCGCGGTCCCCACCAGCGCGAGGTGATCATGTATCCCGGCAGGCCAGAGGCCGGCGAGTAGATGCCGGAGGTCCACCGGGTTTCCCGCGGGCGCCACGCTGGCCAGCGTCGACCCGCCGAGTGCCGCGACGAAGAGCAAAGGGGCCCACAGTGGCCAGCGCTGACCCCGGCGCAACTCCCACAGCCACAGCCCAAAGGCCAGTGGCCACAGCAACGGACCGGCCACCGGATCCACCCCAGCGGCCAGGCCTGACAGGCCTGCCAACGCGAAGCCGTGCCGCGCACGGCCCGCTGCGCGCAGAATAGGTAGCGCGGCTAACCAGGCCCCTGCCAGAAGCGCGAGCGTGGCCGACGCCGCGCCCGCCGAAGTCCCTGTCTGAAACACGGCCAACGACAGACCGCCTGCCAGCGCAGCACCTGCGGCAAGAAACGGCTCGTGCAAGAAATCGCGCGGGCCCTGACGTGCGTGCGCTGGCGGGCGGAAGGCGGCCAGAAGATCCGCACACAGCCGGCCCAGCAGCGCGGTCGCCAGTGCGGCCAGCACTGCTGCCCCCAGATTAGCCCGCGCCGCCAGCTCGCCCAGAGGGAAAAGGGCGCCAAGACGCAAAACCAGGAGAGCCAACCGCGTGCCCGGCTCCGGTGAGGTGGCACCGAGCGATGCGGCCACCCCGGACGCCGCCGCAACCCGATCCAGCCCCAGCGGCGTGCCCGCGAAGTAGACCACCAGCGACCCAACGAAGAGAGCTGGGTCCAGGATTGGCCAGGTTCGTCTCGCCATGGGTCGATCCAACGCGAAAGTGAGCGCGCTGTCGAGAGGCGAGTGCGGCCGCAACCAAGGGGATCACTCCGGCCACGGCCACGACCACGGCCTCTTGCACCTGTCGTGGCGCTGTCGAGAATCTTCGCGGCTCGCGAAGAGACTAGATCTTGGTAGTACAAAGATCGGATGAGAAGACGGAATCCGGACTGCGTGTGAAATAGCTAACTTCGATCCACGGTCCACGCGATGCTGGCTAGGCCGCTGACTTGACGTCCGCGGTTTGGCCGTCTATGCCCGAGAGGGTGCACATCATCCGAGGCCGCCAGCGCGTCACGTCCGACCTAGGACGACCGCTGCGCGCGCCTGCGATAGCCATCGGGAATTTCGACGGAGTGCACCTCGGCCACCAGGCCTTGGTGGCCTTGGCCAGCCGCCTCGCCCACGCCGCAGGCGGTGAGTCCGTGGTTCTGACCTTCGATCCCCATCCCGCACGCTTGCTTGCACCCGGGTTGGCGCCGCCCATGTTGGTGACGCTGGAACGTCGGCTGGAACTACTTGCCGAGGCGGGTGTGGACGCGGTCGTGGTCGAGCCCTTCACCACCGACTTTGCTGCTTTGCCCGCCGATCGCTTCATTGCCGAAGTGCTGCGCGGGGATCTTGATGCCCGCCACGTGGTGGTGGGCTGGGATTTCACTTTCGGCGCCGGCCGGCAGGGCAACGCGACCATGCTCGCGAGTGAAGGCGCCCGCCTGCACATGGGGGTCAACATCGTTCCGCCAGTCATGGTCGCGGGGCTGGTCTGCTCGTCGACCAAGATCCGCGAATTCGTGCTGGAGGGCCGGGTAGAAGGGGCGGCTATGCTCCTCGGCCGCCCCTTCGAGATCACCGGCCGCGTGGTGCACGGCTCCGAGCGCGGCCGCACCCTGGGCATCCCAACCGCCAACCTGGATCCAGAAGCCGAACTTCTGCCCAAACCGGGTGTCTACGCCGCCTGGGCGTGTCGACTGGACGAGGGCTCGCGGTTGCGCCTGCGCGCCGCTGTGAGCATCGGAAGCAATCCCACCTTTGCCGCCGAGGGCCGTGGCGCTGTCTCGGCCGTGACCGTCGAAGCCCACCTGTTGGACTTTGACGGCGACCTGTACGGCGCGCGCCTACGCCTGGAGTTTGTCGGTTGGATGCGTGACCAGCGCAGGTTTCCTTCAGCGGACGAGCTGATGGCCGAGATCAGGCGCGACATACTCCGCACGCGGGAGATCCTGGCATGAGCATGGAACACCTCTACGAGACTGAGACGATGGCCGAGTTGTGCGCGCGCCAAGGCCGCTTGAGCGAGGCCATTGCCATCTTCCGCGAGCTTGCCGAAACCGCCCCCGACCCTGACACGCGGGCACGCGCCCGCGCCCGCCTGGAAACCCTGAAGGCGAGCTGGCAGCCCCTGCGCGTCGCCGAAGTCCCTCCGGCGGACTTGGCCTTGCCCCCCATTCCCGGGGTCTCACTGCTGGTGGGAGAAGACCAGGTGACCGTGGCCTGGGCTCTGCCGCCCGAAACCAGCTCGCCCGCCCTCGACGTTCTGGTCCTGCAGCGCACGCCCGGCGGCATCGATCCACAGAAGAAGCTCTTGCCCCTGACCGAAACCTCGGGCCGCATCGGCCTGCTCTTGCCCGGCGTGCATTCCGCCCTGGCGGCCGCGGGTACGCTACGCGAGGGCCGCTTCGTGGCCATCGTACGATCCACCGGCTGAAAACAAGCCCGCCCCGGGAACCTGCACTCCCGGGGCGGTTGCGGAATAGCGGTCGGGCAGATTCTTTGCCCGTCGGCAAACCACAGATTGCGATGTCTCTTGGCATCCGGCCGACAAGCCGGCCCGAGGGCAAGGAGGGCCGACTAGCGCCTCCACACCTGCCACCCCTGCCCGCGGCTCCGCCGC
>PMBS01000025.1:0-896 GCA_003153015.1 Myxococcales bacterium
GTGGCGGTGTGATCAGCTCCGGGTACGGCTCCGGTATCGCATGCAACGCCTGTGACGGCCGGGCACGATTGTAGAACTCCACGTACTCCCGGCACACGCGCAGGACGTGCTTCGCGTCGAGGAAGATGAAGTGGTTGAGCGCTTCCTCGCGTAGCGTGCGGTTGAACCGCTCGATGTGCGGCGAGGCGTTGGGGGCGCCGTAGGGGATGGGGATACCCTCAATGCCCAGGACTTCTGCGAGCCACAGGTCCAGGTGGCACCGGTAGTGCCGTTCCTGTCCCTCTCGATCTCGGCGCTGGTGGTACTGACCGTAGACCCCATCGTTGTCATGCAGCAGGAACCGAGGGCACTTGGCCCATTCTGTCACCTGCCGGATCTGCTGCTTCACCCAGGCGAGCCCTGGGCTGGTGGTAGCGTTGATCAGCACGATGCGCCTGGACGCGACGTGCATCACCACGAAAATGTACACCGTGGTGAAGAGCGCCGTGTATTGGGTCAGGAAGTCGACGGCGAAAACCTGGCTTGCATGGTTTCGGATGAAGGTTCTCCAGGTCTGGCCGCCTCTCGGCTCGCGCGACTTGACCATGTACCTGCGAACGGTGCTGGTTGAGTGGGTCACACCCAACTTCAAGGCCAGCTCCTCGGCGATCCGGTCCTCACCCCACTCGGGGTGGTCGGTGCTGATGCGCCGGATGAAAGCGATGTGCTCGGCGGGGATGCGGGGACGGCCTGGCTTCCCGCACTTCCAGGTCCAGTAGCGCTGATGGCCACGCCGGTGCCAGGCAATCACGGTGGCCGGTTTGACCAGAACCAGGGGCGAGCGCCAGCCCCGCCAGACTTTCGAGAGCGCGACCCAGAACGCCCCCTCCCCGGGCTTGAGCCGGGGCCGCTTCTGG
>PMBS01000025.1:905-5220 GCA_003153015.1 Myxococcales bacterium
GCGTATGAGGTTTTCGCGGATCACGGGCCGCCCCTCTCCAACGCTAAGGACCCTGGTCTAGGGCGCGACGCTAAAGGAAGATTGCCCCGAGCCGACGCTATACGTGGCGTGGATCGTGTCTTCCGAAAGGAAGGTGGGTTGGCCCGCACCGCTCGCTGAGGTACTTCCCGTTCTGGTGATGGGAAGCAGTATGGTTGCGCTGACGTTTACCGGAAGGGTGACGTCAAGGGTGAGCCCGCCGCTGACTGGATGTTGCCAGTCAATCTGTACCGCACCGCGCTCAGTGTGGACCATGCCGTTGGCATAGGTGAGGCCGGTCGCAGGCGGCGCGATGACGATTGCCGACGCGCCCGCCGCAGTGACCTGCAAGCCCAGCAATGATTCGACAATGTCGACAAGGGCCTGCGAGCCCCAGCCGTGCGACTCACTTTCGCCAAGAGTAGGAGCGGTCCAGCCTTCCCAGGTAAATGTCCCCCCGAGGGAGAGAATGTTGGCCCAGCCGAGCCCAGCTGTGTCAGTCAAGCGCGCGACGACCTGGTCAGGTCTGCCGGCATCGTTTAGCGCCTTCAGCAGCCAATGCGCGGTCATCGGGCCTTGATTCATGCCGAGTCCGGCCAGGTAGGTGGCAATTTGAGACCAAGTCGAGGGGTCGGCCACGCCAAACGCAACCGCGTAGGAGTTGGCGATCTGCGAGGCATTCTTGCTTTGTGCCCCAGTCGAAGTAAGACCGTCAATGTACATTCCATCTGGCCGGCGCAATTGTGAGTTGATGGCGTTGGTCAGTTGATTGGCTCGTCCCTGGTAGAGAGTGACTTCACTGGCCGGACGTCCCAGAGCCGTAGCAATGGTGGCCATGCTGCGCATCACATCTACGGCCAAGATGTTCACGGTCGTTCGGGCCGCCGTATTCATGTCGTAACCGAAGCGTTCTTCCGCCGGCCAATCAATGATGCCATACTGATATTGGCCACTCCCACCCGCAAGGTTCGTGACTAACCCAGTAGTGCCGTTGACGTATCGCCATACATACTCGGCGACGTTCTGTGCCGTATCATGGGCATCGGCCAACAGGGCGCTGTCGCCGGTTGTCTGATAGTACCGGAGGACCCAATTCGGGAACATCTCCGTATAGTCGGGGATATCCCGCTGGCCATCTCCATTGGGATAGACCGCGTTTAGACGGCCATCTGTCCAGTAACGCACCTGAGAGGCCACGAATTCGCGAATCGCCTTGCGCGTCGTGGAGCGCTCCCCCGATCCGAGCATCGTCGCGTAGGACTCGTTGACCGCGTCCCCCAAGAACTGCCCCTTCTCCCGCGTTGGAGTGTCCACGAACTGCTGCTGCGCGGAGTACAGCGCCGAGCGCTGCACGAGACTAAACACCGCATTGACGGTCGAGTCCGAACTCGTGAATGTCATGGCGTATTGCGGGGGCGGGTCCGAATGCTCAACGATTGCGGAAATCTGGCTTGCTGAAAGAGTTTCTCCGGGCGCGGATATCTGCAAATAGCGCCAGCCAAGGTAGGTGAAAGCCTGGAATTCTTGCGCACCGACGCGCTCAATGTACTTGAAGGACATGTTGGTGCCTTGAGTCGCGTTCGTGGCGCTTGACACATGTCCGTCGGAAGTAAGCTGGTAGCCGGTGAGAATGTTCAGGGTTCGACCGGCAACGCCGGACTGAAAGTGTACGTCGGGACGCGCAGGCATCACGGTACCGAAGTCGGCAACCACCGCGCCGTCGGAAAGAGTTTTGACGGAGACGGGCGTTGCGACACTGCGAACGATGCGGGGCTCCTGGCCAGTCAGGTGGGTGAATGGGGACACAGGGTGCACGCCCACGACCTGTGCCACAGTCCACGGCGATGCCGTGTCAGTGTAGCCGGGTTGGTCCCAGCCATCCGGTACTTGTCTGGAGTCGATTTGTTCCACGTAGTCCCCGCCATCACTGTTGCGCTGGGGGGCACCGGTTTGCCACTGAGACGCACGGCGGACATGCCAGTTCGCATCCGTCACGATGATCTCTTGGGTGCCGTCCGCGTGCTCGACCACGAATCGGCCCAGTAGCCCACGCTGCCCAGGCGGGCGGCCCTGTCCCGCTCCGTACCAGTGGTAGATGATACCAATGGCGAGCGGTGCTCCCGCCTGCACTTGCCCTGTGATGTCAGTGGCTTGGTAGTAGCCTTCGCCAGGATATGAAAAGGCTGGTCCGCGGTCGACCACAGTGCCATTCAAATGAAGTTCGTATTGGTGATAGGCCGATACGTAGGCCCGAGCCCTGGTCACCGGACTGGCGGCCAGCGTGACCTCTCGACGTGCGAGAGTGTAGTCGTCCGGCTCTGTAGTGGTTCGCTGAATCCAACTGGCTTGCCAATCTTCGTCGCCAATGCCCGTGTCAAAGCTTGCGGTAGCCGCCCAAGGCGAAACCTGGTCGGTTCGGTCCCAGGTACGAACCGTCCAGGTGTAGCTTGTGCCTGCGGCAAGCGTGGGTCCCGAGTAGGGAACGAAGGATTGGGCACTGGACAATACCTTGTCACTGTCCCAAATCGGCAAGCCGTCACTCACCCGCGTCACCTGTATCTGGTAGGCTGACTGAATCTCATTCCCATCTGGGTCGTTCGGCACCCAGCCGAACAGCGGAGTTCCTTCCACATTGAGTGGTGCTGCTCGGTCGGCAATGTTGAGATCGGTTGGAGCCAGGGGAGCATTCCCACCAGATGCCGGTACCGTTGATCCTCCGGTGCCAGTCGAAATTCCCCCGGTAGGGGTGCCACCCAATGACGACGCGCCACCATTGATGGCGCCCCCCATGCTGCCGCCGGAAGAGGTATCGCCGCCCGTGGCCGTCGTCCCGCCCGAGCCTCCGGTCGCGCCGCCGGCGCCTCCGGTCGCGCCACCAGTGCCGCCCGAGCCACCGGCGCCTCCGGTCGCGCCGCCATCGCCGCCCGAGCCACCGGTTGCACCACCATTGCCGCCCGTCCCTGTGCCGCCCGAGCCTTGATCCTCGGGCATGTCGGCGGGAGAATCCGGTGTGCCGAGAAGATCCTGGGCGGCCACGTCGAGATCGCCGTCGGGACCAACCTCTGCCGTGGCCTGCATGTCCACGGCACCGTCGCTAGCGTCAACGCCACTCCCGCTGATGGCCGCATCCACCGTCCCGCTGTCCAGGCCGGTGGCAAAGCCGTCCTGGCCGTCGGTGCTAGTGCTGTCGCCGCCGGAATCCGCGCCCCCGCTTCCGTTCGCCACACAGATTCCGCTCCCGCCATTGTGATACCCGCTGGCACAGCCCGCCTGGACGCAGACTCCGGTGCCGTCGTTGTGGAAGCCAGCGGAACAGCTCCCATTGGCGACGCAGACTCCGTTTCCGCCGTCGTGGTAGCCAGCCATGCACGCTACCCCCGCGGCGTCGCCTGAATTGGCCGCATCGGCGCTGCCAGTTTCTCCCCCTGCGGATGTGTCGGAAGGGGAATCGGGCGCGGCGAGAGAATCCCAGGGGGACAAGTCGAGAGCACCGTCGGGGCCAATCTCCGGCGAGATTGACCGGTCCCCGGCACCGTCGGTAACGCCACTTTCGACGACGACCCTATCCCCCGCCCCGCGGTCCTGGCTGTTGGCGCCGCTATCGAAGCCGCGCGTGTCGCCCAAAGCGTTGGAGTCCCTGCCGCCACCCGATCGGTCGACCGAGGCGTCCTTGGGCGGGCTGGGAACCCCTCCACAGCCCACAAGCGCAATCACCAGTGTGGTAATGGATGCCGATCGAATGTGCCTCAAGTGACTCTCCTCAGGGGGACATCCCAACGATGAACCGCCATCTTGGAGTTCGGCGCGAAGAAAAGCAACCGCCGGCTGATGCGCTTCCTCGTGCGCTGCCGCGTGGTCGAGGTCGACGGCGACACCCTGTTGCTCGCGGAGGACCTGGAGCAGCGGGATCCCGCGCTCGCGCAGCTCGCGGCCGCCGCGGTCGCTGGTCTACCGCCCGCTGGTCCCGAGCTGCGCCGAAAGCCGCTGACCGTGGTTCTGCCCGCTGGATCTGGCCCCAAGGTGGTACGCCACTTGTGCGTCGAAGACGCGGGATTCTCTCTTCACGCCGCTACACGTGCCGGCGCCGAGGACGAGGATGGCAGGACGAACCTGTTTAGGTATGTGCTGCGGCCCCCCATCGCCCAGGAGCACGTCACCATGACCGACGAAGGCCTGGTCGCGGTGCAACTGAAGAAGCCATTCCGCGATGGGACGGTTTCGGTCGAGATGGATCCTTTGTCCCTGGTCTCGCGGCTGGCGGCGTCGGTGCATCCAGAGACCCCAACAGAATGCGAGG
>PMBS01000266.1 GCA_003153015.1 Myxococcales bacterium
AAGTAGTCGCCGGTCTTGAGAATGGCCAAAGCCTCTTCCCCCATGCCCGGCACCTGACGGCTGATGCGCACCGAGCCCGACAAGATGAGGTACAGCTTCTCGCCTGCTGATCCCTCCTTGAAGATCAGGCTGCCGCGAGAATAGCTCTCCTCCGAGCCGAGTGCGGCAATGCGGCGCAGGTAGACCAGGGGCAGCTCGGCAAACAGCGCCACTCGGGCAAGAAAGGCCGCCATCTGGTCCTGCGCCACGGCCGACTGTCCGGTTGGCGCTGGCGTAACCGCAGCTACATCATCCATGCTCACCGGCTCGCTGGCCGGCTCGATGCCAGGCGTGTCAATCATTGGGGGGATTATGCCACAGACGCCTGCCGGCGCTCAGGATGACTCAAATCTCCAAGAACGCCCCGGCGCAACCCACGCTACAATGGTGCCGCCATGCTGGAACTGGACGCCGATCCCACGGTCGCTGACGCGCAGATGCGGGCGGTCATCTTCTATCTGACCACCTTCGGTCATATCGACGGCGACTTCGACCTGTCGGAGAAGATGTTCGTCCGTACTTACATCAAGCGACTGGTCGAAAACCGGGTGGCAAAGGGCGCGGGTGGGCTGGCCGCGGCGGCGCAGGTGGAGTTGGTGGCCAAGTACACCGCGCATTTCCACGAAATCTTCGAGGCCATCGACCTGCAGGTTGCCGATCTCTTCACCGAAGCCGTGTCCCACGACGAGGACAGCGACAAATTCGTACACAGCCGGCTCAAGCTGCGCTGTTTCGAGATCTTCCAGCAGTTCGACCGCGCCGGCCAGGAGCAGTTGATGGACACCATCGACGAGCTGCTGATGGCCGATGGCGAGGCCCACCCGGCCGAGATCAAGTTCCGCGCTGAGCTGGCCGAGCTGCTGGAGGCGGACCTGCGGGTCGAACTGCTCGACGAGGGTGTGCCCGCGTCCGCCACGGTTCAGCCGGCGGCGGTGAAGGAATCGGGCGCCGCGGTTCACCCCTTCTTCGATCAGTTCGAGCACGGCTACGCGCCCGACTTGCGCCTGATGACCAAGCAGATCGCGGCCGACCAGCAGGCGATGGCCCGGACCCGCGAGATCCTGCAGGAGTGGCGCGACAAGGGCCGTGGCAAGCTGACCGGCAAACGCACGCTCGACGACTTGGCCGGCGAGGAGCTCTTGCTCGACGGCCATACTTGGGCCTGCCCGCCCAAGCCCGGCCGCCGCTATGAGATCACCGTGCTCGGGGATCTGCACGGCTGCTATAGCTGCCTGAAAGCGGCCATCATGCAGTCGCGCTTCTTCGAAAAGGTGCGGCTTTTCCACGAAGATCCGGCTGTCCACCCCGAGCCCAAGTTGGTCTTGCTCGGCGACTACATCGATCGCGGCATTTTCAGTCTCAACGGCGTGCTGCGCACCGCCCTGCTGCTCTTCTGCACGGCGCCCGAGCACGTGGTGCTCCTGCGCGGCAACCACGAATACTTCATCGAGTACGAGGGCAAGATATTCGGAGGGGTGAAGCCCTCCGAGGCCATTGATTCACTGAAGGGGCGCGCCCCGAACGACGTGTTCCGCGACTACATGCGCCTGTTCGAGGCATTGCCCACCGCCTTCCTTTTCGATCATGCGCTCTTCGTCCACGGCGGCATTCCCCGCGACCGAACCTTCAAGAATCGTTTTCACGACCTCGGCAGCCTGAACGATCCTGACATGCGCTTCGAGATGATGTGGAGCGATCCGTCGTCGGTGGATGTGATTCCCGCCGCCCTGCAAGAGCAAAGCGCCCGCTTCCCCTTTGGGCGCCTGCAGGCCCAGCGCTTCCTGCAGCGGATCGGCTGCCACACCCTGGTGCGCGGGCACGAGAAGATCGTGGAAGGTTTCCGGCGCACCTACGACGACGAGAACCTGCTGCTCATCACGCTGTTCTCGGCGGGTGGCCACGACAACCATGATCTGCCGCCGCAGTCGAGCTACCGGCTGGTCACGCCCATGGCGCTCACCCTTTCGTACGAAGACGGCAAGAGCCAGATCACCCCCTGGCCTATCGAGTACGCGACCTACAACGATCCGAAGCGAAACGCGTTCTTCCGCGAGGGAAGTTAGCTTTCTTCACCACAGAGAGCACAGAGAGTACAGAGATCGGATGGGAAGAAGGAATCCGGACCAAGACGAACCCAACTCTTCCCTTTCCGGTCCGGCTCTGTGTCCTCTGTGATCTCTGTGGTGAAAAAGCTAGTTAGCGCTGCACCGGCACCTTGATCACGATCTTGCGGATGGATCCGGTGTGTGCGCCGGTGCCGATGCCGGGGTGATGAGCGTCCTCGGGAAAGTAGATGGCGAAGCAGCCTGGGCGCAGGGTCAGATACTCGGCGATTCCCTGTAGTTCCTGGAAATCGTTGGGCACGTCGTTGGACTTTTCCTGGCAATGGACGCGCGGTAGGTAGCCAATGATCTCCTCGCCGGCCACCATGTACTGGATGTCGATGAAGGCGTGGTGCCCTTCCAGTCGCACGCTCTCCTTGGTCTTGGGCGCGGCCTCGCTGACAATCACGGTGCATCCGCTCGATCCCAGCGGCTGACGCCCCACCGGCAAGGCGGCAAGATCAGTGTGCCTAAGAAACGCAAAACACTCGGCGAACAGCGGGTGGACCGGGGCGTAGCGATCGGCATTGGCGAGAACATCGAAGATCATGCAGCACCTCTTAACTTCCTACCCATGCGCGAGAAAGCGCTCGGCGTCGATAGCGGCCATGCAGCCGGTACCCGCGGCGGTGATCGCCTGCCGGTAGACATGGTCGGCCACGTCCCCGCAGGCAAAAACTCCCGCCACGCTGGTCGCGGTCGATCCCGGCTTGGTCAGGATGTAGCCGACCTCGTCCATGTCAAGCTTGCCCTTGAACAGCTCGCTTGAGGGCTGGTGCCCGATGGCCATGAACACACCGCCGCACGCCAGCTCTCGCGTCGCACCCGTGCGCGTGTCGCGCAGGCGCACACCGGTCACGCCCGGCCGGGGCAACTGCCCCAGGATCTCGTCGATGACTGCATTGGTGATGAGTTGAATCTTGGGGTTGTTGCGCGTGCGATCGAGCATGATGCGCGAGGCGCGGAATTCGTCCCGACGGTGGATGACGGTGACCTTGCTGGCGTGGTGGGTGAGGTAGTTCGCCTCTTCCATGGCCGTGTCCCCGCCGCCCACCACCAGCACCTCGCGCCCCTTGAACAGCGCACCGTCGCAGGTTGCGCAGGCGGACACGCCGCAGTTGCGAAACTTGTCTTCAGACGGAATACCCAGCCACTTGGCCGAGGCCCCGGTGGCGATGATGAGGGCGTCGGCCAGCAGGTTGTCCTCGCCGGCGGTGATGCGGAAGGGTCGCGTGCCCAGATCCACCGCGGTCACGTCGGTGGTGCGGATGCTGGTCCCGAAACGCTCGGCCTGGGCGCGCAAGAGTTCCATCAGCTTCGGCCCCATGATCCCCCTGGGAAATCCTGGAAAGTTCTCCACATCCGTGGTGATGGTGAGCTGCCCACCGGGTGTGGTGACCGGTTCGATGAGCAGGCCGCCCCCCTCGAACATCACGGGTGCCAGGTTGGCGCGAGCGGCGTAGATCGCAGCCGTACAACCGGCCGGCCCGCCGCCCACGATGGCGACCCTGACATGCTCAGAATCAGGCATGCTTGCTCTCCCGGCTGGCGTAAACCGGTCGGCGTGGCGAGGAATTGACCATCTTGCTCAAGAAGCGTGAAGGCTAACGCTAGCGCATCGGAGGGTCGATGTCACCGTCGACCACGACCACGGCCACGACTTCATGAGGCTGTCGCGAGATGTGTGGTGTACGAGCGTCAACCCCCAGAGTGGCTATACTCCGTCCCGCATGAGCCGCTGGGTTCGACTTCTGGCAGCGCTGGCTACCTTGAGCTTGCCAGGCACATTTCTAGCCGCGCAGATCGATTTCGTGCGCCGGCACAGCCCCGGCATGGCGCCGCAAAAATACTGGCTCCCCCAACTCACCCGCATCTGGCTGCCCGGCCTGGCCGCGACCCTGATCTTCGCCCTTTCCGCCTTCGCGCTTCACAGACGTGCGCGAGGCGACTAGATTCGCTTCCCGTCGCCCGCATGACCCCAGAAGAGTCAAACAACGCATCGGCCCCCACGGTCGCCGGCTCGGTCCGTGCCCCTTGCTCCGCCCTGCTCGACCGCCTTTCTGAGCGGCAGATGGTCATCTTGGTCATCCTGTTCGGCCTGCTGCTCTACCTCCCGTTCGCCGGGTCGTATGGCCTGTGGGATCCCTGGGAAACCCACTACGGCGAGGTCGCGCGTCAGATGGTCACCCGCGGAGACTTCATCAGCTTGTGGTGGCCGGGGTCACCCATCGATCCCGAGGTCTTCTGGTCCAAGCCGGTGCTCAGCTTCTGGTTGATCAGTCTGTCATTGTACGTCTTCGGGCTGGGGCACCCTGCGGCCGGGACGTTCGCCATCTCCAGCAGGCCTGAATGGGCGCTGCGCCTGCCCTTCTGTCTCATGTCGCTGCTGGCGCTGGTGGGGGTGTACCTGGCCGTGTCCCGCTTCGTCAGCCGCCGCGCGGGCGTCTTGTCGGTGTTGGCCCTGGCCACCTTCCCCATGTTCAGTCTGGTGGCTCGGCAGGCCATGACCGACATGGCCTTCATCGGGCCCATGACCATGGCCCTGGCCCTCTGTGCGCTGGCTTTGTTCGACGACCAGGACCAGGAGCTACCGCGGCGACGCTGGTGGGTATTCTCTTGGCCGCACCACGTGTCTTTCTATCTGACCATCGGGCTGCTGGCCTTGACCGTGCTGCCTCAGATCGTGGTCGATTCCATCCAGCTACGACCCTGGAACATCTGGCCCAAGCGCAATCTCCAAGTTGCGGGCGTGGGGGTCATGTTGCCCTACATGGTCGGGTTTCTGGTCTTCGTGTGGTTTGCGGCGAAGACCCGGTACAAGGCACCCTTCTACCTTCACCTGGCGGCCATTCTCTGCGGCTTGGCCATCCTGGCCAAGGGCCTAGCCGGGCTGGGCCTGCCGGTCATCGTGTTCTTGGCCTATCTGCTCTTCACCTGGAACTGGCGCCGCCTGGATCGCGCGCAGCTTCTGCCCGCCCTCCCCCTCGCCTTGCTGGCCTGCGCCCTGGTTGCCGTGCCCTGGCACCACGCCATGCTGATTCGTCACGGTTTCCCATTTTGGAACGAACTCTACGGCGACAACCACTGGCGCCGCCTGGTGCTCGGCCGGCATGGTGATCGCGGGTCCTTCGAATACTTCATCCGCGAGCTGGGCTACGGCGTGTTCCCGTGGATTGCCCTGGCGCCCTCGGCCCTGGCTTGGGTAGTGATGCGTCCCTTCCGCCAGGTCAGCGCGGCCGGCGCGCCCAGTGAGACCACCATCTCGAAGCGCCGCGAGGTTCTCCGCTTCGGCGCCATCTGGTTCGTAGCGGGCTACGCGGTGGTGTCGCTATCCATGACCAAGTTCCATCACTACATCTTGCCCGCCCTGCCCGGCTTGGCCATCGTGCTGGGTTGCTTCCTCGACGATCTGCTGGGCCGTTCGCGCGACCGGCTGGCGCTCTTGGCCGCGCTGGTGGGAATTCCGCTGCTGCTCCTGGTGACCTTCGATCTGGCTGGGCTGCAGAAGAATGCGCAGCACTTTGTCTGGCTGTTCTCGTACGACTACATAAACACGCCGCAGGGCCGGCCCTGGCCGCCCGAGCTTGACTACCGGATCACGTTGGGAGTGTTCGCCGGCCTGTTCTCCCTCGCTGCCTTGCTGGTCGCGTGGCAGCGGCTGCGAACCGTGGCCATGGCCGCGCTGGTCCTGACTGCCGTGTGCTTCACCTATTTTCTGCTCGACGTGTACATGAAGCATGTGTCCGACCACTGGTCACAAAAGCCCCTCATCGCGACCTACTACAAGCAGCGGCAGTCGCCCGATGAGCGGCTCGCCGCCTGGCAGATGTACTGGCGCGGTGAGAACTTCTACACCCAGAACGAAATCTACGAAGGCCCCAAGGAGAAACGCACGGTGTTTCTGGGTGACCGCAACGCAGAGGACATGAAAGACTTCTTGGGACGCAATCCAGGCAAGCGGGTCTTCTTCGTGGTCGAGCGCACCCGCTACGACTCGCTGCGGGGCCTGCTGCCTGAACCCGCGCGGCCGTCGCTGAGAATCGTCGACGACCGCAACAACAAGTTCTACCTCGCGGCGGCGCAACTCTAGGGCGTCACCGAGGCGGGCCGACCCGGTCGGCGCTGTCCTTCACCGGACTCGCGGAGGTGCAGAGGCTTTGACCGAACCGCACTTCATCCCACTCTCGACATGCTCGAACGCGTGGCTACAGCTCTAGGCGCGCCTTGAGGTCGGTCTTCGGGCTGCTTGACGGAGACAGTGGAAACGCAGGAGTCCACTAATGGCACGGCAAAACGCAGCTAGGCGGCGACACGAGGCTGACGAGTGGCAATATGCACGCCTCCGGATGGCACTACGCAAGATGCCCATCGGGGAGCGGGATCTGGTCATGGCCAGCGTGGCCTCGACCCATGCTCTGACGGTCGTCACCCACAACCAGCGAGAATTCCACAGGGTTCCTGGCCTGGAAACCATCGACTGGATCCACCCGCCAGGGCAGCCAAAGCCGAGACCGCGAGCCAAGAAGTGACAGAGGCCGGGGCGGACGGTTTCGGAAGAACAGACTTTTCCATGATCGAGCCGCGCACCCAATGAGGGCGATCGGTGGTGGTCGTAGAGGCGGTCGTTTTCGCGGCCGTGGCCGACGGTGATCACTCCGGCCACGGCCACGACCACGACCACGGCCACGACCTCCTGCGGCTATCGCGGTATACGGGATGGTGGGTTCCGTTGACACCTGGATCCCTGAGTGGCAATATTCGCGCCCTCCGAGGGAGCCTGCACCCCGGGGACAGGATCCGATGTGACCAAACCATTCAGAATATTTAGCGGCAACGCGAACCGCGAGATTGCGGAGGAGGTGTGCCGCTACCTGGACACCACCATCGGTCGCGCCCATGTCAAACGCTTTGCCGACGGTGAATCGGACGTCGAAATCAATGAGAACGTCCGCGGGGTGCACTGTTTCGTCATCCAACCAACCTGCACGCCGGTCAACGACAACCTGATGGAGCTGCTGGTCATGATCGACGCCCTCAAGCGGGCGTCGGCGGGCAGCATCATCGCGGTCATGCCCTACTTTGGCTATGCGCGCCAAGACCGAAAGACGCGACCGCGCACGCCTATCTCGGCGCGCCTAGTGGCGGATCTGCTGACCGCAGCCGGGGTCAATCGCGTCCTAGCCATGGATCTACACGCAGGCCAAATCCAAGGCTTCTTCAGCATCCCAGTGGATCATATCTTCGCCATGCCGGTGATGATGGACTATCTGCGCACCAAGTTCTCCGCCAACTCGGTGATTGTCTCCCCCGACGCCGGTGGGGTTGAGCGAGCGCGTGCCTACTCCAAGCGGCTCGACACCAGCTTAGCCATCATCGACAAGCGCCGTCCCGCGCCCAATGTGGCCGAATTGGTCAACATCATCGGCGACGTGAATGGCCGTGACGCCATCATTGTTGACGACTTGGTCGATACCGCCGGCACCCTTTGTGCCGCCGCCAAGGGTTTGATGAACAACGGAGCGCGTTCAGTCTACGCCTGCGTCACCCACGGCCTGCTATCGGACCCGGCGCTCGACCGCATCCACGCCAGCCCCATCAAAGAAATCATCATCACCGATTCCATCCCTCCCCGGGCCGACATCAAGGCCTCGCCCAAGGTCCGGGTCCTCTCCGTGGCGCGCCTGCTGGGAGAGGCAGTCAAGCGCATCCACATGGGGGACTCACTGAGCACCCTCTTCATCTAAGAGAGCGAGAGCGCAAAGGATTTCATCATGGATTTTGCCAAGGTTACCGCCGAGGTTCGCAATCTGTCCGGTAAGGGGCCGGCCCACCGGACGCGCGCCGCGGGCAAGCTTCCCGCCATTCTCTACGGTCATAAGACCCAGCCGCTGTCCCTCGCGCTCGATCCCACGGCGCTGGTGAAAGCGCTCGACAAGGACAGGAAGCGCAACACCGTCTTTTCACTTTCGGTGCAAAGTGACGGCAAGGCCGAGGACGTCACCGTCATGATCCGCGACGTCCAGATCGATCCAATGTCGCGCCAGCCTGTGCACGTGGATTTCATCCGTGTGAACCTGGACGAAACCGTGAAGGTGACGATTCCCGTTGTCTTGCTGGGTATTCCCGTCGGTGTGACCGATGGCGGCAACCTGCACCAGAGCTATCGCAATCTTCCCATCACGGCCAAACCGGCGGACATCCCAACCAAGATCGAGATGGATGTGGCCGCGCTCAAGATAGGCGACGCCCTGCACGCCAGCGATCTCAAGCTGCCGCCGGGTGTGAAGGTCATGCTTGACCCCAAAGAAGCCCTGGCCTCAGTCGTGGCGCCGCGGGCTGAAAAGGTTGAGGAGGCTGCTGCGGGCGCGGTTCCCGCCGAGGGCGCGGTTCCGGCCGAAGGTGCAGCGGCAGCCCCGGGCGCGGCCCCGGGCACGGCCCCGGGCGCGGCTCCGGCTGCGGGTGCTCCCGCGGCCGCAGGGGCCAAGGGGGCCCCGGCCGCAGGGGCCAGGGGAGCCCCGGCCGCAGCGGCCAAGGGGGCACCCGCAGCAAAGAAAGAGCCGGAGAAGAAGGGCAAGTGACCCTGCTTCGCCGGGTTGGGATTCGCCGAGTGCAGATGCGATGTGGCTTTTGGTGGGCCTCGGCAATCCCGAACCGCGCTACGCACGCAACCGACACAATGCGGGCTTCATGGTTATCGATGAACTCTGGCGGCGCGCGGGTGCGCCTGCGCCCCGCCGCAAGCTGGGGGCTGAATTGAGCGAGGCGACCTTGGCCGGCGAACATGTGCTCTTCTGCAAGCCGATGGAGTTCATGAACTGCAGCGGTCTGGCCGTGCAACGCGTGGCTGCCTTCTGGAAGATTGCCCCCGAGAAAGCCGTGGTTGCGCACGACGATCTGGATATGCCCTTTGGCCGGCTCAGGCTCGGCTTGGGCGGCGGAACCGGTGGGCACAATGGCCTCCAGTCGATCATCCAGGAATGGGGATCTCCGGATTTTGCCCGCGTCCGCTTCGGCATCGGGCGGCCTCCCGAACAATGGGACGCGGCCGACTATGTGCTGGCCGATTTCGCCGAGGATGAACGGCGCGTGCTACCCGATCTGATTGACGAGGCGGCGGATGCCACGGAAACCATCGTGAAGAGCGGGCTGCAGGGGGCGATGAACATATTCAACAAACGCAAGAAGAACGAAAGTGAGGCGGGCGCATAGGGCACCCGTCCCTACCAACTCCTTGCCCGGCGGCTTGGCCAGCCGGGACATAGGTCCAAAGGGAGAACCCACATGGCAGAAAAGAGACGAGTATCGTGCCGGGACATTCCCGGCAGAACACGCGAGTACGAGACCATCTTCATCCTCAAGCCTGACGTGACCAACGAGGTCATCGGCGCGACCAACAGCAAGATTCGCGGCGTGCTTGAGGCTGGTGGTGGCACCCTGCTCAAGGTTGAAAACTGGGGCCGCCGCAAACTGGCCTACGAGGTGAAAAAACAGCTCAAGGGCATCTACATCTTCTTTCGCTATCTCGGAAACCCGGGCCTGGTCGAAGAGGTCGAGCGCAACCTACGCCTCACCGACAGTGTCATTCGCCTATACTCGGTCAAGATCGCGGAAAACGTGGACGCTGCCACCCGCACTTCCGAGGTCACCGACGAGGTGTTTGCCAACGCATCGGTGCCCGGGCCAGATGAAGAAGCTATTGCCACCGGGCAGGCTGGCGCGCGGCCCTTCGGCGAAGAAGACGAAGAAGGCGCGTTCGATTTCGAGGAAGCGGTTTTCGGAAAGGTCGACGAGCCGGTCCGGAGAAGGGAGTAGGCCATGTCACGACCAGAACAACAAAAAGATGCTGATCTCGAGCAGGAAAGCGGGCGCAAGCGGATGGGCCGCCGCAAGGCGTGCAAGTTCTGCGCGGACGAGAACCTCAAGATCGACTACAAGGACGCCGGGCTGCTCAAGTACTTCATCGCCGACCGCGGGAAATTGGTGCCGCGCCGGTTGACCGGCAATTGTGCCAAACATCAGCGCGAGATCGGCCGGGCGGTGTCCCGTGCCCGCATGATCGCGCTCATGCCCTTTGCCGTGACTGGCAAGTAGGAAACGCAGGAGGACGTCATGCGAATCATCTTGCGCGAAGAAGTAGACAACCTGGGCAAGGCGGGGGAGGTGGTCAGCGTTCGTGACGGCTATGGGCGAAACTACCTGCTTCCCCGTGGCCTGGCCGTGCCGGCTACCGAGGAGGACGAAGCCCGTCTCGCCCACGAAAAGCGCGTGATTACCGCGCGCGCCGCCAAGCTGGCCAAGGAACTGCAGTCAGAGGCGGACCGCCTGTCGCAGGTCTCGGTATCGGTCTCCCGCGCGGTGGGCGAAGGCGACAAGCTCTACGGGTCGGTCACCAGCCGTGACATAGCCGAGGCCCTGGCCGAGCAAGGACTCAAGCTGGACAGCAGGAAGATCCACCTTGACGAGCCGCTGCGCAGCCTGGGCATGAGCGAAGTCCCCATCAAGCTGGGCCGCGACACGGTGGCGAAGATCAAGGTGTGGGTGGTCAAGAAGGAACCGTAGCGGGAGGCTGTCGGGAAATGCCGGGCCGACCGAAAGGCCGGTCCGCGGATCGCGGGTCGCGTGGGCGAGGGCGTGAGCGAGTTCGTGTGCGGTACGCGGAAGGCGCGGAAAGCGGCCTGAGTAGCGCGGGCCGCTCACGCTCACGCCAGTCGCCCACGCAGCCCGCTGCGCGCTGGTCGCTCACGCTACCGCTACCGCTCACGCGCACGCCGGCCGGACAACATATGAGTTGGTGCGCGTGTTCGTCTCGGTTTGGCGTAGACTGGTTTTCCTATGGCTGAATCTCTCGCCCTAGCAGACAACGGCCCCTCGGGGCGGTTGCCGCCGCACAACCTGGAGGCGGAACGGTCCGCCCTAGGCGGGGTGCTGGTTAAGCCCCTGGCTTTCGACGAGATGGCCACGGTGCTGACCGCCGATGACTTCTTCCTGCCCGCGCACCGCGAGATCTTTGCCGCGATGATGGAGCTGGAGCAACGACGCCAGCCCATCGACGTGGTGTCCTTGGGCGACGAGCTGAAATCGCGCGGCGCCCTGCCCCGCCTTGAGGGTGGCCCCAGCTACCTCATCACCCTGGCCAACTCCGTCCCCACCGCCGAGAACATCAGCCACTATGTCCGGCTGGTGAAGGAGAAGGCGACCCTGCGCCGGCTGATCGCGGCCTGCGCCGAGATCCAGTCACGCGCCTACGGCGAGTTCGGCAGCTACGAGGAATTCCTCGATGACGCCGAGACGCAGATTTTCAAGGTGGCGCAGCAGAACCGGCGCGAGTCGTTCCAGCCAGTGGGCGAGCTGCTCGGCGACGTGGTCAGCGAACTGCAGACCCGTTCCATGGAACGCCGGCAGATTACCGGCGTGCCCACCGGCTTCACCAAACTGGACGAGATCACCGCGGGCTTTCAGCCCGAGAACCTCATCGTGGTGGCCGCGCGGCCGGGCGTGGGCAAAACCTCGTGGGCCATCAACGTGGCCACCCATGCGGCGCTCAACCACGGCATCCCGGTGCTCATTTTCTCGCTAGAGATGTCGAAATTCGAGTTGATGGAACGCATGCTGGCAGGCGAGGCCCGCATCGATTCCAGCCGCATGCGCCGGGGCATGATCGAATACGGCGACTGGAAGGCTCACATCTATCCCGCGGCCGACCGGCTGACCAAGGCCCCCATCCTCATCGACGACTCGGCCGCCCCCAACATCCTCGAACTGCGGGCCAAGACGCGGCGTTTTCGCGGCAATCCCAAGTACTTCCCACAGACCGGCGAGGGCCGGCCACCGCTCGGCCTGATGGTGGTGGACTACCTTCAACTCGCCCGCGGCATAGGCGGCCGCCGGGAAGAGTCGCGCGAGCGCGAGATTGCCGACATTTCGCGCGGGCTGAAGGCCCTGGCCAAGGACCTGCACATTCCTGTCATCGCAGTCTCCCAACTCAACCGCGGCCTGGAAAGGCGCGAAGACAAGCGACCGCAACTCTCTGATCTGCGCGAATCGGGCGCCATTGAACAAGATGCCGACCTGATCCTCTTCATCCATCGCGAGGAGATGTATGGCACCGAGGGTGCGGAACGAAATAAGGCCGAGCTCATCATCGGCAAGAACCGTCATGGCCCCACCGATACCCTGTACCTGACCTTCCAACGCGAGTTCACCAAGTTCCAGAACTACGCCGAGGACGAGGACAGGCCCCGCTGACCATGGAACGCCAAGAGGGTGAGGTTGGGCAGAAGACCGCGCTGATCTCGGGAGGAGGCAAAGGCATCGGCCGGGAACTGGGGCTGCGTCTGGGCGAGCGCGGCTGGGCGGTGGCGCTGTGCTATCGAAAAAGCCGCGCCGAGGCCGAGGCAACCGCCCTGGCCATCGAAGAGAGAGGCGGCCGGGCCCTGGCCGTCCATGCCGACGTGTCGACGCCCGAGGTGTGTGCGGCTCTGGTGCAGGAGGTCCTCGACTGGCAGGGCCGTATCGATGCTTTCATCCACTGCGCTGGTCCCTATCACCGCGTGGACGTGCTCAAGGAAACGCCAGCGGGCTGGCGCGAGATGTTCGCCGGCAACTTGGACAGCTTCTTCTACCTGGCGCGCCTGGTTGCGCCCGTCATGGTCAAGCAGCGCAGCGGCCGGATCGTGGCGTTTTCCATGGCCAATGCCGATCGCCTGGTGGCGCAGACCCAGCTAACCGCCCACTACCTGGCCAAGGTGGGCGTGCTGGGTTTGGTGCGCAGCCTGGCCAAGGCATTGGCCAAGCACAAGATCACGGTCAATGCCGTGTCTCCCGGCTTCATTGATTCCGGATCGGTGGACGCGGCCGAGCTGGCCGGCCTGGTCAAGACCATCCCCGCCGGCCGCATCGGCTCCCTCGCCGACGCGGTCGAGGCCGTGCTGTACCTCCTCTCCGACGAAGCCGCGTACGTCACGGGCACTAGTCTGCACGTAAGCGGCGGCTGGGGCATCTAGTACCGTTGCGTCGGCTCTTCGATGCACCGACGGCCGACGATCCGACCCGCTGACTGTGCCGTCGCTGCGCTCCGGTGCTCACATACCGCGCAAGTATGCTCCGCTCCGGTGCTCGCGCCGGCTTCGTCATCGGGCCGGCTTGTCGGCCGGCTCTCGAGGCGAATTTCGCGACGGGGACGCGCCGAAACGATTCCCAAACGCTACTTCTTTTCTCGCGCGGCGTGCCCGCCCACTGGGACGACCGCATGGGCACCACGATCGACACCTTGTTTGTTGATCACCGCGTTCGACTTGAGAAACTTGATCATGACTTTCTCAATCTTGGCTCGCAGCCCTTCGTCTTCGATTCTCACGTACGACGCGTTCTGAACCACTGGGGCTCGATACCAGAAGCGGGTAACGTGATCGTTGACTATGCGGTCACGAATACTCTTTGACTGCCCAACGTAGATGGGCCGGTCACTTATGTCGTAGAAGACGTAGACACCAGGCTCATCGGGGATATTCGTATCGTCGTGTGGATCAAAGTCTACAAACTCACCCACATCCCTGACGCTGGCCTCCTTTTTCGTCTCAGCCAACACCTTGGCAGCAGGCCTGGTGCCGAGCGCATTCGTGAGCTTCTCTCTCGTCTTGGGTTGCGGATTCTGTGATCGGCCGGACTCGATGTTGTAGACTTGGACAAACGACACGCCCGAGTCCTCGGCCAGCTGGTCGACGGAAATACCCTTCTTCTTGCGAACCTCGTACAGCCACCTGCCGAAACTCGATGGACCAGGTGAATCTGCCGTCTCTCTCATCACATGCTCTCCTTGTCGGGAACGCCGCTGAGAGCACAGTGTAGCAGCGTCTGCAATACGCGAGCCTCTGCTTCTGAACAGAAGCGAGCTCGGCGCGTAGGCGGGCGGCCGGGGGCGACTCCGAGGCGGCGTAAGCGAGCGCACCGAGCG
>PMBS01000186.1 GCA_003153015.1 Myxococcales bacterium
CATCCCGATTCTTGCCTGGGCGTTGGACATTTGAGAGTTGTCTCAACCCCTTTCATGTGCCCCTATGGAGGGGTCTAGGCCCATGCCCCTGCCCACTGGTGACATCCTAATCGTCGACGACGAACGCTCCATGCGCGAGTTCCTCGCCATCCATCTGCGTCGCGCTGGGCATCGGGTGGAGGCAGCACCGGGTGGCAGCGAGGCGCTGGCGACGTTGAAGAGACGCGAGTTCGACGTGGTCATCACCNNCCATGAAGGCGGGCGCCTACGACTATTTGACCAAGCCCTTCAAGATCGACGAGGTGAGCCTGGTGATCGATCGCGCCCTCGAGCGCCGCACCCTGGCTCGCGAAAACCTGGCCCTGCGCGACGAGATCAAGGGCCGCTACAAGCTTGACCGGCTGCTGGGCAAATCGCCGGCCATGCAGCGGGTCTTCGACACGCTAAGAAAGACCGGCCCCGGGCGCGCCAGCGTGCTGCTCATTGGCGAGTCCGGCACCGGGAAGGAGCTGGCTGCGCGTGCCCTGCATGAACTTTCCCAGCGCGCGGATCGGCCCTTTGTGGCGGTCAACTGCGGCGCCATCCCGGAGACCTTGCTCGAATCCGAGCTGTTCGGGCATGTGAAGGGCTCTTTCACCGGCGCCCACGCTGACAAGCAAGGCCTGTTCGAGGCAGCCCACACGGGAACCCTCCTGCTCGATGAAGTGGCCGAGCTGCCGGTGGCCATGCAGGTCAAGCTGCTGCGCGTGCTGCAGGAACGCAAGGTCAAGCCGGTGGGCGGAGTAGTGGAGCGTGAGGTCGACGTACGCATCGTGGCCGCGACCAACCGTGACCTGGAAACCGAGGTGGAGAAAGGCACTTTCCGCCAAGATCTCTTCTATCGACTGGACGTGATTCGGCTGCGCCTGCCTCCCTTGCGCGAGCGGCGCGAGGACCTCCCACTGCTGGTCGACCACTTCCTGCGCAAGTTCTCCGCCGAGCATGGGCGCCAGGTAGCGGGCGTCGATCCCGAGACGATGCAGGCGCTCATGGCCTACCATTTCCCCGGCAACGTACGCGAGTTGGAGAATCTCATCGAGCGGGCCGTGATCCTGACTGCCAGCGACCGCCTGACCATCGACGCCTTCCCCTCCCTGGGTGGCATAGCTACCGCCACCCCCAGCCTCACCAGTGCTCGGTTGGTGCCCGAGAGCGGGCTTGATCTCGAACGCGTGGTGGAGGACTTCGAGCGCAGCATCATCATCAGTGCGCTCGAGCGGACGGGCGGCAACCGCACCGAGGCGGCGCACCTGCTGGGCGTGACGTTTCGATCGCTGCGTTACCGTCTCTCCAAGCTGGGCATCACCGGAGCCGACGTCGCTAGCGACGCAGGCGACAAGACCCCGCCACCCGCGGAAGGCTGAATCTCCTTGATGTCGCGCGCGAGCGCCCGCCCCACCCCGACCGGCCGACGGTTTGGCCCAGCGCTTGCGATGTTGCTACTGGCGCTCTCGGCGGTTGCCCTGATCTGCCAGTCCCGGGCCAATGCCCTGCATGACCGCTGGCCGCCCGAGGCCGACACGTTCTACTTGCCGCCGTCGAGGATCCTCAAGCTCGCGAGCCTGGGCCACAACGAATTGGCGGCCGACCTCATCCATTCCCGAGCCAACGTCTACTTTGGTACCCAGCTTCACGCACGCTTGCCCACCAAGTGGCTCGCCCAGTATCTGCACGCGGCCATCGACCTCGACCCCCAGTTTCGCCGGCTCTACCTGGCTGGGTCCGCCATGCTCATCTACAACGGGCAGCGCATTGTCCCTGACATGGTGCTGGCCGCCAACTCCGTGCTTGAGCGTGGCCGGCAAGCCTTCCCCTTCGACTGGGAGATCCCGTTCCAACTCGGATTCAATCTGCTCTACGAGTTGCCCATCGACGCGCCTCCGGACGATCCCCGCATCCCCGGGTGGCGTCAGCAAGGCGTCGAGGTTCTACGTCAGGCTGCGCTCTACGAGGGCGTGCCCTTCTTCATCCCCAACCTGGTGGCCCGCATGCTGACCAAGCAAGGAAGTCAAGACCTGGCGGTTCGCCATCTCGAGCAGGCCTACGCCGTGGCCACCAGCGAAGTAGCCCGCACCCAGATCCGCAGCAAGCTCGCCCAGCTTCGCGGTATACAGGTGGCGGAAGACCTGGCAGAGAAGCAACGCGAGTTCCAATCCATGGTCAACGGCCGCTATCTTGACTTTTCCGAGGCGTTCTCCCTAGTCATCGGACCGAGAATCACGTCGAACAGCATCGTGGCGGCACGGGTTCATTCCACCATCCCCCGCGAGGTATCCGGACCGTGAAATTCCAGTTTCCACCCTCGGGCGCGCTGGTGCCCAACAACGAGTTCGATCCCCTGCCCTACTACTACCGGCCTGTGATCGGCCATCTCTACCGCCACCGTCTGAAGATGGGTCTCCGCCTGGTCCCCAGCGGGGGCCGGCGCGTGCTTGAGGTGGGGGTTGGCAGTGGCATTTTGGTCCCCAGCCTGACCGCGGGCTTTCCCGAGTATGTCGGCACGGATCTGGTGCTGGCGGCTGGGCTTGCATCCTTGGTCACACCCGGATGCGCCGCCACCTTTCAGGTGGCGGATCTCTTGGACCCCGCTGCGCTGGCTGCCGGCGCATTCGACGTGGTGGTGTGCGTGTCGGTACTGGAACATATCGCAGACACCGAAGCGGCAGCCCGTTGTCTGGCTCGCGCCCTGGCCCCTGGCGGCACCCTGGTGGCGGGCTACCCAATGGTGAATCGCTTCATGGCCACCTGCTTTCGCATGCTCGGGTTCAGTCGCATCGAAGAACACCACGTCACCGCCCCGGCCCAGATCACCGCCGCCCTGGGCAGACTATTGCGGCCCGTCGGTCGCGTCAGCATGCCCTTGTTCGCGCCGCAATCCCTTTCGCTCTACGAATGCACCTCGTGGACGAATGGGTAGTGCCGCCTCTCGAAAGTTCGTAGCTGGGTGGCCCGGCGTGCGCGAGACGCGACCGCGACAGAGATGTCCGGGCGAGCGGCTTCCACGACGGTGAGGGCAGCCAGAAACCTGGGAAAAGGCTTGGCATCGACCACCCGGCTCCTGGTATACAGCGGTACGGATCTTGCTAACTGGGACACGCGTGCCCCGTCGATTCGAACCGCTCCTTCTCAGGCGGTCCGGTGCGAGCATTCGCCTGGCCCTGCGCAAGTTCGCGCGGGTTCGCAAGGCCCGGCTATTCTTCGAGCTGGGGCGGGGAATCGCGCCGTCGCCGCAGGGGCCCGCGGCCGCGTCCCTGCGCGCCGATCGGCTGTATCGCAAGGCACTGCGCACGTTGAATGCCGACGGCGTCACGCGAAACGCGGAGGCGCTGGCGGGGGTGGCGCTGCGCCAGGCGGTGCAGAAAGAACTGGACGATCGCAGCGCCGTGCTTTGGCTGGCCCGTCGGCGTCGCGTGATCGGGCGCGGCGTTCTCGGATCGCTGCTGGTTCTCGCTGTGCTGATCGCCGCCGTGCCCCCTTTTCGCCGGACGATCTTCCCGCCGGACCTGGCGGAGGGCAAACCCTGGGTGGCAAGCAGCGCGTTGGAGGGTTACCAGCTCCAGGGCATCATGGGCGACCCCAATGCGCCGGTGGGATTGTTTCACACCCGCGACGAGATGTCTCCGTCGCTGACGATTGATCTGGGTGGGGTTAAGATGCTTCACGAGGTGACCGTAGCCAATCGGCGCGACTGTTGCCGCGAACGTGCGTTGCCGCTGGTGATCGAGGTCAGCCGGGACGGGCTGGCCTGGCGGCAAGTCGGCTATCGTCGCGGGGACTTTCGCGACTGGACGGCGTCGTTCCCGGCAACCCGGGGCCGCTTCGTGCGCCTGCGGGTCGAGCGCAAGACCATTCTTCATCTCGGACGGGTAGCCGTACATTGACATCGACAACCACAACCGCCGCGACGGCGATGGCGACCACGGGCAGCCGCAGGAGAACCTGGCTCGGGTGGGTATACCGGGCTTGTGCGGGAAGATACGAGAGCGGGTGGTCGTTCGCACTGATGGGCGCTGCGCTGTTCGCGTTGGTTCTGGTGTTCGGTCATTTGTACCACGAGATGTGGCGCGACGAGCTGCAGTGCTGGTCGATGGGGCGCGCGTCCCATGGGCTCTGGGATCTCCTGACCGGAGAGCGCCGCTACGAGGGACATCCCTTCCTCTGGTACTACGTTCTGTATCTCGCCTCACGCCTCAGCGGCAACTTCGTGACACTTCATTTCGTGACCGTGGCGCTGGCGGTGGCGGCGGCGGGACTTTGGCTCCGGTACGCGCCGCTGCCGCGCGCTCTCCGTGTCCTTCTCCTCGGGTCGTACTACGTGGTCTACGAGTACGGGGTCATCTCTCGCGCCTATACCCTCGGATTGCTACTGACCTTTGGGTTTTGCGCCCTCTATCATCCCCGCCGCATCCGGTACGTGCTGTCCGCGGTTCTGTTGGCGTTGTTGGCCGCCACCAGCATGTACGGGATGCTGATGGCGCTGGCCCTCGGGGTCTTTCTCTTCTCACACGGTCCGAGCTTCCGGCGTCCCGACGACTCCGATGCCCGGACCCGCGTCGTGTTTCCCGTCCAATGGATGATCGGTCTCGGGTTGTACTTCGTCAGCTTGACCCTGACGCTGATCACGACAATTCCGCCAGCCGACGACATCTACAACCCTGGCCCGGCCGTGCCGATCACGGGGACCGTGTTGCGCGACATCGCTGCCCGCTACTGGCAAGTCATGTTTCCTTTTCACACCCTCAACAGTTGGAACTGGCTGCAAGCAGACTGGCTGGGGAGCGGGTGGAGCTTTGGCCCCTGGCTGATTCCCTGGCTTGGCGTCTTGTGGTTTGGCGTGTGGATCGTGGTTCTGCGCCGCTCGCTGCGGGTGGTTGCGACCTATGGGTTGGGGGTCGCGGCGATGATGCTCTTCCAGCACTTCGTATATTCGGGGGGGCTGCGCCACCTGGGGAACTGCTTCATTCTCCTGCTCGCGTGTGTGTGGCTTCACGCACGCGAGACGCGAGGCCGGTTTCCCGATCGCGTATTGCACGCGTTGCTGGCGACCAACCTTGTTCTCCAGTGCTTCACCGGGTTTGCGGCGCTTCGAGCCGAACGCCGAGAGGTCTTCTCAGGCGCCGAGGAGGCAGCGACCTTCATCCGTAAGCATCACCTGCTTGGCCTGCCGGTTGTCGGGGATCCCGATGCTCCCACCAGCGCAGTGGCCTCGGCCCTCGACCAGCCGTTCTTCTATCCGGAGACCGGCGAGACGGCCGAGGCGATCGTGTGGCACAACCGCCGGTCTTCGGTCAGCCGTGAGCAGGTTTTGGAGCACGCCCGGCGATTGGCGCGGTCGGCGGACGGGACCGCGCTCATCGTCCTCAACTACGACCTTGCGCCGGGGCCCACTCCGGGGTTGACCAGCACGCTGGTTTTCCGCGGCAAGCCCGCCATCTTGATAGACGAGTCCTTCAGGATCTACCAGGTGAAGCTCGCGGACTGAGCGGCACCGCCGCAACTTCCCCCTTCGTAGCACCGAGAGCCGGCTGGCTCCGCCTACGTGCGTTTTCGAATGTAGACGGACAATTCCGGGTAAGGCACGGCCATCTGGAAGTCTCGGGCGAGCATGGCCGACGTCGACGGCTCCAGGGTCACGCCAGGGCCAACCAGCACAGCATCAGCCGAACCAAGGAGAGAACCGAATCCGGCCGTGGCGGGCCGTAACCGGGGGGCAGGATAATGTTGATACGCAACCGGCAGGAAGCGGCATGCCCCGAGATCAGCGATGTCATAGAGGCCGTCGCCGTACTTCTCGAGACCGATAGTCACGACCTGCAGCGGTGGGCGTTCGGGCGGGGCAACCGCGGGCAGGGGAAACATCTCGAACATCCCGAGGCGGGTGCGCGGCTGGCCGTAGCCGAGCGCCAAGCTCAGAAGGATGACGTCTTCCTGTTTGGAGGATGCGGCTTGCTCGCCGGGCAGGTGGACGACGTGGGTCACGCCCAAGACGCGAAGACGATCATAGAAGTCCCGCACGTTCTTGAACCCGCGGTAGTCCACCACCCCCTGAAAGCCCGCCCAGTCCAGATAGATTCGCCGATTGATTCCCAACTGCGGGTGCCAGTGGTGCAGCAACACCACGGCGTCCTTCGGCAAGGCACGATCCAAGGCGAAATAGTCGGCGGACATTCCCGCGAACCGACTCTTGCCACGCCCGTCAAGTGTGCTGCGAATCAGCGAGATACTGTTCATCGTCCGGTCGGATCCGGCGAACCACAGGTCCCCTCCCCAGATGATCTGGAGGGCCACCAGCGCGACAACTCCCAGACGAGCGAACCACCCGACCGCCCACGCGCGAACCAGCACGGCGGCGGTTGTCGCCACCATGATAGGCAATATGATTTGCAGGTTACGGTCCACCAGATAGGTAAACGCCCAGCAGAACAGCGCCATCAGTGAAACGATGGCGCCGACCCACAGACGTCTCGCGCCGGTCACAAACAGCAATAGCGGCAGCGTCAGCGTGAAGAGAAAGCCGAATGTGGGCAGATTCCCCATGAACGCGTAGTGCGGCTTGAACGCAAAAGTGAAGATCAGCTCCGCCGCCTGCACCAAGCGGTGCCAGACATCACCTGACGGTTTGCAATTCCAATCGGTAAGGAGGTAGCGGACCAGGATGGGCGCATCGGGCACGGTTGGCCGACTACCGGTAAACCAGTCCTGGGCGAGCGGGTAGACGGGGTTGTGGTGAAAGACTATGTTCTTCAGGAAATGCGGGGCGGTCACCACGACAACCGTCGCCAAGATGATGGCAGCGACGCGCAGAATTCGTCGCCACGCCAAACGAAAAGATTCCCCGGCACGAACCAGCCGCCAGACCAGCAACAAGATCATTGGCCCGATGAAGTAGACGGTCTGAAACTTGCTCAGCAAAGCCCCTGCCCCAACGATCCCCCAAAGCGCAAACGCTCTGTCGGAACGCTGTGCCGGTAGGCGCACGCACAGCACGAACAATGGCAAGATGAAAGAGGCGGCAATGTGATCTTGGGCGCCGCCCATATTTCCGTCGTAAACAAAAATGCCGGGAAACAGAAAGAACGCCGCCCACGCCCCACGCACCCGCACCTCGGCCGCCAACCAGCGCGCCGCACACCCAACCCCGACCAATGTCCACAGGAACAACGAAAATTCCGTGTGCAGCGCCATCATCCAACGTGTGAGAGGTTCGCTGAGCCCGGGCACCAGAAAATCCCAGGTGTGCAGCATGCTCCCCAGTTGGGGATACATGCGCTGCCAGTCGCCGGAAAACGCCAGCAGTCGCCCTTCACGCGCATAATCCTGCGCACTCGCGAGGTGCATCCAACGCGAATCGTAGTTGATCGCGTCCGGTGTCAGCACACCCAGATAGGCCATTCCGATGCCGAAAATCCCAAAAACCACCACCGCCGTGCCCAGCCAACCTTTGGGCAGCGAGCCGAACGTGTCGGCCGCGCTTTCATGCCACCAACGCCGCAGGCTGGGAAGTCCCGCACCCAGAAAGGCAATTACCAGGCCCACCGCGAACGCGGGTCGAAAGAGATGAAGCGCACCCAGCAGGTACAATCCAAACGCGAATCCGGTCACGCCCACCGCGACACCTATGCATAGTCGCTCGATAGGCGGCAGACCGACAGGCAGGAGCCGACGCGTGACCACCATACCTACGCCTGCCCAACCTAGGTTCAAGACAACCTGCCACGCGAGGATGACGCCCAGGGGGACAGCCAGCCAGGTCTTTGTCGGTTCGAACCGATCGAGGAAGGGCAAGGTTTCCGCGACGGCGATCGCGCCGACCGCCAGAATCGCCAGCGATCGGACGATGCGAAGGGTGCTCCCGGCACGCACAACGTTGGCGAGGCGGGTCAGCGGCCGACGGAGCATGTCTTCTGGTCCGTGAACGTTCACACGAACTTGAGTTTGCTGGCCGCCACCGCCGACATCTTGAGCAGCAGCCAGCCGTGCAGCCAGCGCGAGATGTTGGTGGAGCCGTAGAGGCGTTCCCGGTAGCGAACCGGAATCTCCACGATCTTTAGGTTCAGTCGGGCGGCCCCGAATATGAGATCGAAGTCCCCGAAGGGATCGAAGTCGCCAAATACGTGCCGCGCAGCCGCCAGCCGCTCATAGTCGCGCCGCCGCAGTACCTTGGTTCCGCAAAGCGTGTCCTTGATCGGCTGCTGGAGCAGATAGGTGAACAGGTGGGAGAAGGCGTGATTGCCGATGCGGTTGAAAAAGCGCATCGCCCCCGGTTCCATCGGATAGACCAAGCGGGTGCCCTGCACGAAGTCCCCCAGCCCGCGCGCGATCACGTCGTAGAACACCGGCAGTTCTTCCGGCGGCACGGTCAGGTCGGCATCGAGAATCATCAGCACATCGCCTTGGGCTTTGGCAAAGCCAAGTCGCACGGCATCGCCCTTGCCTTTCCCGGTCTGCTGGTACGCGGACAGCTTGAGCGGGCCGCGATACTCCTTGATGGCGTTTTGAATCGTCTCCCAGGTGCCGTCGGTGGAGCCGCCCTCGACGAAGATCAGCTCGGTGGACGAGCCCATGGGCGGCGTCCGCGCAATGGCGACGCTCACGTTGCCCGCTTCGTTGCGCGTAGGCACGACCACGCTCACCGAAAGCGGCTGGGGAGCTGCGCCGGTATTCCGCCGGCGCAAGGCATAGAGCCGATAGAGCGAGAACCGTTGCCAGACCGGCAACTTGGCTAGATAGCGATTGACCAGCGGGGCAAGGCCCGGAACCGGCAAGGGAAGCAACAGGCGGTCCTCGAAGCGAACCATCTCGAGGCCGGTGATGCTGAACAGGTTGTGAAAATCGCTGTGCGACAGCCAGTTCGAGGTGGGAGCCGGGGTCTTCCAACCCACCACCTCGGCCGCCTGCGCGGCAAACTCCCAGAGGTAGTTGAAGGCTGTCAGATAGATCAACCCATGCTCAGTCAGGCGATCGCGCAGGCCTTCGAGCCAGGCCCGCACGTCCGTCACCGTGTGACACAGACGATCGCAGATCACGGCATCGAACTTTTGCCCGGGCGGCAGGCGTTCGACCTTGCCCACCTCGAAATTGATCTCCGGATGGCGACGTTGGGCTTCGGCCGCCAATTCGAGCGAGGGAGCGATTCCCACGCGTTCCCGGTTGGGCAAGGCCGCAATCAGGTCACCGGTGCGGCATCCAACCTCCACCACCGATGCGTCGGCGGGGATCCAACGCCGCAGAGTCGCACGCAGATCCTCATCCAGAAACTTGCGCGCGGCGGGGTGGCGCGGGGGCTCGAAGGCCACCCGGTGAAAATAGTCTGCCCAGGCCGCCTGCAGCGCCTCCGGGGAGCCTGGACGAAGTCCCACGGGTGATGGCAGAGATCCTGACCCAGGCATTGGAAACCTAAAAGTCCATGTCCACCAACGGGAAGATCTTCTTGAACCGCTGGCCCGGCTTGAGAATGATGATCTCGTTGCGCTCAATCATCAGGTCGGAGTTGGTGAAAGTGATCCGATGCTTGCCGCAAGCGAGGCTGTAGTCGATAAGCGGGGTGCTCTTCCCGGTCGGCTTGCCATCGATGGCCACCTGAGACCACGGTTTGGAACCGATGTTCGCCACGCATTCCTCTCCGCCCCCAGCCCCAAGCCTCCCCTCACGTTCGAAGACGTCCTCGTCGCTGGACGCCTTGTCCTTGGTTTTTCCGCCTCCCGCGGGCTTCTGGCCGCCCGAGCCGTCATCACTCGACCCCTGCGCTCGCGCGGCTGCCCGGGCTGCGCGGCGCGAACCGGACGATCTCCCTCGGCTTTCGGCCACCACGCTCGGGCCGGCTGTGGGCGGCGAAGGTGCGGGCGCACTCGGCGGACGCACCCCGGCGGCAACTGCTCCTCCGCTGCGTCCCGATGCCGACCCGCCCGCGCCCCCGGGTTCGCGAGCGGCATTGATCTTCAGCGTCTGGCCTGGCTCCAGGAAGATCTCCTGGCGCCAATCCTTGAAGCGCGGCTCCCCCTTGATTTCCAGGACATGGCGGCCGGGGGTTATGCGAGAAGCCCTGAAGTTGGTGGTGGCCTGTTTTCCAGTCTCGTTGATGACAAATGCCTGTCCATCCAGCCACACCAGACCACCGGGCGGCTGGCTGGTCAATTCGAACCCGGTGTCGGGCGACGCCTCCATCTCGATCTCCACACGCTCCACCTGCGCGGTACGAATCTCTATGTCTTGCTCACGTGGCACGTACCCATCGCGCGCAACTGCCACGTGGTAGATTCCCGGCCTCCGCTCAATGACGTAAGGCGGTCCCTCGCGCAGGGCAACCCCATCGACGGTCACGCGCGCATCCGCGGGTTTGACACCTATCTGCAGCTTTCCCGAGCGGGTCAGGTATAGATAGGCTCCGCCACCTCCCAGCGCCATGAACGCGAGAAAGAGCAGGTAGTACTTGATACGTGATGGCGGCCGCAAAGACATGGCGGCCGCGGCAGCCGTCGCCGCATCCATGCCGCCCGATAGTCGCATCCCCGGCAGGCCATAGGGCTGGCTGGGCATGCCAGCACTGAGATGGGCCGGCGGCCCCTGGTCGAACCCCGGAAAGGGCTGCGCTGGGAAAAACGACGACGGCGACGGCATGGCAAGCGCAGGAACACCCGGGATGGGCACGTTAGGTGCACCCACTCCCAGCAACGTCTGGCGCAGCGCCGGACGGGGCGGCTCGGGCGCGGACGGCGCCCCCAAAGGCGCAAACAGCGGCCGACCCGTCGGCAAGGGAGGCTGCGGCGTCGGAAAGGTCGTTCCCGCAGGAATCGCCATTGGTCGTGACAGGCGTGCCACCCCGTGCTGCGCCGCAGACGGAGGTGGCGTGACCGCAAGGGACGCCGTAGAGCGGCTGGGCGGGGGCAAAGGCACGGGCCGAACCGGCGGAGTCTGGCCCATGCCCATTACGGTCTGACGAAGTGAGACCGCCGGGCCTTCTTTGTGGGTAGGAGCCTTCTCGGAAAACGTCGAGGGCGCAGGAAAGTCCTCGTTCATCTCCCTTAGTGAAGCCTCAGAGGGCGCGGCGGCCACCGTCTTGTCTTCGTTGCTCAGAAAAGCATCCTCAGTCCGGACTGCCGGAGTATCCCCGCCAACTGGCTTGTCGAAGATCGATGTCTCCAACTCGTCATCGTCCCAACCCAACTCCTGGTTGTCCTTCGCCCGAGGCGCGGCCCCGCGCGCTGGCGCCGGCGACTCTATTTCGGCTTCGATGGGTTCGATCTCTTCAAGGTCCTCGGGCGCAGGGACCTCGGAAACCTCGTCGGCCGCCAAGCCAGCGGGGAAGGTCCGCTTCATCCAAACTGACAGATCTTTGCGCGACGAGAACTGGCCGACGGAATACAGGAACGCCTGCAAGTCATCGTGCAGATCGAGGGCGTTCTGGTAGCGGTCCTCCAGGTCCTTGGCCAATGCCTTGAGCACGACACGTTCGAGCTGCTCGGGAATCCGCGAATTGAAGGTAGATGGCGGGACAACCTCGACGTTGCGAACCTTCTCCAAGGTCGAGAAATCGCTCTCGCCGACGAACAGCCGTTCGCCGGTGAGCATTTCGTAGAGAATGATTCCGACGGCGAAGATGTCACTGCGCCGGTCGATGGACAGTCCGCGCACTTGCTCGGGCGACATGTAGCCGAACTTGCCCTTGAGAATGCCGGCCTGGGTCTTGGATGCCTTGCCTGCTGCCTTGGCAATGCCAAAGTCGATCAGCTTGACCTCGCCTTCGTATCCGATCAGCACGTTCTGCGGCGAAACGTCGCGGTGTACGAGGTTGAGCGCGCGACCCTGGGCATCGCGCTTGTTGTGCGCATAGTCCAGCCCCTCGCAAACCTGCATGATCATGTAGCAAACCTGAGGCAGGGGCATGGGGTGGCGATGCTTGCGCAGGTCATCGAAGATGCCGCGCAGGTCGCGCCCATGGACATACTCGAGGGCGATGAAGTAGGCGTCGTCCACCTTACCGAGGTCGAAGATCTGGGCGATGTTCGCGTGCTGCAATTGCACCGCGATCTTCGCCTCGTCGATGAACATCGTGATGAACTCTTCATCCTCGGCGATATGGGGAAGGATGCGCTTGAGCGCGACGATGCGCTCGAAGCCCTCCACGCCCACGACCTTGGCCTTGAACACCTCGGCCATGCCCCCGACGTTGATGCGTTCGAGGAGGTAGTATTTCCCGAAGGGAGTGGGCTTGTTCAAGCGACGACTCCGGAGCGTGGGCAGCAACGGATGTAGGCCATTCCGTTATCGACCACGGGCAGGCTCGAAGTCAAGGAAGCCATTCCGAGCAAGAGGTGGCGACCACAACGCGCACCCAAACCTTCAGACCAGGACATCCGCACCATGGCATCAAGCAGTGGAGGCTGCGTCACCCCTCGATCCAGACCTTGGTCATGCGATCGCCGGCCTGGATCTTCTTCACCACGTCCAAGCCGGAAATCACTTGCCCGAACACGGTGTGCTTGCGGTCGAGATGCGGCTGCGGTGAGTGGCAGATGAAGAACTGCGATCCACCTGTGTCCTTGCCCGCATGCGCCATGGAGAGTGAGCCCGCCTTATGAACCTGGCGCTTTCCTGTGGTCTCGCACTTGATCTTGAAGCCGGGTCCCCCGGTTCCGTCGCCACGGGGACATCCCCCCTGGACGACGAAGTCAGGGATAACGCGGTGGAAGGTGAGGCCGTCGTAGAAGGGACGGCTAACCTTTTTCCCGGTTGATGGGTCCACCCACTCCTTGGTTCCGTCCGCTAGACCAGTGAAGTTGGCAACCGTGGCCGGCGCGTCATCCTCGAACAGCTCGGCCACAATCTCGCCCTTGGTCGTCTCAAGATGGACTTTCTTCATCGCAACACTTTAACCTGCTTTGCGCCCGCAGTGTAGCAGGAGATGTCAGGCCTCGGGGACACGCTTCTCGCGGCCGCGCGACAGCCTGCCGAACCCAGCCACTAACGCACCGCGCTCCGCGCAACTTAATGCGAAGCCAGCCGACAATCAGACAGAAGGTCGCGCGCAGTGAAGAACTCGTCCAGGCCACTCTGTGCTAGTGTTCGAGTCTATCGATGAGGGTTTCCAAACCGCCATCGGGATTGGTTTCCGGGCGCCCCGGCGGTCTTCCGGCGGTGACGAGCGCCGGGGGTAAGGGCTTTGCCGACAAGCTCGCCAGGGCGTCGGGAAGTGACAAGGCGCGCGCCGCCACCGCGACCCAGCCGGCCGCCCACGCCGGCCGGGCGCACGCCGTCGCAGACATCGCCAAGGCCCTCCAGGCCGGGCAAATCACGCCCCAGGCAGCACTTGACCGTGTGGTCGAGCGAATCGTATCCCGCCGCGTGGGTTCCAATGGACCTGCCGCAGTCAGGGAGGAGCTTGGGGCAGCACTCCGCCAGACGCTAGAAGACGATCCCATGTTGGCGGCCAAGATCCGAGCGCTGGACGACGGGTAGCTTGGCCTAGGGCACAAGCTTGCCGGTTTCGGTTAGGACCTCGAGGATGCGCGCATCATTGCGCGGATCGGTACCTGTCCAAGGCGGCTGGATGACCAATCCATCCGCGGTGATGTCATCCCTCATGATGTAGGGACCAGCAGGGTGAATCGAGGAGACTATACTGGTGAATGTGCCCAGATAGATACGGACTCCATCCGCAACGACCACGAAGGGCAATCCCAGTGGCTGTCCGAGTTGGCTGGGGATCGAATCGCCGATTCTCTGGCCAGGATTGAAACCAATCCGAGTGGTGGCCTGTTCCACGTAGGCGATGCGACCGAGATCGAGCAACGGCTGCGCTGCGAGCACGAGGGAGTCGAGAGCAAGCGCGGCAGCATTCAGCGCAGTGATCGAGGAGTCCTGCAAGAGATAGATCTGGAATCGCTTGTACGACAGGTATGTATCCATGGCGACGCTGGGGACATAGATCCTGGTTCCCAGCAAGTCAGACGATGGGGCAACGACTTCAAGGCACAAGCCAAGCTCCCCGGCCTGGGTCAATGAGGGCGCGCTAATGACGTGGACGTTTCCGCTGGTGTTGTTTGTTGTCACGTACACAGCTTCGTTGCTCGTACCCACAGGGGCACGAACCCCGAACGATGTTGTTACTACCTCGTAGTCACCAGGAGAGAGGCCCACAAAAGCAATGACTTCCACCTGAAAATCGAATCCAAGAGACGCGCTGGTGTGCAGGTTCACGCCATAGGACATGCAACAATCAAGAAAGAGACCGGACTGGTAGTTGGTGGCAGGCGCGGAGAGGGTCTGCCCCTGGTAGGTGACCTTGGGACTGTCTCCCGTGCAATAGCCGGAGGCGACGATCCCACCGTCGGGGCCTCCCCCAGCCCCGCCGCCACTGCTGCCCGCGCTTCCGCCTGAGGAAGTCACACCGCCGCGAGCCGTCCCCGCACCTCCGCTGCCGCCACTGGCACTTCCCCCTGAGGAAGTCGCGCCCCCGCGAACCGTCCCCGCACCTCCGCTGCCGCCACTGGCACTTCCCCCTGAGGAAGCACCAGCAACTGCGCGGGTGGTCGCGCCGCCGGCGCCGCCGCTAGCAACCGTGCCTCCGGCTTGGGAGGCTGTGCTGCCCCCGCCGGACATGCCACCACCGCCGCTTCCTCCTGAAGAAGTCACGCCGCCGCGAGCGGTCACACCTCCCACGCTGCTGCTGGCACCGGCGCTTCCGCCTGAGGCGGCGCCACCGGCTGCGCCGGTGGTCGCACCGTTGGTGCCGCCGCTAGCCACCGCCCCTCCGACCTGGGAAGCTGTGCTGCCCCCGTTAACTGCAGGACCACTAGTATCCGCACTTCCCCCGACTGCGCTCCCACCGCTCCCGCCTGCGGCAGCGTCCACGCTGGGCACGGGCTGGGTACTGCTGGTACGCAACCCACCCTGTCGCCCACAGCCCGCCCAAACAACAACCAACGCAAGCAAGAGCTGCCTCCCCATTAAACGGCAAGTCAGTGACAGGGCTGGCCGTGCGGTTGCTCGGTTGATCGCGTTCACGTTGCACCCTCCTTGCACTATATGCGGGACAGCCTGCGGGCCCCAAAACCCTGACAATGCCAAACGCGGCTTTGTCGCTCTGCAAAATCGCGGTCAAGTGGATTTGCGGGTCTCCTGCCATCGTCTTCATGCGTCGCGACCCCCTGCATCGATGCCTCCGGCTGCCGCTACTCCAAGACACGAAACTCGTTGAACCCGAATCGGCCTGGGCCTCCCCCTCTGGCAGCGTGGAGCAGTTTCCCCTGCTCCAACGTATTTCACCGAACCCGAGGTCAAACATGCCCCTTCCCAGAGCTATTCCCCGCACGCAACTGGGCCTGCAAGGAGTTACCATGCCAGCGCTCCTCCGACTGTCCCTGATGATGGCGTGTATCGGTGCCGCCTCGCCTGCCTTGGCCGCAGATTTCATCACCTACTTCCAGCCCACGCCCATTGTCGGCCAACTAAGCAAGACGGCCTGGGGCACTGCTGCGGTTGGTCCGCGCGACACCAGCAACGGCCTGGAGGACCCAACCATGTCGAAGTGGGCGTACTGGGATGGAAAGATCATCAAGGGACCCGATGGCAAGTACCACCTGTTTGGCAGCCGATGGGATCAAGCCGGGGGCCATGCAGGCTACCCAAACTCTGTCGCCATCCATGCTGTCAGCGACGCAGTCCTCGGCCCTTACGTGGACCAGGGAATTTGCTACCCGGACAATCAAGGTGGCAAGGGTCACAACGTGACCGCGATTGCCATGTCGGACGGTCGCTACGGGATTGTGGTCAGCGACACCCGGCCGGGCGATCTATTCATCTCGTCTTCCGTGGAAGGCCCCTGGGCCTTTCAAGGCCACATACCGATCGACAGCAACGGGCACACCACCACGCGATTGACCGACAACATGAGCATCATGCAACGCCCGGATGGGCGCTACATGATCGTACCGCTCGGCGGCTTCGTCATGATCAGCGACACCGGCATCACGGGCCCCTACAAGGTCGTGACCGACAACATCTTCCCGCAGAACGTGGCCGGGTATCCTTCGGCAACCCGGGAAGATCCGGTGGTTTGGTTCAGCGGCGGCCAATACCATGTGTTGGTTGATGACTACCACGACCGCAAGGCCATGCACCTGACGTCGCCCGATGGCACTACCTGGAAGTACAAGGATCTGGCCTACGACCCCACCACCGACATGATTCGCTATACGGATGGGACAGTCAACCATTGGTTCAAACTGGAACGTGTCGGGGTCTACATGGAAAATGGACACGTCACCTATTTCACCTTTGCGGCCATCGACGTCGACAAGACCCTGGATCTGGGCAACGACCAGCACGGCAGCAAGATCATCGTGGTGCCTTTTGATGGTGCGAAGTTCGATGCCGAGACCGGCATCGGCGGGGGCAC
>PMBS01000313.1 GCA_003153015.1 Myxococcales bacterium
GGCGATTCCTCCGCTCACTCCTACAAGTGTCAAATATAGCGGAGGAAAACGCAGGTGATCGGCGATGCGACCTTGCCCATGCCTGAGGCTAGATGTAGGGATCGGCTCACTTTTTGGAAACCGCTCGATTTTCTCGGAGGGAGCCCCAATGCCGAATGCCGTTGATGCCAGCACTCTTTTGAACGACGCAGCCGCCAGGCAACTTGCGAACACCACCAAGACGCCCCCGCAGTGGGTGGGTGCGACGCCGCGTTGGTTTGTGCAGCTTCTGCCGTGGACGCCGGTCGAAGCTGGCGTGTACCGGGTCAATCGGGTGATTGACAACAAGTTCGCGGTGCAATGCTCGCCTGAACTGGGAGGCCAGTTGCCGACGGCCTTCATCGACTACGAACCCAAGCCGCGCGAGTATCTGCTGAACACGGTGTCCACTACCATTCAAGTGTCCACGCGGATCTCGGACCTGTACCGCAGCCCGATGGACCAGGTGAAGGAACAGCTTCGTATCGCGGTGGAACAGCTGAAGGAAAAGCAGGAGGAAGAGCTCATCAACAACGGCGCCTACGGGTTGATCAACAACGTCCACGAATCGATGAGGGTGAAGCCGCGCAATGGACGACCGATGCCTGACGATCTGGATGAATTGTTGGCACGGGTATGGAAAGAGCCAGCGTTCTTCCTGGCCCATCCCAGGGCCATCGCGGCGTTCGGTCGTGAATGCACCCGGCGTGGTGTGCCTCCGGCTACCGTCACCATGTTCGGCTCTCCCTTCATCACCTGGCGTGGCGTGCCTCTGATCCCCTGCGACAAGTTGCACCTGGCTGGCAACAAGACCGACATCCTCCTGCTTCGCACCGGCGAACAGCGTCGTGGTGTGATTGGTCTGTTTCAACCCGGGTTACCCGGCGAGGTTAGCCCAAGCCTGTCGGTGCGTTTGATGGGCATCGATCAACGGGGCGTGGCTTCGTACTTGGTGTCGCTGTATTGCTCGGCTGCCGCATTGACCGAGGACGCGCTCGGCGCCCTCGAGAGTGTCGAGGTCGACCTCTACTATGACTACAAGTGATTCTGCTGGGAGCCCGTCGGGAACGGCGCCGGCCGTGTCGGGCCTAGCATCGGCTCCGGTCGGCAGCGTGCCCGCGCCTGTGTCGCCGCTGGCATCAATGGCTGGCGTTGCGCCATTCGCGGGCTGGGATCTGTCGATGCTGGCACAGGCAATGATCGATGGAGTCAGGGATCCGAACACACAAGTCTTTCCCGCCGCCAAGGCGGGTGTGACTCCCACCCTCTCCCCGTCGTCGGTGTCCGAACCGGCGATCGTGGCCACCACGCCGGGGTCGGCCCCCTCGGCCGCGCCGGCCAAGAGCGACGTGCCCGCGCAGGCGCCCAGTGTGCCCGCGACGCCGGCAGCGGCGCCGAGCCCGAACGCCATCGACGCTCTTGCCTTGGGGGACCTCAGTGGCGACTTCTTTCGCGTACCTCTACTTGGCGACTCGAGTCCGGTGGCGCCGTCCTACCTCCTTCTTCCGGTCGGCGCACCCAATCCCGATTCACCCTCCGACATCTCGCTAGTGGAGACCAAGGAACTCACGCCTGTGTCCCCGGCGTTGAACAAGCCGCTGCGTCAGGCGATCTTTGATCCCTATGCTGTTCGCCGCGAATTCCCGATCTTGAACGAACCCGTTCATGGCCGTCGGCTGATATGGCTGGACAACGCCGCTACCACCCAGAAACCGCAGACCGTCATCGATCGGCTGTCGTATTTCTACGCCCACGAGAACTCGAACACTCACCGGGCCGCCCATACCCTGGCGGCGCGCGCGACTGATGCCTATGAAAACGCTCGCGCGACCGTGGCCCGCTTTCTGGGCGCGTCCAGCGCACGAGACATCGTGTTCGTGCGCGGGGCCACCGAGGCCATCAATCTGGTGGCGCAGGCTTGGGGTGGACAATTCGTGTCTGCTGGCGACGAGATCGTCATCACCCATCTCGAACACCACGCCAACATCGTGCCCTGGCAGCAGCTTTGCGCCAAGACTGGCGCGCGATTGCTGGTCGCGCCGGTCAACGACCGAGGCGAGGTGATCCTGGAGGCGTACGGCAAGCTGCTTTGCCCCCGCACCAAGATGGTGGCTCTGACCCAGGTGTCGAACGCCCTGGGCACGATCACGCACGCGCAGCAGATGGTGGCCATGGCTCACGCTGTGGGGGCATGCACGCTGGTCGACGGCGCGCAGGCCGTGGCCCATTTCCCTGTGAATGTCAGGGCGCTCGACAGCGATTTCTACGTGTTCTCCGGGCACAAGATCTACGCGCCAACCGGCATCGGAGCGCTGTACGGCAAGCCCGAGGCGCTGGACTCCATGGCGCCGTGGCAGGGCGGCGGCAACATGATCAAGGACGTGACGTTCGAGCGAACGACGTACCATCCCGCGCCTGCGCGTTTCGAAGCGGGGACCGGCAACATCGCAGACGCGGTCGGGCTGGGCGCCGCGCTCGATTGGCTGGACAATCTGGGCCATGAACGTGCGGCGGCCTACGAGCACGAGCTTCTGAACTACGCGACCGCCGAGCTGTCCAAGGTTTCCGGCCTGACCATCATCGGCACCTCGCCCAGCAAGGCGGGAGTGATTTCCTTCGTGCTGGCGGGGCACAAGACCGAGGAGCTGGGATCTGCCCTTGATCGCGAGGGGATCGCAGTGCGTTCGGGCCACCACTGCGCCCAGCCCATCCTGCGCCGATTTGGTCTTGAGGCAACAGTGCGCGCCTCGCTGGCGCCCTACAACGTTTGCGAGGACATCGACACCTTGGTGGCGGCCCTGAAACGACTAGGCTCGCACGGCTGACCCGGTCACGCCTGTTCGTGACGCGGGCTGCGTTCCCGGGAAAAGAATGATCTTGCGCTCCGGATGTGTGTCTCCTATCCTAGACACATGGTCCAGACACTGACTCCGCAAGAGATGAAAGCCTTGCTGGCCGACGGCGAGGTTGACGTGGTGGACATTCGCGACACGCAGGAATGGGCGGATGGCCATATTCCCGGCGCCCGGGTGGTTCCCTTGGATGATCTGCGGGCCGACCCGGCGAAAACTCTGCCCAGGGCGAATATTGTTTTCGTCTGTGGTCAGGGCCTGCGCAGCTTGACCGCGGCCAAGCTGGCTGACCGTCTGGGTATCGGCAAGGTCTACAGCCTGGACGGGGGGATCTCCAACTGGACCCGCGCGGGTCTGGAACTGGTGCACGGTTAGTCGAGACGCGGTGTCTACGATAGGAAACAGCCATGCCGTTAGCAAGCAGCAGAGGGCGCACGAAGCCAGAGCCACAGTACCTGGCCATCACGGAACTGGTGACGTCGCTGGTGGAAAGCTATCAGCGCGAGCAACGCATTACCCACGTCAGCACAGCACCCCTTCCTAGTCGCGATGCGGTGATCGCGATTCTGAAGCTGCTGCGTGAGATTCTGTTCCCTGGCTACTTCGGCCGGCAGGGACTCAAGCTGGAAACTCTTGCGTACCACGTGGGCGAGAACGTCACGACTCTGCACGAAAGGTTGTCGGAACAGGTCGACAATGCCTTCCGGCACCAGGCCGTTCGTGGGGGCCAGGACGTCGATGGCATCAGCGAACGCGCTGAGACGGCGACCAATGGATTCCTGATGAGCCTGCCCCACGTGCGCGGCCTGTTGGCCACAGATGTGCAGGCCACCTTTGAGGGCGATCCCGCGGCCACCAGTCTGGACGAGATCATCTTTTCCTATCCGGGCTTGTGGGGCGTGATGATCTACCGGCTAGCGCACGAGCTGCACATTCGCGAGGTGCCGCTTATTCCGCGCATCATGGGGGAGTTCGCACACAGTCGGACCGGCATCGATATCCACCCCGGCGCAACGGTCGGCAAGGCGTTCTTCATCGATCACGGGACCGGAGTCGTGATTGGCGAAACCAGCATCATCGGTGACCACGTCAAGATTTACCAAGGCGTCACCCTGGGCGCGCTTTCCACGCGCGGCGGCCAGGCGCTGCGTGGGGTGAAACGCCATCCCACCATTCAAGATTACGTGACCATCTATTCAGGCGCATCGGTGCTGGGGGGCGAGACCGTGATTGGCGAGGGTGCGGTGATCAACAGCAACGTCTTCGTGACGCAGTCGGTTCCACCTCACACTCGGGTGAGCACCAAGAATCCCGAGTTGCAGTACCGGGACAAGAAGCCGGCTGAGTTCAGACAAGAGCAGGCCTGGGACTACAGCATCTGAGCCTGAATGGGCCGGTTTCTCGGACGGCAGGCACGCGAGACCTCCTGATGATGGCTAGTAGACAAGTGGTTGAATCGCTCCCACGCAAGCCGCCGCTCTTGGTTGCAACGCCAAGCCCGACCAAGCGTGCAGCGGGCGAGGACGAGGCATTCTTGCCAGCCGTCGGAGCCAATCTGCGGCGTCTGCGCACGCGCCGCGGGCTGTCCTTGGAGCGGTTGGCTCGCCAATCCGGTGTCAGCCGCGCCATGCTGTCCCAGGTTGAACTAGGACACAGCGCCCCGACCATCAACGTGCTGTGGAAGATCGCGCGCGCCCTCGGGGTGACGTTTTCTGCGCTGGTCAGCCTGACTCCGGAGGCGAAGCCGTCGCTGTTGCGGGAATCCGCTGCCAAGCGACTGACCAGCCAAGACGGATCATTCATTTCGCGGGCGCTGTTCCCGTTCGACAAGCCCCGCCGGGTTGAGTTCTACGAGCTGCGCCTCAAACCCCACGCGCTGGAGGAAGCGGAACCCCATCCACCAGGTACGGCCGAGAACATTGTGGTGAACTCGGGCGCGGTCACTATCACGGTTGGAACTGCAGCGCATGAGCTCAGTCAGGGAGATGCGCTGCTTTTCGTCGCCGATGTGGCCCACGCCTACCACAATCGCAGCGATAGCGACGTCCTCATGTATTTGGTGATGACCTACCCGGAGACGTTTGGATGAAATCCCGCGAAGACACGAGGGCACGCCGGTTGTGGGTACGTCAGTGACCCCGTTGGAGGCCTTGGGTGAAATCGAAGCCCCCATCTTTCAGACGGCGGCCTTTGGCTACGCCAGCGCCGAGGAGATGGCTGATGTATTTGCGGGGCGTGCGCCAGGCCATGTCTACACGCGCCTGTCCAACCCAACCACCCTGGCGCTGGAACGCCGCCTGACCGCAGCCGAAAATGGGATAGGGGCGCTGGCCACGGCGAGCGGCATGGCCGCGATCGCGGCCACGAGCTTGGGCTTGCTCAGGCCGGGGGATGAGATCATTGCGGCCAAGGGAATCTTCGGTGGAGCGGTTTCGTTTCTTCGCAACGTCTTGGGCCGGCTGAACATTCGCGCGGTCTTCGTTGATGGCGCGGACACAGCCCAGGTCGAGGCCTCCGTAACAGCCAGGACGCGCGCCCTATTTGTCGAGACCATTGGCAATCCAGCCATGGACGTGCCCGACTTGCCCGCTTTGGGAAGGCTGGCGCGTGCCCGCAACATTCCCCTCATCGTCGATAGCACGCTCACCACGCCAGAATTGGTCAGACCAGGCGAGCATGGCGCCGCCCTGGTGATCCATTCCACCAGCAAGTTCATCAACGGGCACGGCACCGCCATCGGGGGCGCCGTGATCGACACAGGACGGTTCGATTGGTCCCGTGGTCCGTTCGAGGACGTTGCGGCAATCGCGGGCAAGGCGGGAGCCCATGCCTTTCTGGCCCATCTGCGCTCGGTCATTGCCCGTGATCTGGGCGGTTGCCCTGCCCCGCAATCATCCTTCCTGATGTTGCAGGGCCTCGACACCTTGTCCCTGCGTCTGAAGGTTCACTGCGAAAACGCGCTGGCCCTGGCGCGGGCGCTTGCAGATGACCCGCGCGTGGCGGCTGTGGGGTACCCGGGCCTGGCCAGTTCGCCCCATTTTGAACGCTCACAGCGCTTGTTTGGCGGGCGAGCCGGTGCGGTTTTGACTTTGCGGCTGGGCAGTCTTGCCCGGGCGTTCGCTTTCATCAACGCGCTCAAGAGCGCCCGGCGGGTGGCCAATCTGGGCGAGACCCATACCCTGGTGATTCACCCAGCCTCGACGATCTTCCGCGAATACCAACCCGAGGATCGCCTGTCGCTGGGAGTTTCTGACGATCTGGTTCGCGTGTCAGTGGGACTGGAGCCGCTTTCCGGCATTCTGGCAGATTTTCGACAGGCCCTGGCGTCCGCCGAAAAGGAATGAGAATGAAACTGATTGTAAACGGAACGGACGTCCAGGTCAGTGACGGTATCAATGTCGGTCAGCTTCTGTTCAAGCGCAAGGTCCGTCTGCCAGACATGGTTTCGGTGGAACTGAACGAAACCGTGTTGCAGCGGGCAGAATTTGAAACCACGCCTCTACACGAAGGCGATCGTGTCGAGTTGCTCTATTTCATGGGAGGCGGTTGTGGAACTCACGCTGTCTGATGAACAGATCGAGCGGTACAGCCGCCACATCGTGCTGGAGGACGTGGGGGTCAATGGCCAGGAGAAACTGCTCGCGTCCAAGGTGCTGATCATCGGCGCCGGCGGCCTGGGCGCGCCCGCCTCGTTGTATCTGGCCGCGGCGGGCGTCGGCACCTTGGGCCTGGTGGACGCCGATCAGGTGGACATCAGCAATCTGCAACGTCAGGTGATCCACCACACAGACGACATTGGGCGCGACAAAGTGACGTCTGCCGCCAACAAGTTGCGCGCCATCAATCCCGACGTAACGGTGAGGGAATTCCACCTGCGGGCCGAGGCCAGCAACATCCTGGACCTGATCAATGACTACGACTTCGTCGTCGACGGCACCGACAACTTTGTAGCGAAGTTTCTGATCAATGACGCCTGCGTTTTGGGCAACAAACCCTTCTCCCATGCCGGCATCTTGCGCTTTGATGGCCAGCTGATGACTGTGCGGCCTGGCGCCAGCGCATGCTATCGGTGTGTTTTCAATCAGCCTCCACCGCCTCGGGCTGTGCCCTCTTGTTCGCAGGCGGGGGTCTTGGGCGCCGTGGCGGGCGTGGTGGGGTGTTTACAAGCGACGGAAGCCCTGAAATCGCTCTTGGGTCTGGGCGGCCTCTTGACCGACACCCTGTTGGTGTGGAACGCCCTGCGCATGGATTTTCGCAAGGTGAAGGTGAAGCGCAACCCGCGTTGCGCGGTCTGCGGTGAACATCCGACCATCACCACGTTGCGCGACGAAGCGGCTGCAGTTTGCGACATCACAGGAAAGCCGCGATGAGCGCACTGGTGATTCCCGGCTCGATCTACCGCGAGCTGTTGGATCAGGCTCGCAAGCAGGCACCCATCGAGGCATGCGGCATCCTGGGGGGGCAAGGTGATCGGGTCGAGGTGTTTCACCCGATGACCAACACCGACCACAGCGCCGATCATTTTCTGATGGAACCCGCCGAGCAGTTCAAGGTGGTCAGGAGCCTGCGTGCGGCGGGTCAGCGCGTGCTGGCGATTCATCACAGCCATCCTGCGTCGCCGTCGCGGCCATCGGTCGAGGACATTCGACTCGCGCTGACACCCGATGTGCTGTACACGATTCTGTCGCTGCAAGGACCGGCAAACCCGGTGTTGAAAGCGTTCGCGATTTGTGAGGGCATCGTGACCGAGCACCCACTGGCTATCGACGATTTGTAGACGCAGAAGCAGTCGGAAAGACAGGAAGCTCAGCGAGAGTAGATGATGATGTCGTGACAGCGGATCTCTGAGCTGCCCGGGTTCTCGTAGGTGTGCGGCTGGTCCGCTAGGAATGAGATGGAGTCTCCCGCGGCCAAGTCGTGAACTGCGACGCCCACGCGCATCCGGAGTTGCCCATTGAGCGCGATGACCACCTCGCGCGTTCCCGCAGCGTGTGGATCCGACGAGTGACTGGCGCGAGCNNATCGCCGCGCCCTGGGTGTTGCCGCCGAGCAGCTCAGAGAAAGGGATACCCAGTCCGACCGCGATCTTCCACATCACACCCAGCGATGGGTTGCTCTTCTGCGTCTCGATCTGCGACAGGGCAGCCCGGCTTACCCCCGACGCCACCGCAAGCTGATCGAGCGACATATTGCGGGCCTTGCGCCTTTCGCGCAGGTTGACAGCCACGCGGCGGCCCATCTCGGCCGCTCCAATGTCGTCACCTGGTGGCAACGGGGCCTGGCGCAGGGCCGAGGTGGTACGCGGACGGCCCCTATTATCCGGCTCGGATCGCTTGTCTTTCTTAGCAACCATTTGGTCACAATAATAGCAGAACGCGTCCACCTACGGCAACTGGGGCGAATTCCACCTTCGGCCGTTCGCGGGATGGGGTTTGGGTGCCTCGGTCGGCCAGCGCGGCTCTGCGCCTGACCATCAGTCCCCCCGTTACTTCAATTCGTCGAGCAACGCCTTGGCCTCGGCCATGTCGGGATCTTCTTGCAGCGCCCGCTTGACGAAGATGATGGCGCGGGCCTTGTCGCGGGCTTTGTGGGCAATGCGCGCCTGGCGGAAGTAGGCCAGGGCACACGCCTTGGCGTCCTTGATTGGGTTTGCGGTTACCACCCGCAGGGCGCGCATGGCCAGTTCATCGTCGCCCACTGCTTCGGCCAGATCCGCCACCTCAGTGGCTATGGCCACGCTCTTGCGGTCGGTATCCAGTGCCTTCTTGAGTGCGTACAGTTGGCCTTCATTGTCGCCCTTGGCGGCGGCCAACCGGGCCTGGCGCTGATAGAGCACGGCCAGCTCCTCAGCGCGGATTGTCTTGGACTCCACCAGCAGCTCGGCCAGCACGTCCGAGCCACGCTCCAGATTACCCATGCCAATACAGGCATCGACAAGCAGCGCGCGCGCCGCCCGTTCCGCGGGCCGCAGTGCCGCGGCTTTCTCCAGTGCCGGCACAGCCGCGGGGAATGCGCCGGCCGCCAGCAGGGTCCCGGCCGCACGGATGAGCAGCCGGTAGCGCTCGCCTTCCTCGGCCTCTGCGTCGGCCATCTGGATCTGTAGCTGCGCGGCCTCGATAGCGTCGCCGCTGGCCTGCAGTAGCTGGGCCAGCCGCACCAGCAGCTTTGCGTGACCTGGCATCTGTTGGAGCGCGTCCTTCAGCCATGGGATCGCATCAGCGCTGCGACCGATCTTCTCGCAGGCACTGGCCATGGCCAGGACCGCCTCGGCCTTGGCCTCGCCCTCCTCCACCTGAGCCAGCCGCGACCACACACTCACCGCGGCTTCCCAACGCTCTTCCGCCTCGAAGCGCACCCGCATGGCCTGCAGAACCTCCCGGTCCGTGGGATCGGTGTCGATCCAGCGGAAGAGAATCTGGTCCGACTGGGCTTCGTCGCCCTGGCTGCGCACCAGCTCGGCCAGGCGCAGGGTGGCGACGCGCGCCGCAGCCAGGTCGCCGGCAGCGGCTGCGTGTTCCGCGATGCGGGTCAGCGCCTGGCTCAGGGGCTCGACCATGTCTTGCGCGCCCAGGGTGAGGGCCTCTTCCATGTCCGCCACCGCGGCCGCTTCATCCCCACCCGCCGCGGCCAGATCAGCTCGCAGGCGGAGAAGATCGACGAGCATCTCCGGGGCACTCCCGGCAAGCGCGTCGGTAACGACGGATCTCGCTGCTGCCGTGTCCCCGGAAGAAACGAGCGAGGCAGTCAGCTCCCGCAGGGTTTCGATATCGCCCGGTGCTGCCTCCATGGCCTGGCGCAGGCTTCGGGCGGCGCCCGCTTCGTCGCGCAGCTTGTCGCGCTGGATGTGGGCCGCTCGGTGCAGCAGGGAACTAGCCTTGCCCACCTCGCCCACGCGCGCGGCCTCGCGCGAAAGCAGTTCCACCAACTCCGGCCACAACTCGCGATCGCTGTAGTAGGTGGCGAGGCACTGGAAGATCTCCGCGCTGTCCGGGCAGCGACTGCGCCCCAGCTCCAGGGCCCGTCGCGCACCGGCGTCGTCGTGCAGGCGTGTGCGCAGCTCCACCAGATCCAGCGCGCGCGTCGCCGCCTCGGCTGCACTTTCCCCGGCCAGGATCTCCTCGCTCAGGGCCGCGCGTTCCGCCAGCTCGTCCTTGCCCGACAGAAGATCGAGCAAGGAAAGCTGCAGCGATCGCCTGGCCGCCGCATCGGGGATGGGTGCGGCCAGCACCTGGCGGTAGACTTTCTTGGCCTCGGTTGGATCGATTTTCTTGACCAGCTCGCCGAACCGTTGCGCCAGAGCGACCCGCCCGGCTCCGGCAGCCGCGCCCTCGCCACTGCCCAGCGCCTGGGACAGGATAGCCACCGCCCGGCTCATCTCACCCCGCCGTTCATGGAGGTCAGCCAGCAGCATCAGCCCCTCGGGATGGCCCGGCTCCTCGGCCAGGACCTCGCGCAGGGCCGCAGTCGCCGCCTCCTCCGTCTTCCGGTCGCCCATCAAGAACTTGGCCCAGGCCATGCGGGCGGCATTGCGGTCGGATCGGGCCATCAGTTTTTCCACCAGCTCGCGCACCAGAGCATCCAAGGCCGCCTGGTTTCCCAGGCTGGCGTACAAATGCAAGAGCGGCTCCCAGACCTCGCGGTCCAGGGGATGAAGCGTGCGCAGGTGCTCGAACAGCCGAGCTGCGGCTGGGGCGCTCTCCGGGTGCTCGGCAGCGGCGCGTGCCATTTCCCGCACCACCGGCGCCAGGCGCGGATTGGGCCAAGCCTCGCGCGTGTCTTCCAGTATCCGCATCACCCCGGTGAAGTCGCCGCGACTGCGCACGCGGCGCACGAGATCGAGGATGGCCCAGGTGGCCTCGCGCAGGCCGCCGGGTACTCCTCGTGCCAGAGCGACCGCGCGCTCGAGCAGTTTCTCGGCCCGCGCTCCTTCGCCTAGCGAGACGGCCAACTCCACCCCATCGCGTACCTCGTCGCTGCGCGCGCCTGGCAGAGCAGCCCGCCGCTCGTAGAAGTCGAGCAACACACGCTCGTCGGAGGAAGCCCGCGCCACCTTTTCGTACACCGGCATCACCCGCGCCAGATCGGCTTCGGGCACATGGGCGGCCTCCACCAGAGCCATAGCTCGGGTCAAGTCAGGCGAAAGGTCGACTGCCTCGGCTAGAGCGTCTAGTCCCTCATTGCTGGGGCCCTGTAGCCCGAACTGACACTCGGCCACGCGGAAGAGAAGATCAGCCTTTTCGGCCGGGTTGCTCGCAGTTTGGGACATGCGACGCAACTGCGCCGCTACCCGTCGCTGCTCGGCCTCGTCGCCGACTTTCAGGCTCACCCGGGCCAGACCGGTCAAAGCCTCGGCCACCCGCTGTCCGGTCTGCTCGACCCGGTGATAGAACGCGGTGGCGCGCGCGACGTCGCGCAGATCCTGCTCGGACACCTGCCCGGCACGCAGCAACAAGTCAGCCAGGCGAGGCGCATCGTTGGCCCGGCGAAGCTGATCAGCCGCCTTGGTGACCGCCTCGAGATAGCGGCCGGCCTGGCCCAGCTTGGCCGCCAGGGCGCGCGCTTGCGCATGCGCAGTCGCGCTGTCGGGCACCTTCTCGACGATCTTGAGTAGGGCTTCGAGGGCTTCTTCACGACGGCCAAGCTTCTCCAAGACCTCGGCCAGCTCGCACACCACCGCGGCTTCGTCTGCGGCCAGGGTGGCTGCTGCCCGACGTTTCTCCAGCAGCCCGATCAGGACCTCCCCCTCGCCAGCGGCGAGCAGGGCAGCTTGCACACGCCGGGCCTCGGCAGCATCGTGCAGGGCGCGCGCCAGGGCGGAATCCAGCAACTGAGCCACGGCCTCGCTGCGGCCCAGGGCCAAGGCCACCCGGCGCAAGCGCAAGAGGACTTCGCCGGCGGTGATCACGGCGTCGACCGACTGACCCCGGCGCGCCAGCACCAAGAGCGCACGATAGGCCTTGTCTGCGCGGTCGAGATCGCCCGTTTCCTCGGCCATCTCGGCCAATGCAAGCTGGACCTCAATGTTGTCGAGCAGGACCGAAGCAGCCTGTTCCAAGTGCTGCAGGGCCAGCTTGGGGTTCTTCTCGGCGCGCGCCACCTGCGCAATCTGATGATGGAGGGCGGCCCGCTCGCGCGACTGACGGCGGCCGTACTCCTCGAGCACCCCTTGCAGGACCGCGCGCGCATCAGCCAGACGACCCGCTCTGCGCAGGCCTTCGGCCAGGGCGAGGCGCAGGCCGCGATCAGTAGGCGCAATAGTCAGCGCCCTTTCCAGCACCGGCACTGCCCGCTCAGGGCTGTGCAGATGCTCTTGGCAGACCGCCAGGGTTTCGCGCGCACAGGCCACCACCGCCTCGGGGTTGACCAGTTGGGCGCAACGGTCGGTGAGAGCCCGCGCCAGGGCCTCCCAGCGCTCGGCATCCCGGTACAACTCGGTGAGCAGCACCCAAAGCTCGTCGGCAGTCGGGTCTTGCACCAGTGCGCCCTCCAACGAGGCCAAGGCGCGATGGCGCTGGCCAGCCGCGACGTAGGCCCGGGCCAACTGGGCCGCGGACTGGCGCCGCTCGGCCGGATCGCCCAGCGACATGCGTTGCTCAAGCCATTGGGCCGCAAGCAGGGGCTCGCCTGAAGCGACGCACAGGCGGGCCAAACTGTCGAGAGCAACCGAGCTGCTCTCCAACACCACCACGCGTTCCCAGGCCGCGATAGCGCGCGCACTGTCGCCCAGGGGGGACTCGGCCAAAGCCGCCATCTCAGTCCAAAGACGAGCGGCCCGCGCATTGTCGCCCATTCCCTCCAGTTTGCGCGCTTGGGTGGAGAGGATGTCCGCCAACTCGCCGTAGCGGCCGCGCGCACGCAGAAGCGCGCTCAAAGCGGCCAGGGTGGCGGGGTGGCCGGGCAATTCCTCCAAGTTGGCGAGCAGTGCTTCGAATCGGCCGGTGCGTCCCTCGACGACTTCACCCACGCGCGCGATCTCGAGGCGCAAAGCCAGACGAGCATCACCATCGGAAAGCAGGTCCAGGTGGCGCCGGCGCAGAGCGAGCAACTCGGAGAACTGCTCGGCCTGCTCGTAGAGGCGAGCCAAGACGGCCATCGCGTCGCGATTGTCGGGCTCGTCGTCGACGATGCGCCGGTAGACACCACGCGCGAGGGCCTTGTCAGCGTCGATCGCGATCTGGCCCGCACGCGCGCGCAAGGCCTTGCCGTCCTCCTTGGACAAGGGCAGCCGACTGGCATCCATGAGAAGATCCACCGCCTGCCGCAGGTCGGCCTCGGCCTTGCTGGCAAGTAGCGGACTTGTCAGGCCATCTACCGCTAGCAGCAGGGCTGCGGCCGGCGCAAGCTGACCCTCGGCAGGGTTGCCCAGGCGCAGAAGCTGGGCCGCACGATCATAGAGCACGCTCAAGCAACGGCGAGAAACCTCAACGTCACGCAGGACCTGGCCGGCCAGCTTCGCTGCCTCTGCCATGACATCCAGATCGCGCGGGGCGAGTGCCGAGATCTGCATCAGGGTATCCAGCAGGGGCCGGCCCCCAAGGCTGCGCTGTTCCTGCGCCAGGCGGCGCAGGGTTGGAAGGCTCATGGGGTCGTAGGCAACAGCCCGTCGCAGTGCCGCCTCAGCCCACCCCTCGCTGTCAGCAACCGCATAGCCCGCAATGCGTTCTTCGATAGTTCGGGCAAAAGCTCCAGGCAGCGATGAGCGTCGGGCCAGGGCGGCGGAAAGCGCGGTGCCTAGGGCCGAGAAACCCGCGCCGGGGTTGGCTGACGCGGCCGTGATTCTCTCCGCGATAGGCAGATGCTCTACCAGCAACCGGTCGGGTGAGAATGGCTCTCCCATGGCGGTGTCGGCAGCCAACTCGTACGCGCCCGTGTCAGCGGCCAAACGGATCACCGCTGCGCGCGCCTGGCGACTGTCGGGTGCGCCCTTGAGGGCAGCCTGATAGGCGACAAGTGCGCCCTTCTTGTCCGCCAGCTTCTCCTCGAGTAGGCGCGCCTGCAGCAGGCGTAGGTGAACCGTCCGCACCAATGAGGGAGCCAGTGAGGCCGCGGCGGCCCCCAGGGACTCGGCAACGAGAGGCCACTCGAGCAGCGCGCTCGCCAGACGGACGATCTCGGTTTCCAGATGGCCGTCGTCCGGAGCCAAACGCAAAGCCGCGCATAGGTGTGGCAGAGCCTCTTCCGCCAGGCCCGCGCGCGTCTCGGCCAAGTGCGCTGCCTCGGCAAGATAGCGCGCACGCGTCCGGTCGTCGGCCGCCAGCGCCAGACGATGGGGCAAAAGGCTGAGCAGGGCGGCCCAGTCGCCGCCGATCTGGTAGGCGCGCGCCAGCGCCTCGACCGCAGCCGGCCGGCAGGCAACATCGTCGAGCAAAGCCGCCAAGCCGTCGCGCGCACTGGCTGCGGAGGGGTCAGCGTCCAGGGCATGCGCGTACCACGAGGTGGCCGCCGGGCCGTCGCCCAACTTGGTCCGGCACAGGTCAGCCAAGCGCACGAAAAGCGCGACCAGGCGAGCCTTCTCTTTCTCCCCGGTCTTGCTCCCGAGCGTGAGAAAATCGGGCCAGCGTTCGACCTGGGCCAGAAGGTCGAGAAGCGCTTCGGTGGCTTCGGAATCGTCGGCGCAGGACTGCAGCAGTTCCTGCAAGGTCGCAATGGCCTCAGCCGGTTGGCCCAGGTTCAGGTTCTGCACCCGCGCGAGCTGCATGAGATCAGCGCGCCGCTGGAACGCTGGCAGGTCTGCGGCTACGCGCCGGCGCAGCACCGCCGCCAATTCAGCCCAGCGCTCGGCCGAGGTCAGCCGATCGACCAAGCCGTCGAGCGCCTGGCGGTCGTTGGGATCGTCCCGCAAGCGTATCTCCCACAATCTGATCGCGCGCTCGGCCTCGCCCCGTCGGGTGGCCAACCGCGCGGCCTCGCCCAACTGGGCCCGGCGCGCGCCCGGCACGGTTTCGAGAGCCGCCTGTCGCTCCATCACATCCAGAAGTTCGGCCGCGTCCTCTTCGCCCTGCAGGAGTTGGGTCAGCTTGCGTAGGGCCGTGAGCACCTGGGCCGGTTGCGCAGCCCCGTCCTCGACCACCTTGCGATAGAGCGCCCGCACATCTGAGACCGTCTCGTCGCCGATCTGCGCCGCCTCTAGCCAGTGGGCCACGCGCACATTGGCGTCCAGGGTGGCGCCCGCGGCAGCCAGCAGACCCCGCCGGTACGCCTCGGGCGCGTTGGTCACTTCGGCCAGATACTTGAGCCGCACCCGCAGGGCCGGCTCGTCGGGCTCCAGCGCCAGCATCTCGACCATCTGCTCACGCGCGGCGGCCAGGTCGCCTTGCCGATACAGGTGGTCCGCGACCTCACGCACCAGAGCGCGCTTCTCGGTCGCTTCGGCAAAACCCAGGGCTGCCCGCAACGCGGCCACCAGGCGGTCGGGCCGGTTCTTCTGGGTGTGGCGGGTGCGCAAGATGTCGAGCGCGCGCCAGCGCACGGTCTGCGGGAAGGCGGGGGTGGTCAACACGCGATCGGCCACCGCGCACACCTCGCTGTCGTCGGCAAGCCGGCTGTTGGCCAGGATGCGTTCGACCTCGTCCAGCGCTTGCTCGGGCTGGCCCAACTTGTCTACGCACAGGGTGGCCAGGCGCAGGCGGGCCTCGTCAGCCTCGTTTCCCGGCAGAAGCGGCAGGCGAATGCGCAGCATGTCGGCCAAGGCCGGCCAACGGCCTTGCCGTTCGAGGAGCCGTTCCAGGGCCGAGGCGATCTCGGGCGCCGCGGGGGTGATGTTGAACAGCGCCTGCAAATAGCCGATGGCCCGTTCGGTCGCGCCCGAATCGCTGGCAACCGCGGCCGCCTCTTGCAGGAGGCGATGGCGGCGAGCTCCTTCGGATGCGCCGGACAGCGCCTGATCATAAGTGGCGAGCACCTCGTCCCAGCGTTGCTGGACCGAAAGCAGGATGGTGACGCGCTCGAGCGCCCAGTCGGCTTCCGGGTCCGCCGCCAGAACTTGGCGCAGAAGCTCAACCGCACGGTCAGTCTCGCCCGCGTACCATTCTTCGAAGAAGCGCAGGGCTCGCTGCCCGAGCGTGGTCACCAACTCGCGGTCGAGGCCAGGCTTGAGCAACTTGCGATAGAGCGCGGCTATCTCGTCGGGCTTCTGCTGCTGGCTGGCCAGGGTTTCCGCCTCATCCCAAGCCGCCGGTTTGGCCGGTTCTGCCTGGGCTGCGGCCAGCGCAGCCTTGAACTTCTCGGCAGCGGCCTTTTTTTCCGCGGCGGCCTTGTTCGGATCATCACGTCGCGAACCTGATGATTTCGTGTCGCGTTTCATGACCCCTCGTTCACATGTGAGCGTGAGCCGGGGATAGTAACAGGTTCCCGACGGCTGGCGTTGTCAAAGTTTTGGACTCCCCGTGGCTAGAAATCCCCGTCGCTGGCGGCCACGGCTGGGGGTAGGCTGCGGCCGTGTTGTGGAACCTGTACGCTGCTTGCTTCGACCTGGTGGTGGGCCTTGCGCCCTACCAGGACATGCTCGACGAGGTGGTGGCAGCCCTGGACCTGCGGCCCGGCATGCGTGTGCTGGATGCAGGCTGCGGCACCGGCGCCCTGGAGGCGCGGCTGGCCGAACGCCCTCCCGGGGTCGAGGTGGTGGCGGTCGACGCCTCGCCTGCGATGCTGGCGCGGGCCCGGCGGCGGTCCTGGTCCGTTAGCCCGCGTTTCGTATGTGGGGACATCGACGACTTCCTCGCCAACCAGAAAGGGCGGTTCGACCGCGTGGTGAGCGTGAATGTGCTCTGGGCGCTGGCGGAGCCGCGCCGAACCATCGAGCGTATGGCGGACTGCCTGGTGCAGGGCGGCCGCATGGTCCACACCACCCCGCGCTGGCGCTTCCGTTTCGACGTGATTGTCGCCCGTCACCTGCGCCGTGCGCGCGGCGTTCGGGCGTTCCTGCGCGCCTTGGGCCTGCTGCCTGCCCTGGCTGTGGCGGGCGTGATCAACCTCGCCCTGGTGCTGCAAGTTCTCGCCACTGCCTGGCGCGATCGCAGCCGCTGGCAGGCCGACGGGCTGGCGCACCTGTTTTCGCGGCCTGGCCTGGGGCCGGTTGCCATCCGCCCCACCTACGCGGGCCAAGGGTACCTAGTCACGTGCGACAAGACGGCCGCACCCCTGGTATAGAGAGGACCATGGACTTCCAAGAGCTGATCCGTATCCGGCGCAGCATCAGGGCGTACCGGCCGACCGCGGTGCCTGACGACGTCCTCCAGCGCGTTCTGGACGCGGGCCGCGTGGCCCCCACCGCATGCAATCTCCAGCCCTTCCAGCTCGTGGTTGTCAGCGACCCCGAAATGCGCGCCAAGTTCAAGGCCGTTTTCTGCCGCGACTGGTTCTGGCAGGCGCCAGTGATCATCGCCGGATGTGTCGAGCCGGCCAATGCCTGGGAGCGCAGCGATGGCTTCAACGCCGCCGAGCTGGACATCGCCATCGTGATGGACCACATCATCCTGGCCGCGACCGAAGAAGGCCTGGGCACTTGCTGGGTCTGTGCCTTTGACGAGCCCAAGGCCAAGGAAGTCCTGGGCGTTCCCGCAGGCGTGCGTATCGTGGCCATGACCCCGCTCGGCTATCCTGCGGCTGAGCCCGGGCCCTTCATGCGCAAAGCACTGCGCGAGCTGGTACGCAAGAATCACTGGTAGGATGTGGTTGCACTATGCAACCACGACGTGGCAAGATAGCAGCGTCGTAGAGGTGTCCCATGCCGATTCTGCATGTTCGCAATGTCCCCAAGCTGACCTACGAGCGGCTGCAACAGCAAGCCGCGGGGAAGCAGACTTCCCTGAGCGCCGAGGTGGTCCGTCTGCTCGACTATGCGCTTTACGACGTGGACTCCCAGCGGGCTCGTCGAGACGTACTGGACACCATCCGCCGCCGTCGCCAGGCCTCAAGGCCCGTGAAGGGCAGGCCTGACAGCGTGGCGCTGCTCAGGAGAGACAGGGCACGGTGAAGAACCGGTGCAGAGCCTGGTGATCGACGCCAGCGTGGGCGTGAGGCTTTTCAGCAACGAGGAAGGGGCGGAAGAAGTGGCCCGTTTCTTCGACTGCGCCGCCGCCTGCGCAGACCTGCGCTTGTGCGTGCCCGAGCTGTTCTTTGTCGAGTGTGCCAACGTCTTCCTCAAGCAGGCCCGGCGGGGCGACTACTCTGCTGCGGCAGCCAAGAAGAACCAGGCCGCGCTGCTCGCTCTTGCGTTCAAGCCCTACCCGGTCGAGCCCTTTTCCAGCGATGCCCTCGAGCTGGCGACCCGCCATGGCCTGAGTGCCTACGATGCGCTCTACGCCTGCCTCGCGCATTTCCTGAAGACGACGCTGGTCACCTGCGATTACCGCTTGATCAGGGCTCTAGCAGGCAGCGCAATCAGCCTGTCAGATCCCGTGGCTGCGTCGCGCCTTGTAGGGATGCGTGCTTGAAACGCCGATATCAAGAAGAAGGGAGGGATCGGATTCTGGTCATCGGATGTCAAGGACGAGGAATCGCGGCCAGCTTCCCAGCTTGACCTACCGTGACACTACGCGGCCACCAGATCCATAACGCGCATTTTGCTACTTGCAGTTTACGAAATGCTCGGTTATTTTGTAAACCATGTATATCAAGAGGCAAGCTGAGGGGGAACTGGGGCTGGCGCTGGCCAGCGGGAAGGTGGTCATTCTTCTGGGCGCGCGTCAGGTGGGAAAGACCACGCTGGTCGAACAGCTTCTGCGCGGCCAGGACGCTCGCTTCCTCAACTTCGACTTGGAGATAGACAAGACCAGCTTCTTGGCCGCCGCCACGCTGCCGCCGGAAGAAGCCCTCCGTACCTTCGGCTCCCCTACCCTGCTCGTCATCGATGAGGCCCAGCGCCTGCCCGAAGCCTCCCGGATCGTCAAGGGCTGGCACGATGCAAAGGTCCTCACGAAGTTCCTTCTGCTCGGCTCTTCCTCGCTCGACCTGCTCGACCAGTCGGCCGAAAGTCTCACCGGGCGCAATCGTAAGTTGGTGCTCCCTCCCCTGCTCTTTGCGGAGGCTGTGGGTTCGCAGACCTGGGCCACGGTGGGTTTCACGCCGGAGATGCTGTGCAAGCAGTTCGCCTCCCCGTTGCGTGCTTTTCTTATGCAGCGCCTGGCCCTGGGCAGCTATCCCGAGGTGGTCCTCTCCTCGAATCCACAACGCCTCCTGCGCGATCTAAGCTCCGACTACCTCTGGAAGGACATCCTGCAAACCGGCTTGGTGAAGACCCCGGACCTCATCAAGCGCCTTCTCCTCTTGCTGGCACATCAGGCGGGCTCGGAAGTCTCGGTCAACGAGTTGGCGACGCAGCTTCAGATGGCCCGGCAGACGGTTGAGCGGCACCTCGATCTGCTGGAACAGACCTATGTCATCTTCCGACTCCCAGCCTTCAGTACCAATCCGCGCAAGGAAATCGCCAAGAGTCAGAAGGTCTTCTTCTGGGACACCGGCATTCGCAATGCCCTTCTCAACCAGTTCGCAACGGATGAAGGCCGTCCCGACATTGGCATCCTCTGGGAAAATTGGGTGATCGCCGAAGTCGCCAAGCGGAACGCGCTGCTTGGATCGCCGGCCAAGCTGCACTTCTGGCGTTCGCGCGCGCAGTCTGAGGTGGACCTCGTGTTGCAGATGAGCGAGGGTTTGCGCGCGTTCGAAATCAAGTGGACCAGCCGCAGGACCGTGGGGCGTGCTTTCCAAGCTGCCTACGGTGTGGAGGTCGCGTCCATCGGCCCTGACAATCCTTTTGCCCCCAACGTCCTGGTCTGAGCCGGCTGGCCGCTCGGCGACCCTCCTCGACTCGGCCAATTCTTTCTGGAACTCCCGCACTTCTTTCGATTACGATTTCGGTGGCAGCGATGACTTTGGATGAAAGGGCAGAAAAACCCGTCGCTATCGTGACCGGGGCCAATGGGGTCATCGGCAAAGCCATTGCCGCGGGCATCGCCAGGGCTGGCTTTGCCGTCGTCATGGTTTGCCGGGACGAGAAGCGCGCGGAAGCGGCCCTCAAAGGGGCACGCCGGGCGAGCGGCAGCTCGGATCTGCGATTTGAGCTGGCCGACCTATCGCGACGCGAGTCCGTGTTTGCCCTGGCGGCGCGCTGGCAGGGACGGCTTGATGTGCTGGTCAACAACGCCGCCATCGCGCCCCGGCGCCGGACCGAGACCCCCGAGGGAATCGAGATGCAGTTCGCGACCAACGTACTCGGCTACCTGTGGATGATGCGTGCCTTCGAAGCGGTGCTGCGACGATCGGCCCCGGCGCGGGTAGTGAACGTGGCCAGCTACTGGGCCGGCGATCTGGACCTCTCCGACCTGCAATTCCAGCGGCGCCACTACGACAACGACCAAGCCTATCGCCAGTCCAAACAGGCCAACCGCATGTTGACCGTGGCCTTTGCCCAAAGATGGCGTGGCTTAGGCATCACCGTGAACTCCTGTCATCCCGGCGACGCCAACTCGACCCTGAGCAACGCCCTCGGGTTTGGCGGGAGCGAGACGCCCGAGCATGCGGCAGCTACGCCGGTGTGGCTGGCGACCGAGCCGTCGCTGCGCGACGTTAGCGGTCAGTACTTCGCCAACTGCCGAACCGCTCGCTGCGTCTTCGCGGCCGATACCAAAAGCATAGCCGAGCTGGATGCGATCTGCGCCAAGTACTGACCAACTCTGTGGTCGAAAAGTGGAAATCGACCCGCTATCCTTAAAGCTCAACATTCCGCCGAGGTACCGAGATGCAAATTGGCAGCGAGACCGTCGTCACCATCCACTACACGCTCACCGATGAGAAGGGCGTGGTTCTGGATTCCTCGGCCGGCGAGGAGCCACTCTCCTTTGTCCACGGTGCCGGGACCATGATCCCGGGCCTGGAAAAGGCGTTGCTCGGCAGGTCGGCGGGAGATGCGCTCAAGGTCTCGGTGGCCCCGGCGGACGGCTACGGGCTGCGCGACGAAGACCTGGTGCAAAAAGTGCCGCGCAAGAACTTCCCGGTCGAAGACGTGCAGGTGGGCATGCACTTTCAGACGCGAAGCCCGAGTGGACCGCGCATCGTCACGGTGCTGGCAACCGACGACGAGAACATCACCGTCGATGCCAACCACCCGCTGGCTGGTGCCACGCTGAACTTCGACGTCCAGGTGTTGGAGGTTCGCGCTGCTACTCCCGATGACCTCGCGCCGAGTTGTGGCGCGTGCGAAAGCTGCAGCGGGCACCATCACTAGCACCGCCTATTGGTTGGGCACACCTCACCAAGGTTCGTCGTCGTTCACTGTTGTCCGAGATCCGGACAGCGTCGACAAGGCAACGATCCTCAGCACCTACGACACGCCTACATTCACCTCTTCACGACACCTGTTTGCTGCGTTTCTGAATATCTCTCAGGCACCTCTGAATATTTCTCAGGCACCCGCACCCGGCACCCGCGAGGGCGCTGCAACGGCGGCAGCATCATCGCCTGCGACTAGAAGCCGGCGCCGGGGCGGAAAATCGGCCGGAGAGCCTCGTCGATTCGCTCAACAAGGGGCGCTAGACGCCGGGCAAATACCTGCGCGATTGGAGCTTCGTCCGGGCCGGTCATGTGGATTCTTCCGTGCGTGCGGATCACGCGGCGAAGCCTCGGGGGACACCCAAAACCGGC
>PMBS01000177.1 GCA_003153015.1 Myxococcales bacterium
CGCGAGGTGTCGGTGGCTTCAGACGGAGAATTGAAGATCGCGCTGGAACCGATCCCAAAGAAGCACGCTCCGGCGACCAAGAAGTCCAAGGGAAGTAGAGGGCACAGGAATTCGGAGTAGAAGGCCGAGGGTTGGGTCGTCCCGGCCGGAACTACCTGCGATCGGCCGCACGACCCTCAGCTATCACGGTCCTTGCCAACTCTCGTCTCCCGGGGCAGAGAAACCGGATGAGTCGCGATGAGTCGCGAGTAGATGCAAAGCCCCTGTGTTGTGGAGACTTGTCGACCCACCGAGCACAGGTGGATTTCGAGCAGTCAAGCTACAACCGGCCACCCCAGGTAGGATTCCAGATCGGTGCCGGCATGGCAGATCCGCCCAAGCCAAACATTTTCGTGAAGTAACCTCGTCGCGAGTCGCTCTAACAAGCATTGGTTGGGGTTGGCTCATCGCAGCCAAAACCATGGCCTTCCTATTCCTTTGCTATTCCTATCGCACCAGACCCAGGGTTTTGGGCACGAAAAAAGGATGAGCCGTGCTGGGAAGCAAGGTCACTACCTCTTCGAGATTCCGAATTCATCGGCCCGCTTTTAGGGAGAAATGTATGCAACGGAAAAATGCGACGCGACCACAAGTAGGTCAGATTCTTGCGGCGTCTTTGTGCGCCATCAGCATAGGGATTTTGTTCCCTGCGTGCGATAACGGTCTTGGAACCACCACGACCGGAACCGGCGGCGCCACGACGGGTGGAACCAACGGAACCGGCGGCGCCATCACCTCCGGCGGGGTCGTCACCTCCGGCGGGGTCATCACCGACGGCGGTGCCGTAACCACAGGCGGCGTCACCAGGAACGGTGGTGTCGGGAGGACCGGCGGCGCGCCACCCGCTGGCGGCGTGGTCACCTTCGGCGGTGCGACGAGCGCCGGCGGCGTGACGGGTCAGGGTGGAGCAACCAGGCCACCACCGGGGGGAGGCAGCGGGCACTACCAGATGGAGAACCTGGATCGCGGCGTGGTTGCCGTGAAGGTCTCAGGCGGCGTCTATGTTGGCTGGCGCATGTTTGGCTACGAATACGACACCACGGCCAGCAACGTTACATACAACCTCTACCGGGACGGCACCAAGGTCGCGAACGTGACCGATAGCACCAACTACCTGGACGCCTCCGGTACCAGCAGCTCGAAGTATACGGTGACCGCCGTTATCAAAGGGACCGAGGGGCCGCAGTCTCCTGCGCCCTCGGTGTGGGCGCAACAGTACCTGAGTATTCCGATTACGGCGCCGGCGGGATCGTACAGCGCGAACGATGCCACCCCGGGCGATCTGGACGGCGACGGTCAACTGGACATCGTGCTCAAGTGGGATCCGGCAGGTGCGAAAGACTCTGCGTCGAGTGGCACGACAGACCCTTGCATGATCAGTGGGCTCACGATCACTGGAAAGCAGCTCTGGACCATCAATGTGGGCATGAACATCCGCGCCGGCGCGCACGACACGCAAATGTCAGTGTACGACTTTGACGGCGACGGCAAGGCGGAGCTGGGGATCAAGACCGCGCCAGGCACCAAGGATGGGACGGGCGCCTTCCTAAAGAAGGGGCCGGCGGCGGGCGCCGACAACTCCCATGATTACCGAGGTGCTCGCGGCATGGCCTTGGGAGGGCCGGAGTGGTTTACCATTTTCGACGGCGCAACCGGGGCGGAGCTGGACACCATTGAGTATCCGGTGCTCTACGCGCATTATGCCAACTGGGGCGACTCGAACGGTAACCGGTCGCACCGCTACACCGGTGGGTTTGCCTTCGTGAAGGATGGCGGCGTTGCCAACGGTCTGCCGAGCGCTATCTCGGGCCGTGGCTATTACACCTACCTGACCGTGTCTGCGATGACCTTCCGCAATGGCGTGTTGGCGAAGAACTGGGTCTACGACAGCATAACACAGATCCCCAATGGCGGCGGCGACCACTCATGCATGGCCGCCGATGTGGACGGGGATGGCGCGCAAGAGATCATCCCCGGCTCAAGGACCATCAACAGCGACGGAACCTTCAAGTGTGACGCGGGAATGGGCCATGGCGATGCCATGCACGTGAGCGAGCTAGTGGTTGGTAAGGGGATCTCGGTATTCTCAGTTCACGAGAGTTTGGGGGGTATGGACTGCCACGACGGCGCCACATGTACGTCGTACTTCAGCAAACTAGCCGCGGGAACCGATACCGGTCGCGGCGTCGCCGAGTATGTCTCGACGAGCGACCTCACTGCCGCAACCTGCAGTGCAAATGGTAACGTCAATTGTGGCACCGGTGCCGCCTCTAGCGGCAGTGCCGGGAACAACTTCCTCATCTACTGGAACGCCGATATACCGCGTTCGCCGATGAACGGCACGACGCTCCCCGGGACGGACACCTCCGGGACCTCGTCATGCAACGGCACCAAGTCCACCCCGACGCTGACCGCAGATCTACTGGGTGATTGGCGCGAGGAAGCGGTGCTCCGCGAGACGGCCAACACAGCCCTGCGTGTGTACACAACGACGAACGTGAGCAAGCGCCGGATCTACACACTCATGCACGATCCGACCTACCGGGCCCAGGTGAATTTCGAGCAGTCGACCTACAACCAACCGCCCCACGTGGGATTCCACCTGGGTACCGGCATGGCGGATCCGCCCAAGCCCGACAT
>PMBS01000118.1 GCA_003153015.1 Myxococcales bacterium
TCCAAGTTAGCAGGTGCCGACGAGGTGGTGAGCCGCGTGGCCACGCTTTTCCAGGGGCTGCGGGCATGAGTCCCGTACCCCTTCCCGAATCGCGAAGCGAACCGTCCCATGTGAATACTCAAGCCGTGGCGCTCATGCTCGTGCGCGTGGACGGACGGTGGTTTGGCCTCGACACGCGCATGGTCCAGGAGGTGGTAGCCAAGGGAGCGGTCACGCGGGTACCCACGGCCGCACGCCACGTGCTGGGCGTGGCTGGCTTGCGCGGCGGGGTGGTGCCAGTCATCAGCTTGCAGCAGATGATCGGGATCGGGGGGTCGGCGACGACAGAGCTGGCCACGACTCGGCCTCGCCTGGTAGTCGTGCGTGTTGGTGACTGCGAGGTCGCCCTAGTGGTTGACGAGATTCGCGGCATCATCGATGGCCCTGCGGCGGTAGCCACGGCCACGGCCCCCAGTGCGGGACAGCCCGCCTTCCTGCGCCAGGAGTTTGGGTGGCAAGGCAAGTTGGTGTGCGTGCTGGACGTGCCCGAGCTCATCGCAACCGCGGCCGGACGGAACCAAGGGGGCGCCTGATGGCGGGAGCAACGCGCAAGGGCAGCCTCCCATGAGCACACTGGTCTTGCGCGCAAAACTGATCGTGGCGTTCACCCTGGTGATCGCCATCGTCACCCTCTGCTTCGCCGGGTACCTGCTGTTTCAGCAGGAACGGATTGCGAGCGCGGCCTTGGTCACGCGAGCCACCGGTATCACGGGCGTGTTGGCCAGGTTGGTGACTCCGGCGGTGGAGACGGACAACCGGCGCGAGGTGAGCACCTCCCTGGCCGCGGTCTACGGCCATGCGGACCTGCGCTACGTGGTGGTGATGAAAGCCAGCGGCGAAGTCTATGATCGACAGAGCGTGGGCGCGCTGGCACCTGGTGAGGAACTGCACGACAACAGCCGGCAGGAACGGGTGGTGCAGACCCACGGGGGCTTGCTGCATGTGCTGGTGCCCATTGTCAGCAAGGGCAACCACCTGGGCACCCTGGTGGCGGGTTTCTCGCGCCAGTCCATCGACGATGCCATCCGGTCTAGCCAGTTCGCCCTGCTGGGCGGGGCATTGGTCATCCTGCTAATCGGCGTGGGCGTGGCCTGGTTGGTATCGGGCAACATCGCGCGTCCCATTCGCGCGGTGGCCAAACGGCTGACCCGGCTGGCGCAGGATCTGGTGGACTCGGCGCGCAGCCAGGAAAGCGCGGGCATGCAGCAGGCCTCCGGTATCGAGCAGACCCGGCGCACCATGGAGCTGGTGCTGGCCTCCGCGCAACAGATTGCCGAAAACTCCAGCGCGGTGTTAGGCAACGCCGAGCGGACCGTGGCGGGAAATCGCGACGTGGCGTTGCGGATCAAGGAGCTGGACAGCCATGCGGAGAAGGCCGCCGAAATCCTGGCCGCCATCATGCAGGTGGCGGATCGCACCGACCTTCTGGCTCTCAATGCCGCGCTCGAGGGCACCAAGGCGGGCGAGGCCGGCCGCGGTTTCACCTTGGTGGCGGCGGAAATGCGCCGGCTGGCCGAAAGTGTGATGGAGTCAGTTGCCGGCATCCGGCGGCTGATGAACGACATGCGGGTTGCCTCGCAGGTCGCGGTGCAGGCCGGGCAGGAGGGCATTGCCCTTTCCGAGGAGACCACACGTTCCGCCCGTGACATTGCCCAGGTCACTCAGCAGCAGCGCAGGGCGACCGAACAGGTAGGGCAAAGCATGGATGACATGGCCGCGACAGTGACCGATGCCATGGCGAGGACGCGCCAGACCACTGCCAACGCGGCGGAGTTGGCGGCAGCGGCGCTCCAGCTCGGCACGCTGGTGGACAGCGGTCGGTTGACCCCATCACCGATTCCGGTTGTCGATCAAGCGCGGCTGCCGGCGAGCGCAACCGCCGGTGGAAGCAACCGGTGAGGTCGTGGCAATCATTGAGGAAGCACGGCGGCGGAAGCGACTGGATATGTTCCGCCAGGTGGCTGGCGAACGCATCGGCCGCCTCAACTTGGCGTGGATCGACTTCGAAACCAAGGGGGTAGACCCGGCCGGTTTCTTGCGCGAGGGCCACACCCTGAAGGGTGAAGCCAGCCTCACCGGTTTCGTTGAGGTGTCGCGCCTGGTGCATCTCATCGAGGGTTTCGTGAAGCTGGTGCGTGACCGGCATGGTCGCCCCGACCAGTACGCCGGCGATCTCGTCCTGCGCGGGTTGGATCTGGTCACCGAACTGGTGCAGGACGAGCCCGGCGCTTGGCCTTCCGAGGCGGAGGCTTTTGCCGGCGAGGTGCAGGGATTGCTGTCCCAGGAGGAAACCGGCGAGAACGCGATCTCCGACCTGACGGCAGCAGCCGCTTTGCCAGTGGCGCCTACCCGAGCCGCCCCTGCACGGCGCGAGGCATCGGTGCGCATCGCTTCGGAAAAGATCGATCGGCTGCGCGGCGTGGTCTCGGACATGTTGTTGTCGCACGTGCGCTGCCGCCAACTCGCGCGCGAGTTGCATCAGGTTCGCGAAACCGCAGCCGACGCGCAGGAAGCCTTCCGATTGTTCGAGGACGAACACCGGGCGCGCAAATGCGGGTGTGTGGTGGACAGCCTATCTGGGATCGAGTCACGACTGCGCGAGGAGGCCCACGGGTTGTCACGGGCAGTGGCAGAACTCGACAACGCCACACGCGAGCTGCGCATGACCCCGCTGTGGACCCTGCTGGAGCGATTCCCCGTGCCGCTGCGCGCGTTGGCGCGCTCACTTGCGCGCGAGGTTCACCTGGACACCGAGGGCGAGCAGGTCGAGGTGGACAAGGCGTTGCTCGAAATGCTGGAGGAGCCCCTTCTGCACCTTCTGCGCAATGCCGTGGATCACGGGATCGAGGACGCAGAGACCCGCCAGCGGCTGGGCAAGCCAACCGAAGCCACGGTACGAGTTGCCGCAAGCGTTGCGGGCCAACGCCTGCATTTGCGGGTGTCCGACGATGGGGCAGGGATCGATCTGGCGACGGTGCGACGGCGCGCGGTGGAGATGAACCTGCTGGGGGCGGCGGAAGCGGACTCGGCGCCGGACGCGCAGATCATCCGCACCATTTTTGCCACTGGGTTCACCACCCGCCGTCAAGTCACCGAGCTATCAGGCCGCGGTATCGGGCTCAACGTGGTACTCGATGTGGTGGAGGGTATGGGCGGGACGGTGGAGGTGACGAGCAAGCTTGGTCAGGGGACGACTTTCGACATCTACGTGCCCATAACCGTGGCCATCTCGCGGGTGGTTCTCTTTCGGGTGGGCATGGGCACCTACGGCCTGCCCGCAACCTCGGTGCGCGCGCTGGTGGAGGCACGCTCGGTGCAGACGGTGGACAGCCCGGACGGACCGGCCATCCGCTACAACGATTCGTTGCTACCCCTGCTCGACCTGGGCAAGGCGCTGGACGAAACTCGCGGCACCGGCGCCAACACGCGTATCATCATCGCCCAAAGTGGGGCGGACGTGGTGGCCTTGCATGGCAGCAGCGACCACCTCGAGCGCGAGGTGGTGCTCAAGCCCATGGTGAGGTTCTTCGAACGCCAACCCCTGGTCACTTCTGCGGTGACTCTGGAAGACGGAACGCTTGCGGTGGTGCTAAAAGCTACCGAGCTGGTGTTGTTGGCGCGCAGCCAGCAGGCCAAGGCGCGTGCGGCAACCGCGGATCCATCAGCACTCGGCGGTTGCGGTCGTCTGGCGTTGGTGGTGGACGATTCGCCGATCGTGCGTGACATCATCGCCGAAGCGCTGCGCTGCTATGGCCTGCAGGTGCTGGTCGCCAACGATGGCGAGGAGGCACTGGCAGTGTTGGCGGCAGAGCCGGGGGTGGACATCGTGCTGACTGACATGGACATGCCGCGGCTCGATGGGCTGGGTTTGCTGCGTGCCATTCGCAGCCGTGACCAGGGCAACGACATCCCGGTGGTGGCCATCTCCATGCGTGGCAACGAGAGCGAGAAGAGACTTGCATTGGAGGCAGGGGTGCAGGCCTACCTTGACAAGAGTGACTTCACCCAGGCCCTTCTCTGGCGGACCGTGAGTCCCTTCGTGGTGCGGCCGTGAAGACGCGGGTGTTGGTGGTCGACGATTCCCCGCTCATCCGGGCGGTGCTCTGCCAGAGCTTTGCCGCTACCTCGGATATCGAGGTCGTGGGTGAGGCGGGCGATGGCAAAGCTGCGGTTGAACTGGCCGCACAACTGCGGCCCGACGTCATCACCATGGACGTGCTCATGCCCGTGATGGACGGGCTGGAGGCGGCAGAGAGAATCATGCGTGACTGTCCCACCGCGATCGTGGTGGTGGCGCGCGACGGTGGGGATGTGCGCATGCTGGCGATGGAGGCATTGGCTCGGGGCGCCCTCGAAGTATTCCCCAAGCCGGCCACCGGTTTCGACGCGACGGCAGCAGCGACACTGGCCGCGACCGTGCGCCGCATGGCGCGCGTGCAGGCTTGCACTCGCATCCAGGCCGAGGGCAGGGGAGTCGGGGCGATTACGACCGGCCAGCCCGCGCGCATACGCGTGCTGGTCGTCGACGATTCGCCGGTGGTGCGTGAGGTGTTGCGCGAAAGGCTTTCGCGTGAGCCCGACATGGAGGTGGTCGGTGAGGCAGGCGACGGGGCGCAAGCGGTCAGCCTAGCCACCGACCTGCGACCCGAGCTGATCACCATGGATTTGCTGATGCCGATCATGGACGGAACCGAAGCCACCTTGCGCATCATGCGCGAATGCCCCTGCCCGATCCTGGTAGTGGCGAGCGGACCCGACTCGACTGGCCCGTTGGCACAGGATGCCCTGGCAGGTGGGGCGTCGGAGATCTTTCACAAGCCCAGCGGGGGACTTGACGACAAGAGCCTGCAGCGACTGCTTGGGACCATCCGCCGCATGGTGCAAGTGGCGCGCGCACGCGCCCTGGCTCAGCCGGTGATTCGTCGATCGCTGTCCCTGCGTCCCAGTGAGGTTGCGGTGGTGGGGGTGGTCGGCTCGACCGGCGCGCCCCGCGTGCTACGGGATCTGCTAGCCGGCCTGCCCGCCGACTTTTCTGCGCCGATCGTGGTCGTGCAACACACCGAACGGGGATTTGCCGCCGCCTTGGTGTCGTGGTTGGCGGCGGCCACCAAACTCTCGGTGAGACTGGCGCGCGAGGGAGAGAGCGCAGCGCCCGGCGAGGTGGTGGTGGCGGGCGAGGACGCGCATGTGGAGATGACTATCGATGGGCGGGTGCGATTGCACTCGGGCGATTTGGTCGACGGCTTTCGGCCGTCGGGCACGGTCCTGCTGTCGTCGTTGGCCGCCGCTTTTGGCCGGCGTGCGCTGGGCATCGTCTTGTCGGGCATGGGCAGCGACGGGGCGGATGGCTTGGGTGCGATCTATGCCGCTGGCGGAACCGCGGTGGTGGAAGATCCCGAAAGTGCAGTAGTGGCGGGTATGCCCGAACGGGCCCTGGCACGCGCGACCGGTGCCTTCGTCGAGCGGGGCGAACGACTGGCGTGGCTGGTCAACGAATTGGTGGGCGGAACTAGTTCCGTAGCTACTGGCTCGCGAAGTCCTTGAGGAAGGCATCGACTTCGGTCAGGTTGAGCCAGTCCTTTCGGTGGGCATCCAGGATTGGGTAGGTCAGCTCAGCCGGCAGCTTCACCTTGCTCTGTTTGCCGCGGGTGATAACCCCACAGCCACCGTCGAGGTTGATCACAGACATTTTCAGGTCATCGCGGGCGGCCCGGAGCTTGACCCAAGCCTTCCACACATCGCCCGCCGCCGAGGTCGGATTGCAATCACGCACGACGATGGTTCCACCCTTGTTGAGGACCTTCAGGGAACTCACGATCGCTTTCTCCACCTGAGCGGCATCTTGGAGGCCGTTGATGAAGATGAGATCAAAGGTTTGCTTGTTCTGCGCGAAGAACTCATCGGATGTCATTTGAAAAGCGGCGTTCCGCCTGCGATCCGAGTCAACCCCGATCTTGATCTTGCTATCAATCGCGTCAAAGTTGCTTTCGCGGCCGCCCTGTCCGATCTCCAAATAGGATTGGTAGCCGCGTCTCGCCCTGATGAGGTTGATGACATCGGTTCGGTTCTTGGGAAAACCGATGGCATTGAGCGGGCCCTTCCCCGCGGGGGGCCAGCAGAGAAAGTTGTCACTCCACGTGTGTGGATCCGAGGGCTCGTTGATCTGCAAGCACTCCATATTCTCCAGGGCGTTCCAATTCGACCATCGGAAACCATAGTCTCGGGGGGCGCAAAGATAGTTGTCGCTCCATCCATCGGGATCGGAAATCTCTTCGAACCGAGTGCAAACCATGCCGTTGATGGGTCCCTGGCTCGACCAGCGTAGGCCAAGATCGTGGGTTGAACAGAGGAAGTTGTCGTCCCATCCGTGCGGGTCTTTCGGCTCGTCGATTTTGGCGCAGAACATCCCGGGGATCCATTTCGCCCACGACCAGCGCAAGATTTCCACCCTGGCGGGCGCAGCCGCGGGCTCCGGCTTCTTCGCCACCGGTGGCACCGGCTTCTTCGCCGCCGCGTCGGCCGGCCCGGAGCCACAAACGAGTATGCACACCACCAGCAATGCACTATGGAATCGGTTCATTGGTTTTCCTTTTCTCAAGATGGGCACGATCCGCCTCAGCGCAGGAACCCATCTTATGGATTGCGCCGGCAAACGCAACCTTCGCCCCGCGCTGGTCACGGTTTGGCCACCATCTTCCGATATAGCTCGCAGTTCTTCTCGATCTCGGCGCGGTCGCGCAGAAGATCCCCACCCACGAGGAAGATGACTTCGTTGCCGTAGAACTCCAGCAGTTCAGGGATGCGCTGCAGGCTCATGCCGCCGCCGGGGGCAGGGAATATGCTGCGCAAGCCCCCGAGAGGCGCCTGGGTCCCGTCCGCCACTTCTCGACACTCCTCCGGCGAGAACCCGAAGCGTCCGCCCGCATGCGGGAAAATGACGGCGTCGGCCCCCGCGATGCGCATGATCTGGCCGAACAAAGCGTGGTGCGAGATGCCGTTGTCCGGGCTGGTCACGAAGCTTCCGAGCAAGGCGGGGTGGGCCAAGATGGGCAATTGCAAGGTATCGTCGTCGGCCAAGGTGCGCATGGCGTCGAACCCGGTGAGGCCTGGACACACCAGAAGGGCACCCGCCCCGAGTTGCTTGGCGAAACGGGCGCGCCTGGACACTTCATCCGCGGGCGACGTGACGTTCGGAGCATAGAGGGCCTTGTGGCCGGATCGGGCGGAACCCCTGCGCACGGCCTCGGCGCAGCGCTCTGCGCGCTCGGCAAAGGCGGCGAAGGGTTGGTTGGCCAGNNGTCCTTGATCAGGTCGATTCCGCCCGCGGCGAAACGTCCGGCCAAGAGAGCCAACTGGTCCGGCGGCAGACCCATGGGTTTGATGGCGGTGGAAAGCAGCGGCCGACTGGGCACGCCGAGTAGGGCGCGAAGCCCCTCGCGCCCGAAACGCGGACCCTTGAAACGGCTCAAGAAGGGGAAGCAGTCTCGCATGCTCTCGAGGCGAAAACCCTTCTTGAGGCTGATGTTCCCGTACAAGACGTTGAGAAGCTGGGGCAGTTCACCGCCGGTCACGTCGTCGAGAAACGAGATCAGTGCCCGGTGCGCTCCGCCATCTGTCCTCTCGAATGCCTCCAGGCGTCCAACGACTTGGTCTTGGATGAACCCCGCAGGGAGGATCTCTTCGGGGCACTCGACGGTTTGCTCCAGGCAAAGGTCTTCGGCCTTTGCGCGGGCCTCGGCTTCGTCGCCGCTAAGAAGGTACCAGGCGGCGAAACGGTCACAGTCGTGGCAAGAGGCCTCCTGGCAGGGTTTGCGATCTTCCATCAGAGGTCCTCGGCCTTGGCTTCACTGGGTAGGGCGTCGACCTGCACCTGGGCAAGATCCTCGCGGCAAATCCTGAGATCGGTGTTGAGCGCCCGCTCGGTGGCTTGCACCAAGGCGAAGGCGTCCAGCCCGTATTCGCGCATCAGGTAGCCCCTGGACGCCCCATGGGCGAATGTGTCCTGAAGTCCCAGGCGGTATAGTTTTACTCCCAGGCCGTTCTCGGCGATCATTTCGGCTGCGATCGATCCGAGCCCGCCGGTCACCAGGTGATTTTCCAAGGTCAGGACCCCATACTTCGGCTGGGCCAGGGCCTGCAGGATTGCGGGATGGCTGCAAGGCTTGAGGGTGGAAAGGTGCAGGTGCTCCACCGCAACCCCACGGGTCTTGAGCAGAGCAACAGCCTGCAAAGCCTCCTCGGTGCACAGCCCGCTCGACAGGATGGTCAGATCCTTGCCGCGCGAAAGCACACGGGGCTGGTCCAGACGAAGTGGTTCCGAGGCGGGGAAAAGCCGCGGCACTTGGCCGCGCAGCATGCGCACGTAGACTGGCCCGGGCACGGAGGCCGCGACCTCCAGCACGCTTTCCACTTCGGTGGCGTCGCCGGTTTCCAGCACCGTCATATTGGGGAGCGTGCGCATAAGCGCCACGTCCTCCACTGCCTGGTGCGTGGCGCCGCCCGGCGTGCTGATCCCGGGCAAGAAGCCGAACATCTTCACGGCAAGGTTGGGATAGGCCACGCTCATGGCCACCTGGTCGTAGGCGCGGCGGTAGATGAAAACCGCGAAGGTATGCACCAGCGTCAGGAAACCCTCGCGCGCCAATCCGGCCGCGAAGGACAGCATGTTTTGCTCGGCCACGCCCATGGAAAAGAAGCGATCAGGGTAGGCGTCGCGGAAGGCGTCGGCCTCACAGGAACTGGTGAGGTCCGCCGACAACACGACCGCCTTGGGTTTGTCCTTGGCCCAGGTCACCAGGTTCCTGGCGTGCACACGGGAGAGGGTTTCCATCACAGAGATTCCAGGGCGCGGCGATAGGTCTCGCGCTCGCCAGGGGTCCCAAAGCGAAGGTAGTGCAGCTTGGGGGCGTGCTCCCGCAGCAACGGCAAACCGTGGCAGGGATCGGTGTCGCACAACACTGCCAGGGGGCGCCCGTCCGCTGCCTGAGTCGCGGGAGCAGCGAGCCCTGCGGGGTCATGGCCGTCCACCCGGACTACGCGCCATCCGAAGGATTCTAGGCGCGCGGGAAGGGGCTCGAGGTTCATCACGTTCGCTACCAGGCCGTCGCATTGTTGGCGGTTGACGTCTACGTAGACCCCGAGCCGGTCGAGGCGGTGAAAGGAAGCCGCGGCAAGGGCTTCCCAGGTCTGGCCGATCTGGAACTCGCCGTCGCTCATGAACACCCAGGTCTTGCCTTGCTCCCCCTTGATCCGGCGCGCCAGCGCGATCCCGGCGGCCTGGGACAGGCACTGACCAAGAGAGCCGGCGGTCACCTCCATGCCGGGCGAGTGTTCCGCGCCGATCATCTCCACCGACGAGCCGTCGCGATTGAAGTCGTCCAATCCCGAGGGATCCATGCGACCGGTTTCGATGAGCGTTGCATACAGCACCAACGCGTAGTGGGCAGGGGAAAGGAAGAACCTATCCTGGTGCGCCTGCGCGCGCCCGTTGAACTCGGCGCCGGTGAAATAGAGGCGGTTGTTGCGCGAGGGAACGCCGGGGAAGGGCCTCGGCCGCAAGGGTTTGTCCAGCGGCGCGAGGTTCATCACCTTCAGGTACAGGGTGGAGAGAATTTCGGCCGATGAGCAGGCCTGACTCATGTAGCCGCCGTTGTGCTTGAGGATGTGTTCCAGCACTCGGCGCCGGACGCGCTTCGCCGTCTGCCGAACATCGTCCGTCCACATCATGATGGTTCTAGTGTCGCTCGCCGTGCTTGTAGGCGGGATCATAGCGGCCGTTGTGGTTCACGTCGAAGAATATGGGATTGCTCAGCGCCAGCGGGTAGACACCGAAGGTCTTCTGGTCGCCCACCACAGGCGCCAGCAACTCGTTGCCGTCGACCCGCACCAGGGCGTAGCCATCGGCGGTCAGGGTGATGTCGTGGCTGGCGCGAAAGCGCGCCACCTTCTGGCTGGGTGGCACGTGCCAACGCTGGGCCTCCTTGCCGTTCACATAGAGGATGACTAGGTCGACCGACACCCAGGGCGCGGCATCGACCTCGATGTCCACCCGCGCGCGACCACTCGGTGTAGCAACCAGGTCACCGATGTCGGCCTGGCCCGCGTGCATGCGCACGAATGGACCGGTAGTGAAGAAGACGTGGTGGGCTTTCACCGCCTGGGCCACGTCCTGCGGGGTCACGTGGCCGATGCGGTCGTCGGGAACGCGCAGGTAGTTGCGCGGGTATCCGCCCATGTTGTACGTGAGGTGATGGGTGTCCGAGTTTCCCGTGGCAGTGGCCAGGTGCCCGTGGTTCAGCAAGCCCAGGTAGTCGTCGATCATGCGGTCGACGCTGCGACGGGCGGGATCCTGATAGCCGTTGAG
>PMBS01000120.1 GCA_003153015.1 Myxococcales bacterium
ACCTCGAATACAAGGGCCAGGAAGTGTCCCTCGCGAGCGAGAGCAAGGGTTACCGATTCAAGCTGACGCCGCCCGTGCCAGTGACCGTCCTTCACGGCGACGTCCGTGGCAACGCGAGAGCCACCAAGAGCGTGGTGCCGCTGAACGTGGCCCCGTAGGAGGGGGTAGTCAGCCGGTCCGGGCTGGGTGATACGAGGTGGCTGTTTTGTGGGTGGCGGCGACTCGACGCGCTGGCTGCGGGGATTCGAGCATGTGGAATCGTCGGAGAGTGCAGCGCGATGCGATTACTCCGGCCCCTCCTGCAGGAGGGGTGTTCCGGGTCGGGCTCGGAAGCACTTGCCCGGTTCCTCAGGTTCCCACACGAACCTGTCTCCGATCAGAGAGAGCACACGGGTGTGGGGAAAGCATGCCGAGGGGATCACCGCTGCCTGAGGAGCCCACACTCGGCGATCAAGCTTCGCGATGGAGTGGAGCAACTGCTGCCGCCTCCGTTCGAGCGGCTCGATGGTGACGACCGGGTGCAGGCCGCGCTGTCGCCAGAGGCAGCGGTGGATCGTGGGATGGCGAGATGTCTGGTGAGTGCTCTCGTGCCAGTGCGGAGCACGTGCTCCTGGAGGCGGTGGTCGTAGGTGCGGCGCGCTCGTGGCGCGGGAGCGAGAACTTGTAACATCACGGAAGCATCTCCGGGGATCGGCCGCCAGTGAAGACCTCAGTGATATTTAGCGTGCCGGAGTTGCGTACGGAAAACTCGGGAATCTCCCCGCACGCAGCTGTGGTGTGGGAGGGGAGCACGGGGGACAACCTCCTGACCCCCTACCCCGATCCAATCTCCATATTCGGACAAATAATGGCGCGATACGGTACAAGGGCAGCGGACTTGTTCTACCTATCGCCCAGTCTTGACTGTTTGATTGATTGGGAGAAACTGCTTCCTATGACGGAACAAGCCCGAGAGAACGACCCAGGCGACGCCGTTCAGCCTACAGCCCAGCCGCCCACCTCGGCTAGCGTTTTCGACCTGTCAGACTCGGCGATTGCAGCATGCCTCGGACAACTTCGTGCTGCGCTTAGGATGTCTCAGATACGGTATGGCCGATGGCTCGTTGGCCTGATGATCCTGTCCGTGGCCGTCAATGTGGCCGCTTACATCGTAGCCACTCAACCTGTTGCACATGTGCCCAGTCTCACCGCGGGGGGCAGAATGGCCATTCTTCTTGTGCCAGTCATGTTGGTGTACCTTTTCATGTCCCTGTATCTTCTTCATCGGCTTTCAACCAGGCGAATGCGCTCGCCCCAGTTAAGATCATTCTCTTCGACCGTGTTTGAACCATTCTTGTCAGCCAGGTCTCAGTGGCTACGCGATCTGATTCTAGAAGGCGAACGGCTGGTGGGTGAAGAGCGTGAATGAAGACAAGCGAAAGTCTACGGCAAGACGAGCCTCATGGTTGGCCGAGTCCAGGGACGCACTTCGCGGTCCTGGCCGGACCCTTGGCAACCTTGCGTCGGGTTTTTCGATCCTAGACTCCTCTACCCTCTGGGGAATCCTCGCGGGCGGCATCGTCTGGGGGCTGGGTTGTCTGTTCGTGCCTAGCTCGGTCGCGATTGGCGCTTTTACAGCGAGTGGTGTGGCAGCGGGCGTCCTGGGTGCGCGGGCACTGTCCCCCGAGAGAAGGCGTCAGAGGCACCTGAATCATGCCCGCGAGGGTATGGCGATACGACAGGCCCTTGAAGCCCAACAATCGGGTAGAGACTCTGTTCAAGCTGCTGAAGATCTTGTCACTATTGCGCTACGAGAGGCTGCTGGTACGGACGTGAGCGAGTTGAAGGAGCACTTTCGACGCGCCGAACAAGTGAGGCTCCCCGCATCTGGAACTTGAGGGCAGGAATGGAACAAATACAGCAGGATCTAAGAGCAGTGAGGAACAAGTTCGCTGAACTTTCCACTTGGTTTCCTCAGCGGGCCTCCGTCGTGGGGTTCGGTGGTGCACGCGGACGGGAGATACTCGTAACAATCTGTGGGGTTTGTGACGATGCGATCAAGGCTCTGAGTCAGGGGCTGGACGTCGACAACCGTCCGATCAACAGTAGCCAGATTGCAGATGGCCTAAAGCGGTTGGTGCAAGATGCAAGGAACGACACTGGCTTGGTGGCGACAGTGCTCAATCCTAAGGGCATCCGCTTGTACAGTCAGTGTCTTGACGAGCTTGAACGAATCGCACAAGCGAGCCTGCCAACACGGCCCCGGTCGGCCCCCGCCAAGTTGAGTGAAATCTTCTCGAGTTTCGCAGTAGGACTGATCTGCATTTCGGTTGGCATCTATGCGTGCAATCCGGGCGGCTGGCGCTGGTTCTGGTGCATCTTCGGGGGAGTAGCGATCTTGGCAGCAGTCATGGCCATGATCGAACGTCAGCAAAGCCGCGATTGACATCTGGAGCATAGGCTCGCCACGGTGCGGACGCTGGTGAAACTCGCTGACGCCCTGGAGATTGAAGTGGGCGATCTCTTCCAGCAGCATGCCGCGGAACCGCCTCCGGCCCAGCCCCGTGCGGAGCCTGCCGGCTCTGCCGGCAGCGGAGCATCGCGGGAGGGTATGGGAACCCTTTCAAAGTTTCCATCAACACAGTCCGCACCGGCCAATGTCACCCCGGCACCGGATCTGATCGCTGCGGCCACTCAGGCTGCCAGCCAGGCGCTGGGCTGGACATCGCCGGAGGCCGTGCTCGCGAGCACGTTGGTGGTTCCCCCGTCGCCGCCGCCTTCCTCGCGCCGGCCCGCGCGCAAGGCTCCGGCGAGCAAGGCGCCTGCACCCTTTGCCCACGGCCGTCGCGATCC
>PMBS01000176.1:0-2634 GCA_003153015.1 Myxococcales bacterium
CAGGGAGCGCGCGCGGTGAGCACCACCGTCACACCGCCGCCGCTGAAGGGAACGTTGGTGCCACGAGCCCAGCCCATGGCGCCTCCCGCAGCCAGCGGCAACAGCACGGCGTGATCCGTCTTGCGGTGAGCGACCACGAGCTGCGCCTCGTCGGGGATGAAGTTCTGTTGTTGCCAGAAGACAGGGCGTGTCCACCACGGCTCGGAGCGGGCAATGGCCACGCCTTGCTCGACGTCTGCCATGAGCGCCGTGAGCCGCACCCCATCTTCCGCAGCGAGCGCGGTTTTCTTGTCGAGATCAAGCGTGATCACCACGAGACCAGGTTCGGCCTCGCGCAGGTGCAAGGTGGCGCTCACTCGGCCCGCGCGGCATGGAATGATCTGCTCGGTCGCGGGTGTCTGGCCGTGTTTCACGGCGGCTGCTTGCCACGCGCAGGTGGCCGGCAAGTCGGCGCCACGCGACTTGATCTCGAGCCGCATGCGTTCCACCAGGGCCTGTTTGCCCACGAGCACGTCGAAGCTCGCCGGGGCGAGTTCGTTCGGGCGTACTGTCAACTCGGCCGCCGCGGGCCCGCTCGTGAGCGCCACGGCCAGAGCCGCGATCCATCGGAACTTCGTCATGGCAGGTATTATACGGAAGTAACCCCGGGATCCGGACGCCCTCGCATTCCGGCTGCATCTCGGCTCTCGGTCAGCTAGAATCCCTTTCGGGTGCAGGCGCAGCATGCTTGTAAAGTCGATCCTAGTGCCGCCTCTGGTTCTTGTTTCCGGTTGCGGCTGGTTCCGCACCCCGCTTGACGATCCCTCCGTCACCGACGCCGGTATTCCTTGCGCCACAGGCAGCTTCTCGCTGGTTCGCGCCGAGCCCACGGTGATGCTGGTTCTCGATCGTTCCCAGTCCATGGCAACCGCGATGGAGCCTGGTGCAAAACTCCCGACACGATGGGATGCTTTGTCTTCGGCACTGGGTAGCGTGCTGCCACCGGTAGACAAGACCATGGCGATTGGCGCGCTCATCTTTCCCAAGGCCACATCCACATCCGGAAAGTTGGATTGCTCGGTCGCCAGCGAGGTAAGCCTGCGGCCTGCCAAGGGCAACGTCGCGGCCTTGACCAGGCTGATGGGTGCCACTTTGCCAGGAGGCGGCACACCCACAGCGGTGGCCATCGACACGGCCGCTAGGTTCCTACTCGGCCTGCGCACTGCCACGGCGGCGCGTGCTCTGGTCCTGGCCACCGACGGAGGGCCGAACTGCAACCGGCGCCTCGACGCCACGACCTGCCGATGCACGAGTCTGCCTACGCCTGGAACCAATACTTGCGTCGAGAGGTCGCAATGCCTGGATGACGCGAGCACGGAGCGCACCATTTCCGAATATCAGTCGCAAGAACTGCCAACCTACGTGATTGGCATCGAAACCGAGGGCGACCCCGAATTCAGCGACGTCCTCGACGCCATGGCGGTCGCGGGTGGGCGCCCTCAGGTGGGCGCCACGCAAAGCTACTACGCGGCCAGCTCCGAAGCTGCGCTCAATGCGGCTCTAACGACGATTCGCAATCAGGTCGGATCTTGCACCTATCTGACCTCGTCCGTTCCCGACCCGAACGGATCCATCGTGGTCAGCATCGACGGTGTCGAGCTTGCGCCCGACCAATGGATGTGGGGCGATCGCAACAATGGCGAGATCATCTTGCAAGGTGACGCTTGCCAGACCGCAGCGATCGAGAATGCTCCGGCCTTGCGTGCCGTCGTTGAATGCACAGGGTCCGAGTGATCAGCCCAGTATGAGTATCTCGCGGACCTTGCCGAAATCGCGGTTGTGGCTGATCAGAGCATGGCAGCCCTCGTGAACCGCGGTTGCAAGTTGAATTGCGTCTCTGCAAGCGGTGGGACAGGGGCGTGCTGCGCACTTCCCGATAGGCGCTAGATGAATTCGCACACGTACGCGGCCGGCTCCTTCGCGCGGATGTCGAACCCGGTCTTCGCGGGAACCTCGAAAGCCGTGCCCACCGGGTAGTGCTTCCACTCGCCGCCAGCCAGGCGCGCGGCGAGTTCGCCGCTGACTACGATCATCCGTTCGGCGCCACCGGTGTCGAAGTGGAACTCCCCTGGCTGCACCACGCCTGCAGTGGCGCGGCGTCCGTTGCGCTCGAAGCCGAGACTCTGAACCTTGCCGTCGAAGTAGGTGTTGTGTTTGGTCATGTTTGGCAGTCTATCCGCGGCCGACGCCTCGTGCCAGCACCTGCCACCTGACCAGTGCTGGACATCACGGGCGGCAGCGTCACCTTCTCGGCCGCGCCCGGCACGCACTCAGCGATTGACCGGCGCGGCGCGACCTCCCTATCATCCGACCTTGGCCCGCTTGAGCTGAGCTCTCCATGCCCTGCCTGCTTTCGATCGTGGTGCCCGTCTACAACGAGCAGCAAACCCTGCCGCAATTCCTGCAACGAATCCGGGCGGCTTTGTCACCGGTGACACAGGACTATGAAATCATCTTCGCGGCGGATCCTTGTACCGACGGCACGGTCGATCTCATACGCCAGGAGCACGCGCGCGATCCCAGGATCAAGCTGCTGCTGTTTTCGCGGCGCTTTGGCCAGCCCGCGGCGACGTTGGGCGGCCTGAGCTACGCCAG
>PMBS01000176.1:2644-5730 GCA_003153015.1 Myxococcales bacterium
ATCAATCGGATGTCGACAGTGCCCATCCCGCGCAACACCGGGGATTTTCGCCTGATGGACCGGCGGGTGGTCGCGGAGATCGTCAAGCTCAGGGAGAGCCACGGCTTTCTGCGCGGACTGGTCAGCGTGGTGGGGTTCAAGACGATTCTGGTTCCTTTTGATCGTGAGGCGCGCGCGGCTGGCGAGGGCAAGTACAATCGCCTCACCGGAAGTCTGCGCATCGGGCTGAATGGCATCATCGCTTTTTCGGATGCGCTGCTCAGCCTGATGGTCGTGGTCGGAGTGGCCATGGCGACCCTGGCCCTGCTGGCCGTGCCCCTGGTGGCGTACTTGAAGGCCAAGGGCCTCTATATGTTTGCCCAGGGCCTGGCCACGACTTGTATCCTCATGCTGTTCTTGGGCGGGGTTCAGCTCATGAGCATGGGCGTGCTGGGTGCGTACATCGGCCGCATCTATGACGAGGCCAAGCGACGGCCCAAGTTCATCGTCGAGGAATCGCTCGGGTTGGCCGAGCCGGTGCAGAGATTAGACGAGAGCGAAACCCAACCCGCACGGGGGCCGCAAGGGGCGGTCCCGGAGGACGGCAGAGACTCCTGATGAGGTACGTTGTCACGGGTTGCGCGGGGTTCGTGGGTAGCAACCTTGCGGATCGACTGCTTGCCGATGGCCATGAAGTGGTTGGCTATGACAACTTCTCGACCGGGCGCAGGGAGTTCTTGGCCAAGGCGCAGGAGCACAAGCGATTCCGGTTGGTACGCGGGGATGTGCTGCACCTTGAAGACTTGACTGCGGCGGTGGCGGGCGCGGATGTGGTTATGCACCTGGCGGCCAACGCCGATGTGCGCTTCGGAACTGAGCATCCGCGCCGGGATCTGGAGCAGAACACCATAGCGACCTGGAATGTTCTCGAGGCGATGCGACAGGGCGGCGTGAAGCAGATCGGATTTGCGTCGACCGGGTCGGTATATGGGGAGCCACAGATATTTCCCACACCCGAGGATGCACCTTTTCCTCTGCAGACGTCGCTCTACGGGGCGTCCAAGGCCGCAGGAGAGGCATTGATTGCAGCCTATTGCACTGGATTCGCAATGCGCGGCTGCATTTTCCGGTTCGTGTCGATTCTGGGCGAACGCTACTCGCACGGCCATGTCTTCGACTTCTACAAGCAACTGCTCGAGCACCCCAGTCAGTTGCACGTGTTGGGCAACGGCCAGCAGCGCAAGTCCTATCTCTACGTGCAAGACTGCGTGGATGCCATTCTCCTCGCCATGGACAAGGCGAGCGGCCCCGTCGACGTATTCAACTTGGGTACCGACGAGGTCTGTCAGGTCAACGACTCGATTGGCTGGATCACCGGCCATTTGGGGCTGCGTCCCGCCTTGACCTACGCCGGTGGCGAGCGGGGCTGGATTGGCGACAGTCCATTCATCTTTCTCGACTGCGCCAAGATGCGGAAACTGGGCTGGGCGCCGAAACTCACCATCAAGCAAGGCATCGAGCGCACCCTGCAGTTTCTGCAGGACAACCCCTGGGTTCTGGATCGGAGGTAGCCATGCGCCTTGGCGGGAAACAGGCACTGGTCACCGGCGGCACGCGCGGGCTGGGACTCGAGATCGCCCGCCTTTTCTGGAGCGAGGGCGCGAACTTGATCGTAGTGGCGCGCGACGCCGGGGAGCTCGGCCGCCTGCGCGGGGCTCTGCCGCCCCAGGCGGCAGCCGGGCAGCTCTTGGACGTCCTGCAGGCTGATCTGACCAGCGATTCCGGTTTGCGGAGCGTGATTGAGCAAATGGAGCGTCGGGGCGGGGTCGAAATCCTAGTGAACAACGCCGCCATGCAAGGACCCATCGGCAAAGTCTGGGAGTGCGACTGGAAGGCGTGGGAAGCGGTGGTCAAGCTCGACCTTCTCGTTCCGGTGCAGCTGTGTCGGGCGGCCGTGCCCGCCATGCTTCGGCGCGGAAAGGGGAGCATCATCAACCTTTCAGGAGGCGGAGCAGCCGGGCCGCGGGAGAACTTCTCGGCCTATGCCAGCGCCAAGACCGCTCTCGTGCGTTTTAGCGAAACCCTGGCCGCAGAGGTCAAGTCGCACGGGATCCGGGTGAACGCGCTGGCGCCGGGAGCGATGAACACCTCGATGATGCGCGAGACGGTTGATGCCGGGCCCGAGCGCGCGGGTGCCGACTACCAGCACGCCTTGCAGACCATAGAAAAAGACAGCGGAGCCACCGCGCAGCGGGCCGCGGAACTGTGCTTGTTTCTCGCCACGGACGAGAGCGCAGGCCTCACCGGACGGCTGCTCAGCGCCGTGTGGGATCCCTGGCAGCACCTGGCCGAGCACATTCGCGAGATCGAAAGCTCCGACATCTACACGCTGAGGCGAATCATACCGAGGGACCGAGGCATGCAGTGGAGCGAGTCATGAACGTGGGCATCGTCGGCTGCGGGCTGATCGGGCGCAAGCGCGCCCAGGCCCTGGGCGCCGGGAAACTGGTTTTGTGCTCGGACGCGGTTTTCGAGCGCGCGCGGGCGCTGGCTGCTGAACATGGCGCGCAGGCGGTGGCGGACTGGCGCGAGATGGTCAGGCGGCCGGAGGTGCAGATAGTGGTGGTGGCGACCACCCATGACTGGCTAGCGCCGGTGACCCTGGCCGCGGTCGAGGCGGGCAAGCATGTACTGGTGGAAAAGCCAGCCGCGCGTCGGGCGAGCGAGCTGGAGGCGGTGGCCGAGGCGGCGCGCGCGCGTGGGGTTTTGGTGCGTGTGGGCTTCAACCATCGCTACCATCCGGCTCTGGGCAAGGCGCACGAGATGTTCCTCGCCGGAGCGGTTGGGCCTTTGATGTACCTGCGTGCGCGCTATGGGCACGGGGGCCGGGTGGGTTATGAAAAGGAGTGGCGAGCGCGGCCCGAGGTGTCCGGTGGCGGCGAGCTGATCGATCAAGGCATGCACCTCATCGATCTGGCCCGCTGGTTCGCGGGGGAGTTCGTCGCGGTCGAGGGCCTCGCGGGCCGCTGGTTCTGGGACATGCCGGTGGAGGACAATGCATTCCTGCTGCTGCGAACTGCAGAGAAGAAGGTGGCCTTCATGCACTG
>PMBS01000361.1 GCA_003153015.1 Myxococcales bacterium
AGGCCCGACGCAGCCCCGGGGCCCCCGCGCGGTCAGCAGACCGCGTGGGGTGGGTTCAGCGGCCCGGATCGTCGGCCGTCGTCGCCTCCGTGAGTTGAGGGACGTTGGCTACGTCTTCGGGGTAAGGGTTACCTTCTGCGCCACCACCACCGGTTCACCGCCAAAGGTCGGGAACTTCCAGCGCATCGCCGCGGTCTGAAAACACGACGTCATGTCGGCGTCGAACGACGGCCTGACGTTGACTTCCTTCACCGCGCCCGTCGGCTTGACGGTCAATTCGACGACGAGCGCCAGCCCCGCCTGGTACTGGAGCGCGGAGTTCCGCTTGAGCGCCCGTTCGTAGCACACCTGAATGGCCTGTGCGCCCTTCTTGACCACGCGGCTGGCGTCTTGCGGCTTGAGATCGCCTCTGCCAATAGCGACCTCGTCCCCGTCCGCGCCGCCGTGCCTCTGCTTCCGGAGGTCGGCAATCAGGTTGATAATCTCTGGATCATTGAGTTGCAGCCTGGGGTTGGCCGCTGCCTCGGCGACCTGGCGCTTGAGGCTGGCAACCTGACCCTTGAGTTCACTGACCTCGCTCTTGCACGCCACGACCTTGTCGTTGGCCTCCCTGATCCGGTGGATCGAGTCCTCATCGTCCCCGCCCTTGCATCCCAATAACCAAATCAAACCAGCGCCCGCGAGAAGGAATCTCGTCATGCTTCGATTCATGTGATGTTCTTCCTAGACAAATGTATGCGTCCGTCGGCGACGCTGCGCCCGCCGGCGGGATGCCCGGGTCAGCGCAGCTTGGCTTCTTCGTCAGAGAACTCGACCTTGCCGGAATAGCTGGCGCCCTTGCCGCGTAGCCAGAATTCGGTGCGCGCCAGTACACGACCGCCGCGCTCGATGGTCATGCTGTACTTCTTGTTCGTCTCGAACTCGGGTTTGGCTAACTGAATACTCGAAGCGAAGATTCGGCTGGCCTTGTCACGCATGTACTGCTCGTCGCCTGCCACGTAGCGTTGTTGACCGGGGCCAATCTCCCAGAACTTGACCGTTATCTCGTTGTCGTTGAGCGGCCTCGCGAAGAACGCGATGTACTCGATCTTCCACACCGCGTGATCGTTGCCCTTTTCCTCAATCGGCCAAACCTTGTCGACAGATTGATGGCGCACGGCGGCTATGAACGCGCTCTCCGACCCAAATCGGGTCGGGAGCCTATTGGCTGTGATGATGATTCTTCCCTTGAAAACGTCTTCTGGCTTTGCTGCCTCGGCCCCTGTCGTGAACAAAAAGTAGCAAAGAATGGTCGCTGGGATACGGTACAACTTGAACATCGCGGCCCTCGTGGGTTGGTTGGCCCCCTCACTTTAGTCGCTTTTCCGTCCGGCTGCAGGGGGTTTTTTGACGACGCAGCTCACCCTGNNTAGCGTTACTTCTTGATGCTCCAGGTTGGCGAGCCTTGCCCCGCTTCCGCCTCAACTAACCCACCCGCTGAGGTGGGCGGAGTCAGTGCTGACTACACCGGCGCTCTGGCCGAGGCGCGAGCTTTGGCCAAGGCCGATGGCCGAACGGCGGCTTCGCTCGACGTCTTGCTCGGCCTCCTGCGAGTCGGAGGAGCCGCCGCGCGGCTGTTGGGGGAACGTGGCATTGGGGCGGCAAAGATCGAAACCGTCGCCCCCAAGGTGCATTGCGAGACGAATCTCGATCTGGCCGGGCTCGAATGCGAGGCCCAAGGCATCGCCCAGAGGGTTGGCGCTCGCCAGACGTCGTCGCTGCACCTTCTCCTGGCCATCCTACGCATCAGCGGATCGAGCACGGAGGCGTTGCGACGCATCGGCCATGATCCCGGAAAGGTCAGGGCCCTCATCCTGCGCGCCCTCACTGGTCCAGGACCCTCGGCCGACCGCCGAACCGATCGCACCGGGCAGGACCCTGGCACTGGGGAAGAACCCGAGCGTAGCGCGAGCGGTGACGCACAGGCAAGCGCGGTCCAACCTCCCACCCGGCAAGGGAGCACCGAGCCGGTACCGGCCTCGCCCGGACAGACGCTGCCCGCAGCAACCGACGACGCGGTCTGGGAACTCCTGCCACTGGAGTCGCCGCGCACGCCGGTTCTGCACCGGGAACGCGAAGTGGGCCGCGTGCTCGACCTCTTGCAGGCCAAGACCCCGCGTATCACCGCCATCGTCGGCGATCCTGGCTCTGGGCGGACGGCTCTGCTAGCGGCGCTTTCCGCCGCATCGGCGGAAAAGCCGCTGGTGCCCGTGGGAGATCTGGGCGCCATGACCTCGCCCGGTGCACTTCTGCAGGCCCTTCACCGGCGCGCGCCCCTTGCTTCACCCATTGCGCTCGACGGCACGGCATGGTTGGGACCCGAGGGCAGCGATGGGCCCCTGCAGCTCCTGTGTACGATGAATGCGGGCCGACGCTGGGTCGTTACCATGACCCCGGCGGACGTACGGCGCATCGAGATTGGGGCACCCGATCTAGCGACCAGCCTGGAGACCGTCGTCCTGCCACCGCTGCAGCCCTCGGTCCTGCTGGAGATCGTGGAAGCCGGCCTGGAAGCCATGGCAGAAGCCACCGGCGTGGGTTTTGCGCCCGAGGTGTGTGCCGCCCTGGTGCGCCTGGCACCCCGCTATCCCAGCGAACGCGCGCAGCCCGGCCGCGCCCTGGTCATCGCTGAGGTCGCGGCGGCCCGCGCCGCCCGTCTTGGCCAGAACATGGTTGACGAAACCGGAGTGGCCGAGGTGGTGGCGGACGCGGCCGCGGTTCCGGCTAGCCAGCTTCTGCGCGACGACGACGATCGCTTTCGCAACCTCGAGGATCGCCTGTGCGAGCGGGTGGTCGGGCACGACGAAGCCCGCAGCCGCATCGCCGCGGCGCTGCGCCGGAGCTACGCGGGATTTCGCGGCCACCGGCCCTTGGCCTCGTTTCTCTTGCTGGGCCCGACCGGCGTGGGCAAGACGGAAACCGCTCGCGCCATCGCGGAGGCGCTCTTCGACGGTGAGTCGGCCTTGCTACGCATCGACTTGTCCGAATACAGCGAGCCCCACGCNNGCCTCAGTAGTGCTTCTCGACGAGATCGAGAAGGCACATCGGGAAGTGCTGCTCGTGCTCTTGCAGGTTCTCGAAGATGGCCGCCTCACCGACGGTCGCGGTCGGACCGTCGATTTCTCGGCCAGCGCCATCGTGATGACCTCGAACCTCGGCAGCGAGTGCTACCGGCGCAGCCGGTCGCCCGCGGCCTCGACCATCCAGGCCCTGGCGCGCTCGCGCCTGCCCCCCGAACTCTGGAATCGCATCGACGAGGTTCTCTGCTACGCGCCGCTAGCCGAATCCGAGTTGGGTGCGATCGTCGCGCGCATCGCGGTCGAATCCAGCCGCCGACTGGACGCCGAACGCGGAATCTCCTTTGCAATCGACGCCAGCGTGGTGGCCCAGGTGCTTCAGTCTGAGCCAGATCGTAGCCTGGGGGCACGACCCCTGCGCCGCGCCTTCGAGCGTCTGGTGGAGAGCCCGCTGGCCACCGAGATCGTGTCCGGCCGCCTGCGGCGCGGAACCCGGCTGGGGTTGCATTGCGACGGAAGTGGCCGGCTGCAGACCACGTGCTTGGCCTAGGAGCTGGCTAGCTTTTTCACCACAGA
>PMBS01000126.1 GCA_003153015.1 Myxococcales bacterium
GCTTTTCTCCCGAGCTGACCGATACGCACGGGCACCACTCCGCCTCGGCCCAGCTCGCCGTGGAAGCCTTTCGCGCAGCCGCGGACCCGGCGCGTTTTCCGGAGCAACTCAAAGCAGGCGTGCAGCCCTGGCAAGCGCAAAGGCTGTTCTGGAACCGCTCCACCTGGAATCTCAAACCCGACGAGGACATGTCGAGCTTCCTCCGCCTGGACGTGGGCCAATACAATCCGTTGCTGGGGCTGTCCTACGGCGAGATGGCGGCAGACAGCCGCAGCATGCACAAAAGCCAAGGTTTCGGCGTGCCACGCACGCGCGGCCCGATCGTCGAGTACTTCAAGATCCTGGACCAGGCGCCTGGCTCTCCCCGTGTTGCCGGCAGGGTTCTGGGAGGGATCGACTTTTCCTGGTCGCGCATCAAGGGCAGCGACGCGGTCGCGCGGCTGGTCGAGCGGGCCGAGCGCGAATTCGTGCCTACGACACCGTACAAGACTATCCCCACTCTCCTGCAATTGAACAAGGCACTGGACTCCATCCACGATGTCATCTGGCGCGAAACCAAGCAGGCCCAGGTGCGCGAGCTGATCTTGGTCTGTGCGGGCCTCTTCGTCGAAGCGACGGCTGCCGATTTCCGTGCCGTGCCCGGCGGGACAGTGGACGTCACGGCAACGGCCATCAATCGCTCGCCCGCAAAATTCACGGTGCGTGAGATCCGCTTCCCGGGTTCCGAAACTGCGACGAGCAAGGGCGCACTTGCCTCCCTTGAGGTGAAGCGAACCATTCGTGTCCCGGATACCACGGCATTGACCACGCCCTACTGGCTGACTGCACCGCCAAAACCGGGTCTCTTTCACGTCGAGGATCCGGCGCTGCTCGGCATGCCCGAGGCTCCGCCACCGCTCGCCGTCGAGTTCGTGCTTGCGGCTGGCACGTCGACCCTGACCGTGAGGCGGCCCATCACCTTCAAGTGGACCGACCCGGTGGCCGGCGAGCGCTATCGTCCCCTCGAAATCACGCCACCGGCGCTGATTCGGCCTGTGAGCACCGTCTTGATCTTCCCCAATGGCGAGCCGCGAACTTTGGGCGTTCGCCTGACCGCAGCGGCTCCGTCGATCTCGGGCACTGTGCGGCCCGAGATGCCGGCGGGCTGGTCGATATCGCCGACAAGCGCCACCTTTGCACTGGCGGCCAAAGGGGACGAAAAGGAGATTCTGTTCCGCATTCAACCGGGCGCCACAGAGAGGAACCGCCAAGCAAGGGGCGTCCTGCATTTCGTGGCCGAGGTCGACGCAAGGCGATTCTCTCTTGGCCAAATCCGCATCGAGCATGACCACATCCCCATAGAGACCATTCTTGCCAAAGCCGACGTACAGTTGGTCGCCTTCCCGCTCGAGCGCAAGGGAACCAGGATTGGCTATATTCCAGGCCCTGGCGACGAAATCCCGGCCAGTCTCGGCCAGGCCGGCTACCTGGTGACGGTCATCAGCGACTCGGTGCTGGCCGACGCGGCTGCCAGCCAAAGCGCTGCCGCGTTTGCCAATTTCGATGCAGTCGTGACAGGCGTGCGCGCCTTCAACAGCCGTGCACTGTTACGCGCAGCCCAGCCAGCTCTCCTGGCCTACGTGCAGGCGGGCGGCACCTTGGTGGTTCAATACAACACCAATAACCGCTTGAGCCCCCTGACCACGCCCATCGGGCCCTTTCCCTTGGAGATCGGGCACGAACGCGTGACTGATGAAAATGCCCCGATCAAATTCACCTCGCCTGCCCACTCCCTTTTCAGTTTTCCCAACAAGATCGCCGAACACGATTTCGATGGCTGGCTGCAAGAGCGTGGTCTCTACTTCGCCTCCCATTGGGACGCCCGCTATCAGACAGTCATCTCCATGAGCGATCCGGGCGAGCCCGCCCTGCCCGGCGGCATCTTGGCTGCACAATACGGCAAGGGAACTTTCATCTACACCGGCCTGGCATTCTTTCGCCAATTGCCAGCCGGCGTGCCGGGCGCTTTCCGCCTCTTTGCCAATCTCTTGGCCGGCATCAAGGAACCCCATGCCCCGTGAGCCGGAGCCGACGGCGCGCGGAGAGCTTCGCGCGACGCCACCGTTTCTCAGTTGGGCCGGCTTCTATTGTGTCGTGGCCGGCGCCCTTCTTGCCGAAATTCTGCTCTTCATAGCCATCACCCTCGCCTACCGATGAGCGCGCTCGACTGGCTGGTTCTTTTCGGCACCCTGGGCGTCATTGTGGCGTACGGGGTGTGGAAGACGCGCGGCCAGCAGGATATGGCCAGCTATCTGCGCGGCGGCTATCAGGACCGGTGGTACACCATCGGCTTGTCGGTGATGGCCACCCAAGCCAGCGCGGTGACCTTCCTGTCAACGCCTGGCCAAGCCTACCAAGACGGCATGGGCTTTTTGCAATTCTACCTTGGCCTGCCGCTAGCCATGATTGTGCTGTCGGCAGTTTTTGTACCACGCTATTTCCAACTGCGCGTTTACACCGCCTACGAGTTTCTCGAGAGTCGTTTCGACCGCAAGACCCGCCAGTTGGCGGCCTTCCTGTTTTTGCTGCAGCGGGGGCTTTCCGCGGGCATCACCATCTACGCACCCGCCATTATACTGTCCACGGTCCTAGGCTGGCCGCTGCGCCTTACATGCCTGTGTATGGGTGGCGTGGTGATTCTCTACACCGTTGCAGGGGGCACGCGCGCCGTCAGTCAGACCCAGAAACATCAGATGGTTGTGATGCTGGGCGGGATGGTGGTCGCCTTCGTCGTTATCGTGAGGCGATTGCCGGCTTCAGTGTCTTTGGGCAACGCCTTTCACATCGCGGGCGCCCTGGGCAAGTTGAACATCATCGATTTCTCGCTCGATCCCAGCCGGCGCTACACCCTTTGGTCGGGCCTCCTGGGTGGTTTCTTTCTGGCCATGGCCTACTTCGGGACTGACCAGTCGCAGGTGCAGCGCTATCTCGCTGCCCGATCTATTACTGAAAGCCGTTTGGGCTTGCTCTTCAACGGATTGCTCAAGGTTCCCATGCAGTTTCTGGTGCTGCTGGTTGGCGTGATGGTTTTCGTTTTCTATCA
>PMBS01000125.1 GCA_003153015.1 Myxococcales bacterium
GTCCTATCGCGGACGCTCTTGGGCCATGTGCCCGAGCTCGGCACCATCAGCAAGAAAAGGATAGGAACCCTCATCGGCGTGGCTCCTCTGAACTGCGATAGCGGCAAATTCCGCGGACAGCGGCACTGCTGGGGAGGACGCACCGAAGTCCGCAATGTGCTCTATATGGCCACGTTGTCCGCTATTCGCCGCAACCCCGTGATCAAAGCCTTCTACGACCGAATCAGCTCTGGAAAGCTTCGCAAGGTCGCCATCGTCGCGTGCATGCACAAACTCCTCACCATTCTCAACGCCATGGTCCGCTCAAACTCTCGCTGGTCGCCTGCACTTCCCGCTTGACGAGGAACACAGATGCTCTCCCCGCTGCGCGGGGCGAGGCATCCGGCCGCTACCGCGGCCGGGAGAGACCACAAAACAAAACGCCAGGTTCCACGTCATCTCCCTGAGAGCGGAACCCTCCCAGGGTTCCCATGTCAAAAAGGTTTCGTGGATTCGGCCTGCCAGCCCGGCGAACGAAGGCCGGTGACATTCCACACGCGCAGGGGTTCGGCTTTGCCCTTCACGCGCACCGGCGGCAGCGCCGTCGCGGCCACGAAATTCGCAACCTTGCCGTAGGTCGCTTCAGAGATCAGCACTTCACTTGCCTTGGCCACGCTGCACAGACGCGAGGCGGTGTTCACGGCGTCGCCGATGGCGGTGTACTGGAGCGCGCGTGAGCTGCCGATGGCGCCGGTCACCACCGTACCGGTGTTGATTCCGATGCCGATCTTGATCTGCTCCTGACCTTCGGCCGCGCGGGTGCGGTTGAATTCGGACAGCACCTGCATCATGTCGAGCGCACACTCGACCGCTTTCCTCTCCGCGCTGGGGATGGCCACCGGCGCTCCAAACAAGGCGATGATCTCGTCGCCCACGAACTTGTCTAGGGTTCCCTCGTGCTTGAACACGACGTCAACCATCAGCTCGAAATACTCGTTGAGCATGCGCACAATTTCCGGCGGCTCGCGCTTTTCGCTCATCGCAGTAAAGCCACGGATGTCCGAGAACAACAGCGTCACCTCGGACAGGGCGCCGCCCTTTTCGAGCTGCAGCTTCCCGGCCACCACCTGCTCGACCAGGTTGGGCGAGAGCAACCGCTGGAACTGGGCGCGGGTCTTCGCCTCCTGCTCGATCTTGCGCGCCAGCATGGAGTTGTGGATGGCGGCCGCGGCTTGGTTGCCGACGCCGGCGAAGATCTGCAGATCTTTTTCGCCGAAGGCGTTGGTCGCCACCATGGAATCCAGGTGCATGATGCCCAGCAGCTCATCGTGGTGGATGAGCGGCACGGTCATGGTGGAGCGGATGCCTTGCATGATGATGGAACGCGCACCCTGGAAGCGGCTGTCCATGCTGGCGTCCGAGGACAGCACCGCGGCTTTCTGCTGGACCACCTCGCTCAAGATGGAACGGGAGAGAACGATCTGCTCGGTGCGCCCATCCCGCGTCTTGGCCACGCGGGGCTGGGGAACCCCGTCTTCCATCAAGAGGATGACCCCGCGATCCGCCGGGATCAGATCGAATGCCTTCATGATGATCTTCTCGAGCAAGAGGTCGATGTCGACCTCAAGCCCGATGGACCGGCCCAACTCGTAGGCCAAACGCAGCTTCTCGTAGTCGCGACGCAGGGTTTCGGGATCGCTGATCTGGCGCTCGGGCAGGAACTCGGCGGCGCTGGCTGCCTGGACCTTCTGGTGAATCAGTGCATCGGCCAGCGCAGCCTGCCGAATGCTGACCCGCTGCGCCGCTTGGGAGGCTTGGCTGGACTGTTCCTGGAAGATGAGCTGCGTCCCGCCCAGCACGATTTCGTCGCCTTCGGCGAGGATGCGTTCATCGACGCGCTCATTCTTGAAGAACGAGCCGTTCAGACTGCCGAGGTCGCGGTAGAGGAAGTTGCCGTCGGGCTGGCGGATGATCTGTGCATGTTCCTTGGAAACAATGCGATCGAGGATCTGGATGATGTTGTGGGGATGGCGACCAATGGTGGTCATCGCGCCCAGCTCGTATTCGCGCCGCGCGTTGCTTGCTTGAACGATCAACTTTGCCATGCAGTGCCCTGGAAGCGGCCAATTGTATCACGTCACCACTCGATGCGGGCAGAGTCGGTCACCGCCCGCGGCGAGAGGTGGAAATCGTAGGTTTTGTTGATGACCGGAAAGAAGGCCGTGGCGACGAAGTGCGCTTCGATCGAAACTTCTTTCTGGCCCCGGGAAAAGACGACCTCAAGGTGTGGGTCCCGCACCCCCTCTTTGCGCAAGGTCTCGGGCACGTTTTTCTTCAGGTCCCTGATCATGGCCGAAGCAGTGGCTTCCGGCCGCAGGTTGGCGCGATAGAGCAAGGGAAGCGCGTCCAGCAGCACGCCCTTAGCACGGGAAGAGAGCGAGTAGACCGGCCAGGTACAGACGATCACGTACACCGTGAGGCCGAGCAGCAGGAAAAGGGCAACCGAAATCGTGTTGATCGAATGGGGCTTCTTGTACCTTATCGCCATGGCACATGCCTCTTCATGCCGTCGAAGCGGGCTGTCTCAGGCTGCGGGCGAGCTGGTTGCGCATGCAGAAGGCCCCAAGCGTAGCTTGGACCGCAAGGGCCACGGCCTGGCTGCCCAGGGTAGCCGCCGTGATGGCAGCGGCCGCTTTGGCCGGGTCGTGGGCTGCTCCGGGCACGTAGCTGGAGAGGAAGTAGATCATCGCGACCTGGGTGGTCCCCAGTCCCATGACGGCGATGGGCAAGACGGCGATGAAGTAGACAATCGGGAGGTACAGGATCGCTTGCGATACCGGCACCTGGACCCCAAAGGCGCGCAGCGAGGTGTAGCTGAAAACCATCAGTATGCTGATGTGGGGAATCCGCACCAGCAGGGCCCGAAGATGCCCGGACACACCTGCAGCGAACAGAACGTCGAAAATGGGGCGCGAAGTTAACCAGCGTGGTCTGAGCACAAGCAGGACGAGGTATGCGGCTAGCGCGACGTAGGCACCCAACACGATTCTGCGCAGGGCAGGGGGCAAATCCGGGGCTATCAGCATGCCGATTGATGCGAATACCAGCAGCAGCAGAATGTTGGTCCCCATGACCAGCAAGACAGCGGCGGTTCCGCGCAGCAGGGGAACTCCACGTGACCGGTTCACGAAGTAGACGATGGCCCCTTGGCCCACCGTGTAGTTGACCAGAGCGAGGAGATAGGTGGCCCCGCGAACCACGAGGACCTCGCGAAACGAGAGCCGGGCCACGAACCAGCCGAAGGTCTTCCAGATGGCGAAACAATCGCCGAGATACACGCCCAGGACGAGCAACACCAGCGCAGGGACGGTCCAGGCCGCGGCCGAGCCGAATGCCGTAATGATCTGTGTGAAGGAGATGCTGCGGAACACGTAGCAGAGCAGAGCGAGGGTGACGGCCCACGCCAAGATTCGGCCGAGCTTCTTTCGCATGTGCAGCCACTATCGCACGAATCGCCGACGGTCGCGCAAGCACGCGCGTCCTGTCTTGTGTATTTGACGCCGGGAAGCGAAACTCAAAGCAAGGTACTCATGACCGCCTCGGGATCTTCTCCGGTTCCACCAGCCAGTGACAGTCCGGACAGCATTCGTCTGGGGGCCACGCTGGTCGAGCCGCTGCCACTGCCTTTCTACTTGCTGGTCGAGCCTATGGTGTCGGGCAAGCAAGTGCTCGACCTCGCAGCCGCCGTTGGTGGACCGGGCCCTGAGTGTCTTCGACGCGCCGGGGCAGCGGAGGTGATTTCTTGTGTGCTGACCGGACCGTCACTGCCAGCGCCCGACGCGGGGGTCGACATCGTACTCTGCGGCCTGCCCGTGATTCGGTCAGACGCGGATCGCGGTGTCTGGATGGCCGAGATCCGTCGCGTGTTGCGCCCGGGAGGGTTTTGCGTGTTGCGCTTGGCTGCCGCCGCTCTGCGGGACCATGCGCAGGCAGGCGCGGGCCTGCGCACGGCCTGCATGGACCTCTTGCTCGTGTATTTCGCGACCGTGGACATTGTCGAGGAGACGCAGTTTGGTGGCGTGTCCTTCCTGGTGCCGGGCACGGACGATCTGGCGGTGAACGAATCCTTGACCAGGCTGACGGGCGCGTCTGGACACCTGGTTGCCTTGTGCACCGATTGCGCGGAGCGCCCGTGGAACCTGGGCGAGAGTCTCCTGGTCCCGACCGACGCGGGAGCCGCAAGCGAGGCAGGTGCAGCCGGCGTCTCCGCGGGGGAGTTGGCTGCCTGGCAAGGCGAGGTGGCGCGGCTCGAGGCGCGCTGTGCGGAGCTGAGTCGCGAGCACGAGGACGCGCGCGAAGGCGCCATGACCCTGCAGGATCGAGCCGATCGGTTGGAGCGCACCGTCGCGGTCTTGCGCAGGGACGTCGAACGCTTTCTGCGCCAGATCAGCGACGACGCGGCCGCGCGTGAGTTGCTCGCCCTGGAGCGCGACGACCTGCGACGGAATCTAGCCTTGGCGACCCAGCAAGCTGCGGACGCCTCCCGCGAGGTCGAGAGGCGGCAGGTCGCCCTGCGCACACTTGAGAAGGAGGTCGTTCGCTTGCGTGCGGCGCGCGGGGGAGCGGGGCGGCCAAACGGGAAGACCTGACCCGCCCACGGCGAGACGGCACCGAGGGCGACGGTGAGAGGACGCCTTGACCAGGGCTGTCCCGTCCACTAAGGTTTCTCATTCTTCGCGGTCGTGGCGGAACTGGTAGACGCGCCAGATTCAGGTTCTGGTGGTAGTAATACTGTGGGAGTTCAAATCTCCCCGACCGCACCAGGAACCCATCGATTTCACAACTCCAACCTACGCAACCGAAGTGCATTCCCGATGACCGAGACGGACGAAAGGCTCATGGCCGCACTTGCAATCATGGGCGAGAGCAGCAGGCCGAGCACCGGGTAGAGCACGCCGGCGGCCAGGGGCACGCCGATGCTGTTGTAGAGGAAGGCAAAGAAAAGGTTCTGTCGGATGTTGTGTAGGGTGGCACGGCTGAGACGCCGGGCGCGCAGGATCCCACGCAAGTCACCCTTGACCAGGGTGATGCCGGCGCTCTCGATGGCCACGTCGGTTCCGCTGCCCATGGCGATGCCGACCTGGGCTTGCGCCAGCGCCGGCGCGTCGTTGACGCCGTCGCCCGCCATGGCCACCACGTGGCCCTGTGCCTGGAGTTGCTTGATGGCGTTGGCTTTGTCGCCGGGGCTGACCTCGGCCAGCACCTCGTCGATGCCCAATTCCTTGGCGATGGCCTGGCCTGCGGTGTGGTGGTCACCGGTCAGCATCACCAGGCGCAGCCCCTCGGCCCGCAGACTGGCAAGCGCCTCAGCCGCCGAGGGCTTGACCGTGTCGGCCAGGTCGAGCACTCCTGCGGGCTTGCCGTCGATTGCCACCATGACCACAGCATGGCTCTGGCGGCGCGGCTCTTCGGCCAAGACGGCCAAAGGCGCCAGATCGATACCCGCCGCACGCAATAGATCCTCGCTGCCTGCCAGAACAGTGCAACCGTCGACTTGACCGCTGACACCGCGGCCTGGCTGATAGCGGAAGTCTTGCGGGGACGACAGGGTCAACTTCCTTTCTTCCGCGCCGCGCACGATCGCGGCGGCCAGCGGGTGCTCGCTCGCACGCTCCAGGCTGGCAGCAAGGCCGAGGACCCTGTCAGGGGCGAAGCCCTCGGCCTGCACGCGAAGTAGCTTGGGCTTGCCCTCGGTCAAGGTGCCGGTCTTGTCCAGCACCAGGGTGTCGACCCGGGCCAGGGTTTCCAGGGTCGCAGCGTCGCGCACTAGCACGCCCGCGGCCGCACCACGACCCATGCCCACCATCACGGACATGGGCGTGGCTAGGCCGAGAGCGCAGGGGCAAGCAATGATGAGCACGGCTATCGCGTTCACCAGCGCATAGGCCAGTCGCGGCTCAGGCCCGACCAGCGCCCAGACCACGAAAGTGACCAGCGACGCGGCGACCACCGCAGGCACGAAATACCCCGACACGCGGTCAGCCAGTCGCTGGATGGGTGCGCGGCTGCGCTGGGCCTCGCCCACCCGCCGCACGATTTGCGCCAGCAGGGTGCCGGCACCCACGCGCTCGGCGCGCATGAGCAGGCTGCCCGAGCCGTTCTGTGTGCCGCCGGTCAGCTTGTCGCCGGGCGCCTTGTCCACCGGCAAGGATTCGCCGGTGATCATGGATTCGTCGAGAGCGCTCGTGCCTTGCTCGACCACGCCGTCGACCGGCACGCGCTCGCCTGGCCGCACCCGCAAGCGATCCCCCACCTGCACCTGCTCGACAGGAACGTCGTGTTCCGAGCCGTCTGGGGAAACCCGGCGCGCACTCTTCGGTGCCAGGCGCAGAAGCGCGCGGATGGCGCTGCCGGTGGCCTGGCGCGCTCGCAATTCCAACACTTGGCCCAGCAGGACCAGGGTGGTGATGACAGCCGCTGGCTCGAAGTAGAGTGGAGCAGGCGCCCCTGGCTTGCGGAACGCGTGCGGAAGGGCATCGGGAAACAGGGCCGCTATCACGCTCGACCCGAATGCCGTTACGGTGCCCAGCCCGATGAGGGTGAACATGTTTGGGCTGCGGCGTACGATCGAGCGCCACGCCCGGACCAGCAGCGGCCAGCCCGCTGCGAGCACCACCGGCGCCGCGAGCGCCATCTCGACCAGGGCCAGCCAGCGCGCGGACAGAAAGTGCATGGCCGAGTGTCCAAGCACCATCTCAGCCATGCCATAGATGACGAGAGGCACTGACAGGCCGAGAGCGATCCAGAACCGCCGGGTCATGTCTGCCAGCTCGGGGTTGGGCGGCTGTTCCAGCGCTACGGTCTCGGGCTCCAGGGCCATGCCGCACTTCGGGCATGCCCCGGGCCTATCGCTGGTCACGCCTGCGCACATCGGGCACAGGTAGCGGAGCGCCACAGGCGGTCGCGCCACCGCGGCCGCGTGCGACGGGTGCACAGCTGGGCGCGGCGCTCCCAGCCTGATCAGGCCCATCTCAGCCATGCCCATCGGCCGCGAACCGGCCGCCAAGAACCGTTCCGGCTCGGCCTTGAAACGGGCGAGGCAAGACGGATTGCAGAAGTGGTAGGGGGTGCCCTTGTACTCGTACCGACCGGCCGCTTTCGCGGGATCAACCATCATTCCGCAAACCGGATCCCTTTCCGCCATGTGAGTCCCTGCCGTGAAATGTAGCTCGCGGTGGGAGCCGGGCAAGGTGGTATTCAGTCCGCGCCCCTGGCTGCCGATAGCTAGAAATGGGTCTGCCTGATGCCACTTAGTTCTTGCGGCCCTCATTGCGATTCGACTGCCGGCAATCCAGTCGGCTGCCGAGATGGACAGGCCGGCGCGGTTCTCGTCATCGTCATGCTGGCCATGATCGGCCTCTTGGGAATCGGCCTGACCGGCGTTTTTCTGACCGGGGGTAACGTCCAGATCGCCGCCAACGCCAACATACGCAACCAGGCCCTGTACGTTGCCGAGGCGGGTCTTGAACGCGCGTGCGACGTCTTGAATGGCCCGGCTCAGGCCGATTTCCCAGCCATGCTCGGCGGTGCCGGGCACATGGCCCACCCGGCAGACGAGATACCAAACTCGCTCGATGCCAAGGGCCAGCCGGTCGGCCGAGGCGCCATCATGCGCGACGCAGCCGGGGTTCCCCTTTACCAGGTGTCCTATCCGACCAGCGTGTCTCGCACTGAGCCCATTCCCGGCGAGAATCCCAATGGCGCGCCCAATACTTTCATGGGCAGCTATACCGTCTATGTTCGCAACGACACCGCCGAATGCCGGATGGGCAAGTACGTGAGCGACGGCCCTGACGTGAGTGGGAACCAGATGGTCGTGGTACGATCTGAGGGAACCGGCTTCGACAACAAGACCGCGGTCGTGCTTGAGGTCGTCATGGGACCCAAAGGCGGCGGCATGACCAGCACCAGTGGAGCCGGCGGCGTGAACCAGGTTCTGTGCAATTCCGGCAAGAACGCCTGCGACGACAACAACTCCGTCATCAACAACGTTGTCGTGAACTGACGCGGAACCCTGGTTGGGCGCACGCGGCGGTCCAGCGTCGGCCATGCTATGAAGAAGCAACATTCTTCATGAGTCGCATCGACGCCAGCTTCAGGGTTTGCGCTCTGTTCGGGTTTCCCGCCCACCACTCGGTGGGGCCGGCTCTGCACAACGCCGGGTTCGAAGCCCTGAATTTGCCACTTGTCTATGTCGCTCACGACGTCGAGCCGGCGCGGCTGGCCGAGGCCTTTGCCGGCGCCCGCGCGCTCGACTACCGCGGCCTCTCCATCACTATGCCGCACAAGCTGGCCGCCCTGGGACTCGTCGACGATGTCGATGACATGGCCCGCGCCATCGGCTGCATCAACACCGTGGTCATGCAGGACGGTCGCTTGCGTGGCACGAACGTCGACGGGTTGGGGGCTCTAGCTGCGCTACGCCAAGCGGGAGCGGATCCGGCGGGCCGGCGCGTGCTCATACTGGGTTCAGGGGGGGCTGCGCGGGCGCTGGCGATCACGATTGGGATTGCCGCCAAGCCGGCCGAGATGCTCATCCTGGGCGCCATCGAGGATGAGCTGGCGCGCCTGGCGCGCGACGTGGCCGAGCGCACGGGCTGCACCGTCGTGGCCGAGTTGCTCACCGACGTCAGCTTGGCTGCCGGCTTGGGCAAGTCGCAGATCCTTCTGCATTGCACGCCGGTCGGCATGAAGCCCGACAGCGAGCGCAGCTTGGTGTCGCGCGATCGCTTGCGCTCCGACTTGGTGGTTTTTGATGCCGTGTACAACCCGCGCCGGACTTTGCTCGTGCGCGATGCCGCCGCCGCGGGGTGCCGCGTGATTGAAGGGACTGAGATGTTTCTCGGTCAGGCGGCATTGCAGTTCGAGTTGTGGACGGGCAAGCCGGCGCCAACCGAGATCATGCGCCGGGTGTTGGACGCGCGGCTATGAATCTCGTGCTGGTCGGATACCGAGGAACCGGCAAGAGTGTCATCGCGCGCCGGTTGGCCCGGATGCTGGGCCGGCGCGTGGTGAGTCTGGACAACGAAATCGTACGGCTGGCAGGCAAGCGCATTCCTGATCTGGTCGCGGAGCGCGGCTGGGACCATTTTCGCGACTTGGAAGAACAAGTTTGCCACCGCTTCGGCGCCGAGGATGGACAGATCCTGGACTGCGGTGGCGGGGTGGTCGAGCGCGAAGTCAGTGTTGCGGCCTTGCGCGAGCACGGGCGTGTCTTCTGGCTCAAGGCCACGCCTGCCACCATCGTGGCGCGCATCGGGCGCGATTCCAACCGGCCGGCGCTGACCGGCGGAAAGAGTTTCACCGAAGAAGTAAGCGAGGTGTTGCAGCGGCGCACGCCGCTCTACCAGGCCATCGCCCATGAAGTGATTGACACCGACGGCAGGAGCTTGGCTGACATTGCCGCCGAAATCGAGCGCCGCTGGCGCAGCGGGAGCTAGCTTTTTCACCACAGAGGGCACAGAGGGCACAGAGATCGAAAGTGAAGAAGGGGTTCGGACCGGAAAGGCTCGTCACAAACCCTTTCCTTTTCCCGATCCGTCTCCGTGGCCTCTGTGCCCTCTGTGGTGAAAATAGCTAACTACTCCGTCGAGCAATGATCGCTTCGATGCGGGTGCGAAGGTCACCGTCGCGCAGGGTGACGGTCACGTCGTCACCCTGGTGCAACCCGGCGCAGCTTCGCAGCACCTGGCCGTCGGGCCCACGCGCCAGACTGTAGCCGCGATCCAACACCTTAAGCGGTGAAAGCGCGTCGAGCTTGCCGGCGAGCGCTTCCAGGCTGCGGCGCCGATGCGCCAGCAGAGCGGTGCCCGAGGCGACCAGGCGCCGCTCAGCCGCGGTCAGGGCGCTGCGCTGATCGGCGATCCGGCGCTGCGGATGCGAACGGAAGAGGCGTGCCTCGACCGAGCGCAGGTCTGCGCGGCGCCGGGCGGTGGCCGCGTACAGGGCGCGGGCCCCGCGTTCCACAAAGTCGTCCAGGCCCTGACGGCGCAGGTCGATGAGTCGGCGCGGATCGCCGAGCGCGGCGCGTACCCGTTCCAGGCGTAGGCGCAGGGCGCGCGTCTCTGCATGCAGGGCGCGGCCTAGGCGCCGGCCCAGAAGCTGCAACTCGGCCAAGAGGTCCGCCGCCACTGGCACGGCCAGCTCGGCCGCCGCCGAGGGCGTGGGCGCGCGCAAGTCAGCCACGAAGTCGGCGATGGTGAAGTCGGTCTCGTGGCCGACCGCCGAGATGACCGGGACCGGGCAGGCAGCAATCGCACGCGCCAAGGCTTCGTCGTTGAAGGCCCACAGGTCCTCCAGCGAGCCGCCTCCGCGTGCCACGATCACAACATCCACATCGGGGACCTTCACGATCTCGGCCAAGGCGGCCGCGATGGCAACGGCCGCGCCTTCGCCCTGCACGGGCGTTGGGGCTAGCAGAATGGGCACCGGGAAACGGCGGTGTGCCACCCGCACGATATCGCGAATCACCGCACCTTGGGCCGAAGTCACCACGCCCAGCCGACGGGGAAGAAAGGGTAGGGGACGCTTGCGCTCGGGATCGAAGAGACCCTCAGCAGCCAGCTTCTGCTTGAGTTGCTCAAAGGCCAGGGCCAGGGCACCAGCGCCGGTTGGCTCGATTGCGTGTACCGAGAGCTGGAAGCGGCCGCGCGCTTCGTAGATGGTCAGCCGGCCGCGACAACGCACCTGCTGCCCATCTTGTAGGCGAAAGCGCAGTCGACCGGCGTCGCGCGCGTACATCACGCAGTCGAGTTGCGCCTCCGCGTCCTTCAGGGTGAAGTAGAGATGTCCGTTGGCCGAACGTTTGAGACCGGACACTTCGCCTTCGACGCGCAGATCGGAGAAGCGGGATTCGAGGGTGAGGCGGGCGGCGCGTACCAGTTCAGATACCGCGAAGATGTGTGTGTTTTGGGATTCCTCGACCGGGCTCCCCACGCGACTCGGTCCCGGTGTCTCGGCAAGCGGGTTGCCGGTCGGTGGCGGCTGTCCTGGCAGTCGGCTGTCGAACGAAAGCTGGCCTGATTCCCTTTCCGGCGTGGGCTTGGAAGCCGCATCCGGCGGGTCCTTGCCCCGGCGCGGACTCACCGCACTCTCCGCGCGGCGGCACGCTCGTAGTCCGCGGCATTGGTGCGCAAGGCTTCCAGATCCGCGCTGGCTACCCGCTTGAGCGCTTCCGCCTGATCGCCCAAGCCTGCAAAGCCCCAGCCGGATGCAGGCTTGCTGGTCTTGCGAAAAAGGAGACGACCGGCAGGCCACACGATTTCAGCTTCGTTGCCCGCTGCATTTTCCACCGGCGCGCCATCACCTGCTGCCGCAAGCTGCGCGGCCAAGCTTGGCCATACATCGGCGGCCAACGACTTGGCGAACAGATCGGCGGCGTTTTCGCTATTGGCCGCCGGTGCGAAGCGCCGGACCATGCGCTCGCGCTGCGGTCCCTCGGGAAGGTTGCTGAGCGTGATGTCGTACGACTCGCGCCCGGCGCGAAGGGCGGTCATCCATGACCACTGCGTGGCCAGATCCAGCGCGCCCCAGAGCCGGGCTGGATCCCGCGCCGCCACCGCCGCGGCCAGCCGCGCCTTTGCTTCGGCCGGCGTCTTGCATCCGCGCTGCCGGCAGGCCGAAAGCAGAAGCACGGGCAGCGCCAGCAGGATGGCCATGAGGATGATACTGAAAGGGGATCGGGTCTTCACAGGTGCTGGCCGTTCAATCGAGTGGTTCTTGCAGGCGAAGCTAATGCCAGCCGGGCCTGCGCGCAACCGTTGCTCCGTCATCTGCGGCTCGGAGCGCCGAGCAAGCAGGGCACGGCGTTGTCGCAGGTGTTCGGATCTTGACACCGCCGTTTGCCTTTCGTCAGATCCACGCGGAGATTTTCTGGGTCTGGGCGGCATTCCTCTTGGGCCCAGCTCTTGCTTGTGCTCGCAGGCATGACCCTATCGCTTCGTATCGTCGTACCTTGCCTGGCAACTCTCAGTATCTGGCCCCGCGTCGCATACGGGCAGGAAGACTCCAGCGACAGCGGCCGCAGTCTAAAGCTACCGTGGTTGGCGGCAACGCTCTCTGCCGGCTCCGCGGTTCTCGGATATGGAATCGCGGCAGCGTCAGTTCTGCCAAGTGGTAGTAGTATGCCGACCACGCGGACCGTCGGTCTGGTCGCAGGGCTCACCCTCGGCGTCCTTGGGCCGTCAGCCGGACACATCTACACGGGCGACTACCTTCGCGCCAGCTTGTTTGGCTTGGGGCGTTTGGCTTTCGCCGGCATCGCGCTGGCTGGTGTTTTTCGGGCCGTGGGCCACCCCGATGCCGACGAGCCCGGCTACCGAGATGACAAGTCCGAGATCTTGGGCCTCATGATCGTTGGCTCCGCTGGTGTGCTTGCCATGACTATTTGGGAGAGTATCGACAGCTACTCATCTGCCAAGGCCGCCAATCGGAAACAGGAGGGGCGGGCTCTGGCCCTGTCACCGTTTATCGTCCCATCCCAGGGCACGGGCTCCTCGTCGGTCGCCGGATTGCTGGTTTCCGGACGGTTTTGAAGTGGACTCCACGAGGAACCGCGGCCGGCACGGCGGCGTGCCGGTCGACCAGGGGCCCGCCGCGGGTTGCATGGGGCGCACATCGCCCTACGGCTCTCTCAACCGATTCGTGCTAGATTTCTGCGCGCTCGACGGTGACCGACGAAACCAAGCCTACCAACCCTCCGGCCGTAGGGCCGCTGCCCGACGGCCTTGCTGTGCCCGCTGGCGAGGACGAGTTCGCCGGCATCCCGTCCCCGCGCGGGCGCCATCCCGTGATCGCCTTGGGCACGGCAGCTCTGGCGTGCTTCTTGATTTTTCAGATCAAGAACGACCTGAGCTATGCGCTCTCGCCCGGCGTGGCGCAGGATCTGGGCGATGCGCGTTCGATCAGCATGGCCAAGCCCGAGGGGTTGCCGGTCAACCGATACGTGCGCCTGGCGGGCCATGCCGATCGGGAAAGCGCAGTGGTGCTGGACACCCAGGGGTCGTGGCACTTCACCCAGTTCTTCCGCCTGCTCGGCACCAACAACCGGATCTTCGTCAGGCGCGCTGCTGACCCATTGCCGGCCGAGCTGGCCGCGCATGACGTGTTCGTGGGCCGGCTCATGCATTTTTCCGACCTGTCATTTCAAGAGGCCATCCGTCACCACTTCGCCGGTCATGTGAGTGCGACGCACTTCTTTTCGCCTGCGCAGGTACGGGCCGCACTGGCCCAGGCATCCGGCGGCTCATTGGTCCTCACCGACCTGCTCGGCGATCGCGTGTCCCTCGCTGCCAACGACGAGCTGGTCATCGACATGGACCGTCCTGGCCAGATCCGGGTTGAATTTCCGCGCGAGCGATTTGCTGACCAGGCCGCGGCCCGCGCTGCGGTCGAGCAGCAAGCCGGGCAGGTGATCGAGGCGCCCGGCGATGCCGTCGACCCCAAGAGCCTGGCCCTGGTGGTGACATTCCCGCCCGAGCGGCGTGATCAGGCGTTGCAGGCACTGGGTGAAATGGACCGCCGGCTGCATATCCGGCCTGCACACGCTACACACACAGCCCGCGTCGCTGATCTGGCCGCCACCGCCGATGCGATCGTGGCAAAGACCGGGGGCGCCGAGCCGCAGCCTTTCCCGGTTGCCCAGATCCAAGGCATCGGCACCCTGGCGGCGGTGCAGATCCCCGACGATGCGCTTATTCTCTTCGAGGGCGAGCGGCCGCGCGAGCATCTCAAGTCGCTCATCATCGCCGCCTTCTTGCTTGGCTTTGCCATAGTCAATCTTCTGGCCCTGCGCCGCCGGGTTGGCTAATAGGGTCGCCATCATGATTCGGCTGCACGACACCCGGGCCAAGAAGAAGGTGGAATTCCAGCCGCGCGAGCCGGGCAAGGTCTCCATCTACGTGTGCGGCGTGACGGTGTACGATCTCTGCCACGTGGGTCACGCGCGCACCGCCGTGGCGTTCGANNGTGCGCTTCGTGCGCAACATCACCGATGTCGACGACAAGATCATTCGCAAGGGGCTGGCCGAGGGGCGGCCTGCTGCCGAGGTTGCGCGCTTCTATGCCGACGCCATGGCGGCCGACATGGCTGGCCTAGGCGTGGCCCCGGCCGACGTCGAGCCGCGTGCCACCTTGCACATTGCCGACATGATCGACGTCATCCGTCGGCTGGAAGAACGCGGCCTGGCCTATCCCGCGGGCGGCGACGTGTACTATTCGGTGGCTGGCTTTCCCAACTACGGCGGCCTGTCGGGACAAAGCCCCGAGGAGTTACAGGCTGGCGCGCGTGTCGAGGTGGGTGAGCACAAGAAGAGCCCACTCGATTTCGCGCTGTGGAAGGCGGCCAAGCCGGGCGAGCCAGCGTGGGAGAGCCCATGGGGACTAGGCCGCCCGGGCTGGCACATCGAGTGTTCGGCCATGTCGCACCGGTATCTGGGCGACAGCTTCGACATCCACGGTGGCGGCTCGGATCTGATCTTTCCCCACCACGAGAACGAAATTGCCCAGTCCGAAGGCGCGTTTGGCGCTTTCGCGCGCTACTGGATGCACTCGGGAATGCTCAACTTCGGCGGCGAGAAGATGTCCAAGTCGCTGGGCAACGTGGTCACCATCCGCCGCGCGGCCGAGACGCATGATCTCGAGACCCTGCGCCTCCTGCTCATCAGCGTGCACTACCGTAGCCCGGCTGGGTTCAGCATCGCGCGCGACCCCGCGGGCCAGCTGCTCTACCCCGATCTCGACGAGGCCGAGGCTCGGCTGGACTATTTTTATCGTACCCTGGAACGGCTGGACGCCTTCGCGGGCAGCTTGGCCAACCCGCCTTCGCCGCCGTCGTCAGAGCTGGCCACGCGTTTTGTTGAAGCCATGGACGACGACTTCAACACCGCAGCCGGGATTGGGCACCTCTACGACGCGTTTGTGCTGGCCAACAAGCTGCTCGACGATCCCAAGGCGGCGCCCAAGGCGGAACGACAGTCGACGCTGACCGCGCTGGCGCGCGACGCGCGCATTGTGGGCGCGACCCTCGGGATCATGCGGCGGCCGCCTGCCGACTTTCTCACCAGCCGGCGCGGCCGCCTGTGCCTCAGGCGCAAGATCGATCCCCAGGCCGTCGAGTCCAACATCGCCGAACGCGCCGCCGCCCGCGCGGCCAAGAATTTCCAGCGCGCTGACGAGATTCGAGCTGGGCTCAAGGAACGTGGCGTGGAATTGATGGACGGCCCCAAAGGCACGACCTGGCGGGTCGTCTAGTCGGAGAGAGATAGCTTTTTCACGACAGAGATCACAGAGGACACTGAGGCGGACCTCTTCGCAGGCCGCGAAGATTCTCGACGGTGTCGCGATAGTTGCAGGAGGTCGTGGCCGTGGTCGTGGTCGTGGCCGTGGCCGGAGTGATCCCTTTNNCGTCAGGCTGCGATGTGTTCTCTGTGATCTCTGTAGTGAAAAAGCTAGCCCATTCACCGGCGTTGATCGCCCTTTGACAGGTACGCGAGAATCACGTCGTCCAGGCTGCGCGTGCTGACCAGGCTCTCGGGCGGGGGCTCTTGCGGCGCGGGCGCGGCGGTGCGGGGCGCATCGGCAGCGTCAGCGGTTTCGGCCATGGGTTGTGCCGGGGGCAGGTCTGGCTCGGACTGGGGGCCCGCCACCAGGTTAGGGTGGCTGCCTTCCTGCACGACATACGGAGTCCCGCTGCCAGGTCGGCGCGGGCGCGGCGCCATGGGGCGAGCCGAGCCCGGGTACTTGGCGCCGGCGCCCACGACTATCCGGCGCTGTACCACGACCGGCGACGCGGGGCCGCTCGGGCGCCTTGCGAACCGCCGGCCATCGGGAGGTGCCCCGGCGGGGCCAGCAGCCGCTATGTCGCGCGTGGCTCGCTTGAAGGTGTAGGTCCCCCGCCCGGGCACGTTGGGGCTGGTGATGTTGATTGGTAGTGGCTCGGGCGTCCGCATCCCTTCCGGTGGCGGCGTGGGAATGGAATCCAGATCGAGGATTTCCGGGCCTGGGCTCGGGGTTGCCTCGGGCAGCACTGCAGGCGGTTCGGCTACGTCCGCGTGCGTTGGCGGCGTTGCAGGCTGCGACTCCTGCAACGCCACGGCCACAGCTTGCGGAGGGGCGGTGAAGATTTCGCCCCGCGCTGCAAAAAAGTCCTCCAGGCGGTCGTCATACAGGCCCTGTTTCAGCTCTTTGAGGATCTCTTTGTGCTGCCCCTGCATCAGCCCACGCACGCCCTCCTCGGCGAACGCGGCGTCATACTGGCACCGCTTAGTCGCCAGAATGCTGCCCTCGAAGAAGAGGTGGGTAAACAGGTGGGGATTGGCCGGCCCCGAATCCTCGGTCTGGACGTGTAGGATTCGCCCTCCGTAGCGCACGTTGTGGTTGTACCCGAGGAGCGGGCTGCGAGTCGGCTTGCCCATCAAAAAGCTGATTATAGCGCTTGCTCCACCTGTGCTAAAATTGGTTTATAGCAGGGTCCTTGATGGTAAACGTCACGGCCACCAAGATTCGCGACAACACCCAGCCCCGATCTGCATCCTCTGGGGTGGGCCGGCCCTATAGCGGCTATCTCATCAGCTTTCCCACGGTCGGTAGGGGCATGGTCATTTTTCGCGATCCCACCGGCCATCGCATGGTGACCACGCCGGTGCGACGGGTGCTAAGCGAGTTCGGGGCCGCTGACATCTACGTCGAGACGGAGAATTCTGTCTATCGTCTGCGCTTCCGTTCACCTCCGGCGGTCGAGGGCGCCGTAAGTGCCACCGTGAAATCGGGCTAGTGCCTCCGGTCAGAATTTCGGGCACGTTCTG
>PMBS01000062.1 GCA_003153015.1 Myxococcales bacterium
ATGGCGGTGTTGATGGCGTCGCACACGAGGTCCGTGTTGAGCGCTTCGAGAATGGTCTTGCCCGACAGGATCTCGGCGGCCATGGCAGCACTGTGGGTCATGCCGGAGCAGCCGATGGTCTCGATCAGGGCCTCCTGGATGACGCCGTCCTTCACGTTGAGCGTGAGCTTGCATGCGCCCTGCTGAGGCGCGCACCAACCCACCCCGTGGGTGAGCCCGGAGATATCCTTGATCTCCTTGGCCTGGACCCAGCGGCCTTCCTCGGGAATGGGCGCGGGACCGTGATTGGGTCCCTTGGCCACGCACGTCATGTGTTCGACTTCCGTCGAGTAGATCATTCGTAAACCTCCTGTAGGAAATTCTGTCTACTACATCCCCCCTCTGCCGGGAAGGGCGCGATGAAGACAGATCTCGCCCGCATCGCGTAGATCCGTGACGTAGCTGCGCTGCTGCAGGGCGCTCTGCCTGCTTGGTCAGTTGCGAAGGGTTGCTACCGGCCGTACACCGCCGCCCCGGCGTACTTTGCCTTGCTGCCCAATTCCTCTTCGATGCGCAGGAGCTGGTTGTACTTGGCCACGCGCTCGCCGCGACAGGGCGCGCCGGTCTTGAGCTGCCCGGCCCGCGTCGCGACCGTCAAGTCGGCGATGAAGTCGTCGGGCGTCTCGCCCGAGCGATGGCTTACCACGATACCGTAGTGGGCCGCGCGGGCGATCGCGATGGCCTCCAGGGTCTCGGTCAGGGTTCCGATCTGGTTGAGCTTGATGAGGACCGCATTGCCCACCTTCTCCGCCACCGCGCGCCGGATGATCGCGGGGTTGGTGACGAAGATGTCGTCGCCCACGAGCTGGATCTTGCCCATCCGCTCGGTCATAAGCTGCCAGCCCTTCCAGTCATCCTCGGCCAGGCCGTCCTCGATGCCCCAGATGGGGAACTGCCGAACCCAGTCCTCCCAGAAGGCCACCATCTCGACTGAGCTGTGCCGGCTGCCGTCGGACTTGCGGAACAGGTAGGCGCCGTCCTCATAGAATTCGCTCGCCGCCGGATCGAGCGCGATGGCCACGTCCTTGCCTGGCTTGAGCCCGGCCTTCTCGATGCCTAGGAGGATGACCTCGACCGCCTCCACGTTGGCCTTGAGGTTAGGCGCGAATCCGCCCTCGTCGCCGATCGCGGTCGAGTAGCCCTTGCCCTTCAGGATGGACTTGAGTGCGTGGTAGGTTTCCGCGCCCATGCGCAGCGCCTCGGCGAAGGAAGGCGCACCCACCGGCGCGATCATGAACTCCTGGAAATCGACGCTGTTGTCGGCGTGGGCGCCCCCGTTCATGATGTTGAACATGGGCACGGGCAGAAGGTCGGCTGCGCTGCCGCCCAGGTGCTGGTAGAGCGGCTTGCCCGCTGAGGCCGCCGCCGCGCGAGCCACCGCCATGGATACCCCGAGGATGGCGTTGGCACCCAGCTTGTCCTTGTTGGCTGTGCCGTCGAAGCCGCACATGCGCTTGTCGAGGGCCGCCTGGTCGGAAGCGTCACTGCCCTTGAGCGCGGGGTACAGCGTTTCGTTGACGTTGGCCACTGCGCGAAGCACGCCCTTGCCGCCGTAGCGTTTCTTGTCGCCGTCGCGCAGTTCGAGGGCTTCACGGCTGCCGGTGGACGCGCCCGAGGGAACTGCGGCACGGCCGAAGCTGCCGTCGCTGAGGCGGACGTCGACCTCGACGGTGGGATTGCCGCGCGAATCGAGAATCTCTCGGGCATGGATGGATGCGATGGTGCTCATGGGATGGATTCCTTTCGTAGCGGAGGCACGAGCGCCTCGGTTTCCCGGTGCAATCGTTGGATGCTTGAGAGCGAAACCTGCCACCGCGTAATGGTCAGGAACAGCTTGACCGGCTTTCGCGCCCCTAGTATACGATGCGACGACCGACAACGAAGGCGGTGGAGTCCGCCGACAACCGCCACGATCCTACCGTGGCCGATGACTCCTACGGAGCTGATTCTCCGCTAGGAGGCATCAAAGCCAGATTTCTAGGTCAGCCCCAAGAACAACTGCTCCACTCCCTGCAGTACAAAGAGGCTGACTGATGGAACAAGCATTCTCGATCGCGACACTCTGGTTCGGCCTGGCTCTCATCGCCACCTTCCTGGCCGCCAGGCTGAAGATCTCCATGGCGCTCATGGAGATCATTGTGGGAATCGCGGCCGCAGCGGCTATCGGGCACTTCTTCGGCAAGGATGCCATGGGTGCCGACCTGCCCGGACTCAAGTTCCTGGCCAGCACTGGGGCCGTGCTACTTACCTTCTTGGCGGGCGCAGAGCTCGATCCTGCAGTGATGCGACGGAAGTGGAAAGAGGTTTCGGTTGTCGGAGTGGTTGGCTTTCTCGCTCCGTTCCTTGGTTGCGCGGCGGTGGCCCGCTTCGTCCTGGGCTGGTCCGCCCAATCGAGCTGGCTCGCAGGCATCGCACTGTCGACCACGTCGATGGCGGTGGTCTACGCCGTGATGCTGGAGACAGGGTTCAACCGCACCGATTTCGGCAAGGGCATCCTGGGAGCCTGCTTCGTGAACGATCTCGGGACCGTGCTTGTCCTCGGCTTGATGTTCGCTCCGTTCACCTGGCGAACCGCCCTGCTCGCAGTCGCGTGCATTGCGGCCTTCGTGCTCCTCCCGGTGGTGACGCCACACTTGGTGCACCACTACGCCAACCGCACCGCCGCGTTTCGCACCAAGTGGGTGCTGTTCATCCTCTTCGGCCTCGGCGCGCTCGCGCTATGGTCGGGCAGCGAAGCGGTTCTGCCGGCGTACATCGCTGGGATGGTGCTGGCGTCCACCCTTGGCACCGATTCGGTTTTCATGCGCCGGCTGCGGACGCTCACCATCGGATTCCTCACGCCCATCTACTTCCTGCGTGCCGGCTCATTCGTCTCGTTGCCCGCGCTATTGTCGGCGCCCCTGGCCTTCCTGGCGTTGTTCGCCGGGAAGGTCGGCACCAAGATCTTCGGTCTGTACCCGGTGATCGGGGCTTTTCGACGCGAGCGGAACGAGCGCTGCTACTACACCCTGATGATGTCGACCGGCCTAACCTTCGGGACAATCTCGGCGCTCTACGGGCTCAATCACGGGCTGGTCACCCAGCAGCAGTATTCGCACCTGGTCGCGGTGGTCATCGGCTCAGCCGTGGTGCCCACGTTGATCGCCAATGCGGCGTTCCTGCCGCGGCACCTTCTCCCGCGGCAGGTTGAAGGGGAGCCGGCTGCCGACACCGTCCGCGCGCCAAGACAGGTGGAACCCCAGGAATCGCTTGAGGAGGGTTGATCGGAGGCTTGCTGGTCTCCAGTCGGGCAACTCCATGCTACATACTGCGTACCAGGGAATCGCCGCCAAGTAGAGAACGAAGCACAAGCCGTGGAGGAGCGAATCAAGGAGCTCCGCGCCTGACGAGATTGGCCAGCTACTCGATGCGGTGGCGGTTGGCCAGGTGATTTGCGTCGGACGTGCAGGGGTGTAGAACGCATCCAAATGAGCGCGATCAGACTCGAGAGAGGCGGATCGACTCCCGCGCGAAGGTCATCTGCGCCCCTGCGTCGCAGTTGCCTACGACGAGCGCCGCGATTCCTGTTGATGGTGGCGCCCTTGATCGAGGCCATCGAGTTCAACGCCGGTCGGGCACCATCCATCAGCGCGACGCAGGCGTGCACGGGTTTGTCGCGGCGTCGCACACTGTTCCTTGGACTTCTGTCCGCAACCTTGCTGGGCGGGGCCTGCGCGGATTTTGGACGTGGACCGATGCCTGACGCGTCTGTCGACAGAGCGAGCGAGAGGGGGGTTGTCGATGATCCCGTGTTCGAAAACGACGTCTATCCCATCCTACAGACACGCTGTCAGAGCTGTCATTCAAAGGGGGGCGACGGGGAGTACACCCAGTACGTGCTGATCGGGAACGCGAAGGCGGATCGGGCTATGGTTGTGGCGCTGGTCTCGCCCAACTTTCCCGAGGGCAGTCTGTTGTTGCTGCGCGCGACCGGCTACGACCACCTCGGCGGCCAGCTCCTTTCCGTAAACGACCCAGAATACGCAATCATTGAGGACTGGATCGCGAGCCTGCCTTCGGCAACATGTCCTTGACTGCAAACCGACGGTCGAGTAGGCGAGGTCTTCGCCACAAAGCAGGCAGCCAGTCGCGTGCGAGGGCATGGTCGGAATCTCTACCACGGTCATGGACCCTCGACCCTACGCTGGTTTGCGCGCATAGACCTTGGCGCTCCACACCTTGCCTGCGAGGGTTCGCGCCAGAGAGAGCAGCTGCGCCTTGCCGCCGGCGCAGCCGCAGAGGCTCTCGAAGTCAGACCCGGCGAGGCCCTCGAGTTGCTCGGCGTCGTAGACCAGCCGGTCGTGGACCTCGACATCGACCAGCCCCACATCGCGCAGCCCTGCCAAGTATTCCTCCTCACTGATCGCGCCGCTGATGCACGAGGAGTAGAGCTCGGCGACTTGGCGCACCTCTTCGGGGAGGTCCTTTGCCACGATGTCGGAGACGAGCATCCGCCCGCCCGGCTTGAGCACGCGAGCGATCTCCCGGAATACCTTCTTCTTCTCCGGCGAGAGGTTGATCACGCAGTTCGAGATCACCCAGTCGACGGAGCTGCTCTCAACCGGCATGTCCTCGATGAGGCCCTTGCGAACCTCGACGTTGGTGAGCTTGCTGGCCCGGATGTTCTCGTTCGCCTTGGCGATCATCTCGTCCGTCATGTCCACACCGATCACGCGACCCTTCGGACCAACCTTCTTCGCGGCGAGGAGCAGGTCGATCCCTGCCCCGGAGCCGAGATCGAGCACTACTTCGCCGGCGGAGAGCTGCGCGAGCGCGACCGGGTTGCCGCACCCGAACGAGTTGACCACCGCTTCCTCGGGGAGAGCCGCAAGTTCGTCGCTGGAGTAGCCGCCAAGCTTCACGGCCACTCCCTTCTGCGGCGGCACGCTGCCGCAACATCCCTTCCTCGCTGGGGCGGTTACCGCCTGGGCGTATGCCTTCGAAACATCTCGACGGGTATCATCGGCTTGCTTGTTCATCGCATCCTCCGTTTGTGTGCATTCATGCAGTCTTCAAGACTGATTTGACCTTCGAAGCCTTCCTTCCAATTAGGTTATCTAGAACCAGGTCCCTTGGCGGTAGACTCGATAGTCCTCTCCGTACCGTGATTCGAGCGCGCTTTCTTCGAGAGAGCGCCAGTAGAGGATGTTGCCGATGCACACGAATCCCACGGCAAGACTGGCGACCGCGCCGTGGCGCACCACCCAGCCTGCGATCCACAGGACGAAGCCGGCATACATGGGGTGGCGAAGCCTGGAGAACAACCCCGTGGTGACAAGGTGGTCGATGTTCTCCAATCCTCGTAGCTGCGCGAGCCCTCCGATCATCAAGGCCAAGGCCGCTGTCACCATACCAAGGCCGATCCACGCCACGGTGCCGGGGCAGGCGATGCGCCATGGGTCGAGTGGGCACATGACGGGCCAGCTGGCCAACATCACGCACATCGCGACGAAGACCAGGGCGAAGATCACTTTGTTCTTGGTGCTCAGCCTTCCGGCCTTCTTGAGCAGCTCGTAGCCAGTGCGAATCATCAGGCCTATCAGGCAAAGGCCCGCGACGATAGGATAGGTAGTGAGCACGGGGACTCCCTATCGCCATGGCTTCGTCAACGGGATAAGCATCGGAACTGCACGACGATAGGATCGATAGGCGTCGCCGAACTCGGCAACCAGATCCGCTTCCTCCCACAACGTGCCGACGACCATCCACGCGGTCCACAGCCCGTCTAGAAGCAGCCGATCTGCCGTCATGTCAGGACATGACCAGAACAGCACTAGGATGGCCAGATAGAGCGGGTGGCGCACGAAGCGGTACGCTCCGCCGACTGTGAAAGGACAGGGCGGCGACGGCTTCGATCGCAGGTGGCGAGCCAGCGGAACGACTCCCAAGGGATCGAAGGAGCGCAACGAATAGATGCCCCAGGCGAAAAGGACAAGCGCAGCGATAGAGAGCCCCTGTGCGACGTGACGCCAGGGCCGAGTGAGTGCAAAGATGCGGATCGCAGAGGGCTGCCAGAGTAGGACCACGGCCAGAAGGGCGAGGCCGGATCCGATCGCATAGATCGCGGGCTGGTAGATCGGCGCGATGACCGTGGCCATACGGGCGCGCACCCTCGTGCGTACCATCCCGCTGTGTTGAACGAAGAACAACAACGACAGCGCCGCATCCCAGGCCAGGAGTTCCACCTCCGACCATTGCGGCCGTACGATGCGTAGGGTCCCGAGCGGCCAAAGGGCAAATAGGACGACCGACCCCACCCCGAGTGATGCCGCCAGCAGGAGCAGAAGGCTCGTGCGCCACTTGCTTGGCTGGATCATGGCGCTAGTCCTTGCCAATGAAGAAGCCGGTCTCGATGCTCTTCGAGAATCAGCTCGTTGAAGATGGGCAGGAACTTGCGCATCTGGGTTCGACTCGGACCCCAAGGATAGCCCGAGACGACCGCTTCTGCGTGGCTTACGCTCGCCCTCATGCGTCATTGCGTTCCCGAATGTCTGCAAAGCCGATCCGGTGCCCAACGCATGCCTTGCATTCACCCGTATATTCGGCTATACGAATCTATGGGTGACACATGAGAGATGCGGCTAAGTTCTTCAAGGTTCTCGCCGATGAGGCACGGCTCAAGATCATCTGGTTGCTCTTCCACCATGACGAGCTGTGCGTGTGCGACGTCATGGCGGCGCTCGGCATCACGCAATCCAAGGCTTCGCGGCACCTGGCCACGCTCAAGCACGCGGGCCTGGTGACCGACCGCAAGGATGGTCTGTGGTCGCACTACGCGCTTCGCCCGGCGGAAGACGGGCTGGCCCAAACCCATCTGGCGCTTCTGCGGCGCAGCCTGGCCGACAGGCCCGATGCCGTGTCGCTACTCAAGACGCTGCAGCGCTGGCTGGACGGCAAGAAGCCGGGCATGGCCTGCGCCAAAGCCGCCGCCTGTGCGGCCAAGACTGCCAGGGGGAAGACCACGACACGGCACCGAGAGGCGGTTCGATGACTCGCGAGACGACAGCAACTCAGGGCGTGGCGAAGCGCCTGTCCTTCCTTGACCGCTACCTCACTCTCTGGATCTTCATCGCCATGGCGGTGGGGGTTGGCGGGGGGTACCTGTTCCCCGGCATTGTCCCTCTAGTCAATCGATTCAACGTCGGGACGACCAACATTCCTATCGCGATCGGTCTCATCCTGATGATGTACCCGCCGCTGGCCAAAGTCCGCTACGAAGAGATGGGGCCGGTCTTTCGCAACACTAGGGTCCTCGGGCTTTCTCTCGTCCAGAACTGGATCATCGGCCCGATCCTGATGTTCGGCCTGGCTGTCCTCTTCCTGCACGACAAACCCGAGTACATGGTCGGGCTCATCATGATCGGCCTGGCCCGCTGCATAGCCATGGTCATCGTCTGGAACGACTTGGCCAGGGGCGACAGCGAGTACTGCGCCGGCCTGGTCGCGTTTAATTCGATCTTCCAGGTGCTCTTCTTCTCGGTCTACGCCTATGTCTTCATCACCATTCTCCCGACATGGTTCGGCCTGAAGGGAGTTGCGGTGAACATCACCATCGGCGAGATAGCCAAGAGCGTCTTCATCTATCTCGGCATTCCGTTCCTTGCCGGGGTGATCACGCGCTTCACGCTCATCAAGCTGAAGAGCAAGGACTGGTACCACGGCAAGTTCATCCCGAAGATCGGCCCGATCACCCTCATCGCGCTGCTCTTCACCATCGTGGTGATGTTCTCACTCAAGGGCAAATACATCGTGCAGCTTCCCCTCGACGTGGCGCGCATCGCCCTTCCGCTGCTCATCTACTTCGTGGTGATGTTCTTTCTGTCCTTCTTCATGTCAAAGAAGGTGGGCGCGACCTACGGCCAGTCGACAACCCTCTCGTTCACCGCGGCCTCAAACAACTTCGAGCTCGCCATCGCCGTGGCTATTGCGACCTTCGGGATCAACCATGGCGCGGCGTTCGCTGCCGTGATTGGTCCTCTGGTTGAAGTCCCCGTCATGATCGGGCTGGTCAATGTCGCGCTCTGGCTGGGACGCAGGTACTTCCGCAGACAGGAGGTTCCGACATGAAAGGCGTACTCTTTCTCTGCGTGGCCAACTCGGCCCGCAGTCAGATGGCCGAGGGGATTGCGCGCTCGCTGGCCCCGGTGGGAACCAAAATCTGGTCTGCCGGCTCGCGCCCGGGCCGCGTCCGACCGGAGGCCATCGCGGTGCTCAAAGAAATCGGCATCGACATCTCTGGGCATCATGCGAAGGCGGTCGCGGACGTCCCGGCGGCCGAGGTTGACACTGTCATCACCTTGTGTGGCGAAGAGGAATGCCCGGTATTTCTGGGCAGGGCAACTCGGCTGCATTGGGGCCTGCCTGATCCTGCGGCAGTGAGCGGCTCGGAAGCTGAGCGCTTGGACGTTTTTCGCAAGGTGCGCGATGAGCTGCGCCGACGGATCAGCGACCTCTTCACGTAGCCTTCATCGCCAGAGCCACGGAAATGAGGTTCACCAGGACTCGCCGTGCACGTACGCGGGGGAGAAGCGCGTGCGCGGTAGCTGCTTTTCCGCGGGCCAACCCAGGGCGATACAGGACACGGGTAGGATCTTTTCCGGCAACCGCAGGATCTTGGTGAGCGCATCGATACGCGGCTGGCGCGGGTGCACACCCAACCAGCACGCGCCCAAGCCCAAGGCATGCGCGGCAAGCAGCAGGTTCTCGATAGCAGCCGAGCAATCCTGCAATAGATAGCTCAACTCGCCTGCGTGAGCCGCGCCCAGATCGCCACACACCGCGATGCCGACCGGCGCGTGCGCCAGCATCCTGCCGTTGGGCAGGGCCTCAGCGATCAGATTCAAGGTGGCCCGCTTGCGCACGACCACGAAGCGCCAGGGATCCTTCGCGGCCGCAGATGGCGCCGCCATGGCTGCGCGCAGAAGCTCAGTCACCAACTCATCGGACACAGGAACGTCTCGATACTTGCGGATGCTCCGCCGGCCGTAGATGAATGAAAGCCTTTCGTCAAAAACAGTTCCCATGGACCTACCTCAGGGTTGTCCCAGCGCCAACAGGAGCTGTGCGCGGGCCGTGGCTAGACCGAAGTGCGCCTGCACCTCCTGCGCGGCAGCCGTGGTCATGGCCACCTGCGCATCCCCCAGTTCGATCATGTTGCCCACGCCCGCCTGGTAGCGACCCTCGGCCAGACGGAGTTGCTCGCGCGCGTTGACCACGGCCTCGTGGGTGGCCTCCTCGCTCGCCTTGGCCGCGCGCACCGCCAAGCGCGCCTGCTCCAAATCCAGCCGGATCTGCTGGTGCTGGATATCGTACTGGCCGCGCAGCACGCTTACGGTGGCGCGTGCCTCGCGCACCTGTTGGTTGGTTATGCCGCCTCCGAAGATCTGCCAGGTGAGCGTGAGCGCCGCATTCCAGTTCCACGCCATACTGTCGAGAGCGGGTCCCTGGTCCGTCAGTGCGGTGCTCGCACCCAGAGCCGGGCCGTACCCACCCCGGGTCGCGCTGATGGTCGCTTCCTGCGCCCGCACCTGCTCGGCCAAAGCCTTCAGATCCGGCCGCGTCTTGAGCGCCAGCGGCAGCAGATCTTCGGTGGTGCTCTCCTCGCCCGGCACCGGCTCGGCGGCCGCAGCTTCCACATCGTAGTCGATCGGCCCCTCGACGCCCATGGCTTGATTGAGCTGGGCCTTGGCCACGTCGTATCCGTTCTGCGCGGTAATGAGCTGCACCCGCGCGGTAGCCCGGTTGGTGAGAGCCTGGGCCAGAGCAATCTCCGGCTGCGTGCCCGCCCGGACGAAACCCTGGGCTTGCACCAGGTGGGCTTCCTGGTTGGCCAGCCCATCCTGCGCCACCTTGACCAAGGCGTGGGTTGCGGCGGCGTTGTAGTAGGCCGCGCG
>PMBS01000151.1 GCA_003153015.1 Myxococcales bacterium
AGGTTGGCATAACCCAGTCCCAGCGGACGGAAGCGCAACGAGTTGGCTCCGATCTCCGGAGTCGGGTAGCGGGCGTTGCCGACGATGATCTCTTGCGCCAGGATGGTGATCTCGATCGCGCGCTTGAAGTCCTCGGTAGCAAACGTGCCGTCGGGCCGCAAGTACTTGCGCAGGTTCAGCGATGCCAGGTTGCAGGCCGAGTTGTCGAGAAACATGTACTCGGAGCAGGGATTTGAGGCGTTGATGCGCGCCGTGTTCGGGCAGGTGTGCCAGGCGTTGATCGTGGTGTCGAACTGCAGGCCGGGATCGCCGCAATCCCAGGCCGCCTGCGCGATGGTGCGCCAAAGCTCCCGCGCCTTGTAGGTGGTCACCGTCCGTCCGCCAACCACTGCCCGCGTGGACCATTCGCGGTCCTTCTGCGCGGCCTCCATGAAGTCGTCGGTCACGCGCACCGAGTTGTTGGAGTTCTGGAAAAAGACAGACTTGTATGCCTCGCCGTCGAATGAGCCATCGTAGCCCGCGTCGATGAGGGTCCAGGCTTTCCTCTCTTCCTTGGCCTTGCAGCGGATGAACTCTTCGATGTCAGGGTGATCGATGTTGAGGATCACCATCTTGGCCGCTCGTCGCGTCTTGCCGCCCGACTTGATCACGCCTGCGAACGCATCGAAGCCCTTCATGAAACTGACCGGGCCCGACGCCGTGCCACCGCCGTTGAGCAGTTCCTTGGACGAACGAATGGGCGACAGATTCGTGCCTGTGCCCGAGCCGTACTTGAACAGCATGCCCTCGGTCTTGGCCAGGCCCAGGATGGACTCCATGGTGTCCTCGACGCTATTGATGAAGCAGGCTGAGCATTGTGGCTCTGCCTCGATGCCCACGTTGAACCAGACGGGAGAGTTGAAGGCCATCTTTTGCTCGACCAGAAGGTGCTTGAGTTCGGCGCGGTAGTTGTCGGCCGAAGCCTGGTCGGCAAAGTACCCGTCCTGCATGCCCCATCGGGTAATGGTGTCGGCCACGCGGTCGATAAGCTGGCGCACGGAGCGTTCGCGCCCGGGTGTGCCCAACTGGCCGCGGAAGTACTTCTGCACGACCACGTTGGTCGCGGTCTGGCTCCAGCCACTCGGAACCTCTACATCGCGCTGCTCGAACACCACCTTGCCGCCCTCGCCAACGATGCTGGCCGTGCGTTGTTCCCAGATGACACCCGCGTAGCCATTGTCGCCGGCCCGGGTGAAGGATCGTTCGATGCGCATTCCAGGCGCCGGCTTGCGGCTCTTGCCCCGACCGGCTCGGACATCTTTGGAGGACGCTGGGCCTGGGATCGACAATTCGAGCCCACTCGGCCGAGGGCTTCGTTGGCGTCGGCTATCTTGCTTGTCAAGCATCAGCACTCCTCCTCCGTGGTCTCGGCGGCAGGGCCGCCGAGCCTGCTGTCTGCGCTCTTGATCTTACCTTGATGACCCAAAGACTTGCGAAACCGCCAACCCACGAGGCCTAGCGAAGTGTTAGCTAACCATGTGCGGCGGACGGGAAGATTAGTGTCGCTATCCGACTCTCATGTCAACAAGAAACACAAGATGTAGTACTATACCACAAACGTCTACACTATATATTGTGTGTTGATAGTTTGTGGTTTTCATCAAGATTCGCCTTTGCGTCCGGCCACTTCTGGCCCTAGAGCAGCCTGTGGAAAGAAGTGACCATACATTACATTATATTATTCCTGATAAATCGAGTGCCGGCCCGCAAACTATCGATGCTCATGCTTCTCGTCTAAGATCACCCTGTGATCTGGCTCGAAGGCGTTTCCTACCTGCGCGCGGGCAGCCCGGCTCTCGCTGACTTGACGCTGGGAGTGTCTCGTGGCGAGTTGGTCGTTGTGCAGGGGCCGACCGGTTCGGGCAAGAGCTCCCTGCTGGCCGTGGCAGCCGGATTTCGAGAGCCGGACTCGGGCGCTGTCTGGATCGCGGAACGCAATATCGCTGGCCTGCAGGCATCGTCGTTGCCCTACGTTCGACGCAACGTTGGCTATCTGCCGCCTCTACCCCTGCTCATCCCGGACGAAAACGTGCTGGAGAACATCATGCTCGCCTTGGCAGTCCGCGGTCAGCCGATTGATTCGGCTGAGGCGGACGCGCGCGAGAGTCTGGCCATGGTGGCTGATTCGGCCTGGGAGAACCGACTGGCCCGGTCCTTGTCTACCGGCCAGCAGCGACTGGTCGCGCTCGCACGGGCTTTGGTAGGCCCGCCGCCACTTGTCGTGGTGGACGAGCCGGCGGCGGGGATGGGCGGAGACGACCGCGAAGGCATCGTCCGCGCGCTCGTCTGGGCGCGCGAGCGAGGCTGCGCTGTATTGTGCGCCACCTCTGACCCCAGCTTTGCCCAGATGCTGGTGGACGCAGGTGGCAGGCGGGTCAACTTGGAAGGTGGCCGCATCGTCGGCGCGCCCGCCATCGGTCTGGTGCCCACGCCGGTTGATTTTCCTGATATGGATGAGCCCGAGAACGCCGATTTGGCCGAAGCGATTCGGCCATCGGACCGCAGCTCGTCGGGGGAGGAGTCGGCGTGACTTTCGCCTGGATCCTGCGCCGGGCAAGACGTCAGGCGGTTTCTGCCCGCCGCGCGCTGTGGGCGGCTGCTGGATCGTTCTTGGTCCTGGGACTGGTCAGTGGCGTAGCTGTCCTGGGGTTGCGCGCTACCCGAGGCTGGATGAGCACCGTGGGCCAGGGTGTGCATGTGATCGCTTTCCTGCGCGACGACGTGCAACCGGACCAAGCTGCCCAATTGGTCGACCTGCTGCGACTGCGGCCGGGCGTGTCTCGGGTACGCCTGGTCGAGCCGGCCGAAGCTCTCGCGCGGCTGAGGGATGCGGCGCGGCCGCTGCCAGCCGCAGGCTCGTGGCTCGACGACCTCGAACCTGGCTACTTTCCGCGCTCGATAGAAGTCGCCCTAGTAGCCTCGGCGGACCTATCGCAGCGGGCGACGGAACTGTCGCGACGCCTGCGTGGGCTGGCCGCAGTGGCGGACGTGGATGCCATGACAGATGGTGTGGCTCGCCTTGCTGCTTGGGTTCGCTTCGGCCAACGATTGGGCTGGGCCGTGGTGCTGGCCGCGGGCATCGCGGCCCTCTCGTTTCTGGTCAGCACGGTCTTGCGTGGGAGGGAAGCCCGCCGGCGGCAAGCGCAGGTTCTCGTGATCCTCGGCGAGACCGCGGGAAACGTCAGTCTGCCCGCCAACATCGCCCTTGCCGCCGCAGGGTTGGCCGGCGCGCTCGCCGCGCTTGTGGTGCTGCGTATCGCTTGGCCCACACTGCTGACCGCAGTGGAAAGGGCGATGGGCATCGTGCCCACGCCAACCGGGTTCTTCTTGGGCTTTTGGGAGTCCGCCGCCGGTCTCTTGGCCGCTCCTCTGCTCGGTTGGATGCTTGGCTATCTCTCCACTCCGGTGCCTGGCGGGGTCGATGCCTAGGCTAACTATCTCCCTGCTCTTGCTGTTGCTCGCGCCAGCCTCGCTCGCGTGGACCGAATCGTTCGACGAAGGGGCAAGGCTCTCGCAGCGTCTTGCTACGCGGGAGGAGGTTCTGGAAGGCCAGAAGGATCGTGCAGAAGCCAAACTGCGCGAGCAGGCTCTCTTGGCCTACCGCCTGACGCGCCGACGCGAGCTGGGCTTCATGAGCAGCCCAAAGTCGCGCTTGGACGACGCGGAAGCGGCTGACTTGGCCATGGCTTCGCTGAGCAGAGGCTTTGCGGAAACGCGCATCCTGGCCAGCGAGCTTGAGCAGGTGCGTGCCGAGCGCGGGGTGCTCGACCGAGCACGCAGCCAGCGGGCGGACGCGTATGTAGACACAGGCGAATCTCTCCGCCGTTTCGCCCGTCCGGTGCGCGGGGCCATGGTGGGCGTACCTGGCGTCCGTCGGGATGCCCCCACAGGGACCGAGTTCCGTCGCGACGGAATCGAGCTGCTGGCCCGACTGAACGAGCCTGTGCGGGCGGTAGCGGCTGGCGTGATCCGCCGGGTCGAAACCCTGCCCCAGGGCGGCTACGCCGTGGTGACACAACACCCGTCAAGATGGGTCAGCGTCTTGTCGGGCATGCGCGACGTGGTGGTTGCTCCTGGCGAACCAGTTGAACCGGGACAGGCCCTTGGTTTGGCCGGCCGCAACCTGGACGGCGCCGCCGTGATCTCACTCGCTCTGTGGCGCAACCGCGAATCCGTCGACCCGCGTATCGTGCTCCCCGGGCTGGCCAAACACTGACATGGGAACCCTGGGAGGGTTCCCATCCCTTCCCGCGATAGTGCGCCGCCGGCAGAGCCGGCGGGCTCCCAACGCGCCTAGCTAGGCTTTGGCTAGCCGGCCGGTGTTGCGCAGCTCCTCGATGCCGGCCATGAATTGCAGTCGCTCGATGTGCTCGGCCAAGGCAGGTGAGGCGTGCAGGTACGCATGCCACGCCGCTGCGGCAAAGGCGTCCGGCGGCACGCCGTATTCCGAGGCCAACTTGGCAGCCTGCGCGAGATGCCGGTCGAGTTTGCTGGCCAACTGGATTCTGTCGGCAGCCCCTCGTTCTGCGGGTTTCTTTTCGACTTCCGTGTGGGGATGATCGGTTGCCATGGCTGCTACTCCTTCACCTTCGGTTCCAAGAGAAGCACCGTCGGGGGTTGGTCAACGCCGCGGCGCTCATCGCAACGCCAGAAGTGCGATGAGCTGCCGATGGTCGACTGTGGGCTGTCCTCGCGATAGGGTGGAGATCCAGCCGTGAAAAGACCTGACATGGGAACCCTGAGAGGGTTCCCAAACCCTCCCGCGATGGTACGCCGCCGGCAAAGCCGGCGGGCTCCCCACGCGGCTAGACTGCTCATAGCCGCGGCCTTGCTGTTGGCTGCGCCGTCGGCGTTGGCCGGCCCGTTCGACGATCCTCACGTTGGCAGTCTGGGCTTTTCCGGTCCCACCACCGGCGACTTGACAGCGCTGTACTGGAATCCAGCTGCCCTGGGCATGCTGCAAGGGTATCAGTTCATGTTCGGAGCTTCGCTGCGCGCGACCCACGTCACGGTCGATCGCGCCCCGATCGATTCGATGACCGGGCAGCCGGGCGGAACCAGCAGCTTCCCATCGGCATCTGGCCATGGCCTCGAACAACCCTTCGCCTGGCCGCCCGGGCCTGCCGGGTTCCTCGGGGTGGGTGCGGGGGTGGCGCGGCGATTCGCCATAGCGATTGCCGCCTATACGCCGTTTTCGCAAAAGCTCAGCTTCGATGTGACAACACCCACACACTATCACTTGGTAAGCATCGACTCGCGGCAGCTCGCGCTGGTGGTCGGGCTGGCCATCGACCTGACGGACTCGCTGCGAGTCGGTGTCGCGCCGGGGCTGCTCTTCAGCTATGGGCATGTGGTTTTCGACGAAGACACCGCACTTGGATCGGCTGCCTGTGTAACCAGTCCGTGCACCGTGGAGAATCCCAACGCGGCGGCACGCTACGACCTGGCGACGGATGGAACCCAGACACCGTCCTATTTCGTGGTGGGAGGTATCCATTATCGTCGGGCGGCCTGGGAAGTGGGCCTGGCCTACGCCAGCGCGCCCCTGGGGAGCGACGGGACGGTCAAGCTGTCCCTGGAGCGTAGCCAAGTGACGCCTCCCCCGCCAACCAACGATCTCTGTTCCACTGTCGGGCACAGTCCGTGTGTGTCCGGCGAGATGCGCTACCACCTGCCCGATCTTTTCACGGCGGGGGTCACCTGGCATGCCACCCGGCATCTGGATGCGGTAGGGATCGTGCGTTGGGTTCGCTATGGCTCACATGATCGGATCACGATCCGCCTTGTCGGCCCGAGCGGCACTGGACTTCTGGGCAACAACCTTCCCGATCAGTTGGTCTTGTACCGCGGTTTTCAGGATAGCTGGGATATGCGGGCGCGTCTGGTCCACGCACCTCGGCCCTGGTTTCGCTGGAGCGGGACGCTGCGCCTGGAAACCTCGGCGGTGCCCGAGGCGAACGTGAATGCCGCCGCGGTGGATGGGCTGAAGCTCGAGCCTGCGCTCGCCACCGAGTTCGCGCTCGGGCGCCACCTACGGATCGCTGCCGGCTATGCTCTGACTTGGATGTTTCCGGTGACGGTCGGCAATTCGACGTTTGATCCAACGGCAGCCGCAGCTTGCGCGCAGGCTGCCTACGATCTGTCCTTGCCCGCGTGCCAGACGCGCCTAGCGGGCCAGGCGCGCCCGACCGCGGCTGGCAGTTACAAGATGTTGCAGCACACGCTGGCGCTCATGACCACGGTGAGTTTCTAGACCATGCACGGACGACCATTCACCGCTCTTGGGTTATTCACCGCGCTGGTCGGTTGCAGCGACGAGCCGGCGTTCGAGTACGACTCGCGTCCCATCGAGCTTGAGCGGGCGCCAACCGCGCCGGGCGGCCAAGCCTTGGGGGCCACCCTGGCCAGGGTGAGGGTGGGCTCCGACACGCCCTCGCTCCTCATCGACACGGGATCCCTGCTGTCCAGTTTGCGCCGCGGGGTCTGTCCCACAGCCACGCCAGAACCTGTGGCCTACGAGGGGGACATCCAGTTGCTCGGAGCATCGGGCAGCACTGCACCAGTTCGGGCCTGGTTTCGCGGCATCACCCTTTTCGATCTTTGCCCAGGCACGGTGGGTGACGCTGACACTCAGGTGGCCGGAGTCTTGGGGGGAGATGTCTTGCGCAATTTCTCGCTGGCATTCGTGCTCCCGCGCGCCCCGGCCGACCCGAACCAGCCTGCCACCATGACCATCTATAGTAACCTTCCGGCCAGCGATTCCGATCTGGCGGCGAACGGCTACGCTGTGCTGAAGTTCACGCTGCGCGGCGCTACCGCAGCGGCTACCGCGTCGGGAAGCGAGCGACCGGGTTTGCCATCCAGTCGCGTGGTGATGCGGGCGTGCGGCAACCCTCCTGCATTCGCTCCTGATGGGCCGGCGCAAACCTGCAAGGCAGGGGAGGTCGAAGTGCAGTCCTCAGGAAGCAATCTCTTGCTCGCGCTCAGCACGGGACATGGTCCCTTGGTGCTGAGCGCGAGCGCCTGGCAGCGCATGGGTGGCCAGGTGCCGTTGCCTCTCGGGGCAGGGGAGTCGCCGCTATACTCGCCCTTTGTCGCTGATCCGATCCCCGCGCATTGGGTGACCGTGTCGCGTTTGGCGTTGGTGGACGGCGGCTCGGGCGACGCGTGGCCAGGGGCCTGCGCTGAGCTGGCGCGCGGCCGTCGCATCGAATGGACGCTAGCTAATCAGGACAATGGCGCCTGCTTCCAGCCTTGCGACGTCAGCGGAGGGGTGGCCCTGCCGGCTGCCGCATACGTGGAAATCGGTTCCGACCTGCCCGCGGCCATCGTCAGCGACACCAGCGACCTCATCAGCAACCTCAACGAAGACTTCCCCTCGGGTGCTCAAGTCGATGGCGTGATTGGAACCCAAGCGCTGGCCGGGATCCTCTTCGAGATCGACAACGTCAGCCAGCCACAAGGCCGGTTGGTGGCAGCTTGTGAACCGGGCGCCGATCGACAAACCTGCTGGGCGGCCCCGCGTTGTGTGGGTCCGAGCGCCGCTAGCCAGACCCAAATGTGCTTTGGGCTCCTGCCGCGCGGGCTGGCCCCCGCGTGCCCCAACTAGACCTATGGGGCAGGCGGTGTCCTGGCGGCGGCGGTCCTAGCCTCCAGCGTGGACATCGTGTCTTCCAATTGCGCAATGGTGGCGCGCAGGTTGGCAACCTCCTGCTGGGTGGCCAAGCCGAGGACACCCGCTGCCAGTCCCCCGGCTCTGTCCATCCCGGACTTGAGCGTGCCGCCCAGACTCAGGGCCTTCATGGCCGCGTTCATCAGACGGGGGTCGCTGGCGAGCTTGCTCACGCGCGGGTTGCCCGCCAGGCGTAGGGCCTGACCCACCACGATGTCCTTGATCGACTTGATTACCGGCATGACGGGGTGTCTTGCCACGATCCGGCGGCTGGGTCAACGCGTACGCGTACCGGTCGCGTGGGGAGCCCGCCGGAGCCGGAGCGCGGGGTTTGGGAACCCTCTCAGGGTTCCCATGATCGCGTAGGCGAAGACGGGCTTTGCCCACGGACTGGCGGCTGCTGCCGCAGCTGCCAGTCCTGGAGCCAGAGCGCGGGAGGGTATGGGAACCCTTTCAGGGTTCCCATTTTGTCGTCTGTTGTGGGAAACCAGGAAATCCGGGATAACCAGCCCCCGGACGGATGAATATTCTCAACAGTCCGCTCGGCCAGTTCGTGGTCTCGCTCGTCCTGCTGGCCGGCCTCGCGCCGGTCATCGTCTGGTTTTTTCGTGATACCTGGGCGACCCTCGACGCCACGGCGCGAGCCCAGCGCCAGAATCTGGAGGGTCGGCTTGACCCGCGCACCCCCGCGACCCTGGTGCTGGGCGCATTTTGTCTCATTCTCATCAACTACTTCGGCAGCCTGGAATTCTTCGACGCACACATCGTACCGGCCCTGAAGTGGTACGAGGCGGCTCATCCCGAGACTCTCCGGGTCTGGCTGTACGAGGATCTCTACTGGCGGATCTACTGGGGCCTGTCGCGCTACATCGTTTACCTGCTGCCGTTGGCGGTTTGGCCGCTGCTGTTCAGGGAGAATCCTCTTGATCTCGGCTTGCGTGTGCGCGGGTTTCTGGAACACGCGTGGATCTATCTTCTGTGCCTGGCATTGGTGATTCCCATCCTGGCGCTGGTCGCCCACATGGGTGATTTCGGGACCTACTACCCCATGTACCACTTGGCCAGTCGCTCGTGGCTCGATCTCGCGGTGTGGGAGGCAGTCTACGTGGGCCAATTTTTCACCCTGGAAGTATTCTTTCGCGGCTTCTGGGTGCGGGGATCGCGCGGCCTGGGCAGCAACGCCATCTTCTTCATGGTCGGTCCCTACGTCATGATTCACTTCCCGAAGCCGTACCTTGAGGCGTGCGGGGCCATGGTGGCCGGCGTGGTGCTGGGCTCGCTGTCGATGAAAACCCGCAGCATTTGGGCAGGGTTTCTCGTTCACGCGACGGTGGCCATCCTCATGGACCTGCTCGCGCTGGATCATCGCCACGCGCTGCCCACCCTGCTTTCGCCCAACTCATCGGTTCGGTTGGCCTTCCCCTACACCTCGGCTGTGCTCTTTGGCATCTGGGTGCTCGCCGTCGGCGGTCTGGCCTTTTCGCTGTGGCGGCGGCACAAGCGAAAAGCGAAGGCAGCGGTCTGATAGCAATACTCCACCAGATCCGCCTCTGAGAGCCGGCCGACAAGCCGGCCCGNNGCGGGTCGGATCGTCGGCCGTCGGCGAATCGAAGAGCTGAGGCAGGAGTGGTAGTCCGCTCCCTCTCCCGTCCCCGGTCCCCTAACCACGTGAGGTTGTGAGAGAGCCGGATTATTGAGATCGGAGACGGGAGCGAGAGCGGAACACTCCTAGCGACCGTGCGGAAAGCCGTCGGAGGCCTTCCGCACGGTGCTTAGGAGCTGGTCGGGACGGAAGCCGCGCGCAGACTGCCAGGCATCGCTTGGGGTCGGGGTTATTGGGGTGGGAGGGAGGGACGCCGGGCAGACTGTTTGCAGCCAACTTGGTCTCGGCCGTCGGTCAGTCCGTTGCCAGGCAGGAGCGTCAAGCCGCGGTTGGCTGGCTTCGCCTGCCGGGAGATCGCTGTTCCAACGAGCGCTGCGGTTGCATTCAACCAACAGGAAGGGTTCCACGCCGGACAGCGTACGCTCCCCTGGACCCGGAGGCAGTCAGACGCGATGCTGAAACCGGTGTACGCAAGCACCGCACTGTGGTGTCGGATTCTGTCCTACACGCGCGTCAGCAGGCCGCGCAACAGTGACGGACAGTGGACTCGGCTTGGGTTGTCAGGTAGTAGCTCACCCGGATGGAACGGTTCGTACCGATCTGCCTCGCCGGTGGAGTCGCGGCTGCCCCATGACCAGACGCCATAGGTTTCGTCACGGCGACTGGGAATCTGCAGCCCTCCGACTCGACGAGATCATCTGTGCTCACAGCGGTGAAGACCCTTTCGAGGAGGCGCTGAAGCTGCTGGTGGCGAAGCTGGCGCACGAAATGGAAGCGGCAAGGACAGCCTTTCTCGCGCGACACCGGGGCGACGGAGCCGTGGGCGAAGTCAACCGGCTGTTGCGGGTCGCGGGCGAGCGATGGCGCGGGATGCTTGAGCCCGGGGCTACCACCCGGCTGAGTGGGCCCGAACTCGTGCGCTGTGCCTCCGTGCTGAATCGCGTGCGTCTATTCGCGGATGACCTGGTCGGGCTCGATGCCATTTTCGAGTTCATGGTCAGCAAGGCCAGCAAAGGCCAGAAGGGCCAGTACTTCACGCCCCGGCATGTGATCGCAGAAGTGGTCGCTATGGTCAGGCCCACGGCCGGCGAGCGCGTGGTTGATCCGGCCTGCGGCTCGGGCGGCTTCCTTCGCCACGCTCTCTTGCAGGCTCCCCAGTGCTCGGTGTGGGGATTTGATCAGGATCCTCGCGTCCTACGGGTTGCCCGTGTGATGTTGGCCGCCAGTGGTCAGGCGCCTGCGCGACTCATGCGGGTCGATAGCCTGAGGCGCCCCGAGCGGCAGTTGCGAGCCAGGCTGGCTCCCGTTCTGGAAGACCTCATGCGCGCGCAAGAGCCGCGATTCATGGGTTTCGATGTTGTGCTGACCAATCCGCCCTTTGCCGGGGATGTGGGATGTGAGTACGCCGATGGCTATGAGCTTGCGGCCGGCCACCGCGTGGAACGCGATGTCTTGTTCCTTGAACGCTGCGTGGAGCTTCTCAAGCCACAGGGACGTCTGGCCATCGTGCTCCCCCACAACAAGGTTGGTGCCGAGCGATGGGCGTACCTGCGGGCCTGGCTGCTCGAACAGGTTGCCATCGTTGCCGTGCTTGGCCTTGGCCGAAACACCTTTCGGCCCCACACCAGCCAGAAGGCGTGCGTAGTCATCGGCCGCAAGCGTTCGAAGCCTACGCGCCACTTTCGCAATGAGGAGGTCCTGTTCTTCATAAGCGAACGCGACGGAAAAGACCGTCGTGGGCGACTCGCGTACGCCCTGAACGGAGAGGCGATAGACCATGACCTCGCGCAGGCCACGCCGCTGGTTCGGCGCCGCTTCGAGATCATGCAAGGGGGAGCCTGAGGCATGGGGATTCACGTTCTTCGCCGCGTGGCGGACTTGGGCGACGGGCTCCCGCTGGCGCCGGAACGTTTCGATCCCCGCCGGCGCGTCGAGGTGGTCGCGCGGCGTTGCCTGTCCGAGATCGTGGACGTTGTCGCCGAGAACGTGTCCGCAAGGTCGTGCAATTCGCCGGGCGCGATTCTCATTCTCGATACGACCCACGCCTACCAGGGCTTCGTGGTGTTTCGCCACGATCCGGTTCCGGCAGCGAGCATGGGAAGCACGAAGCGGCGCGTGCAGGCAGGCGATGTCATCATCTCACGCTTGCGACCCTACCTTCGCCAGGTGGCTTTGGTCGATGAGGCGCTCTTTCGCTTGTGTCCGGGCGGAAACGCGGTGGTGGCCAGCACCGAGTTCTTCGTCCTGCGCGGTCGGGCCGGGTTCGACGCTGCGGGTTTGGTTCCCTTCCTGCTGTCCGAGCGGGTACAAGCGGCTTTGGCTGCCGGCCAGGAAGGCGGCCACCATCCGCGCTTCTGCAAGGAGCTGCTGCTCTCGTTACCCGTGCCAGACGGCGTGGCCCGCCAGGTGAACCGGACGGCACAGCAGATGCGTCGCTTGGCTGCAGCCGTAAGAAGTTCGCTCCTCGCTTCTCGATCCTTGGTGGCAAGGGTGGAAGCCGAGATGGGGTAGGCGCGGCGGAGCATCGCAGCCGCCCGCCGCAGTGCGCATCGTCGACGCTCTACGCCGGCTTGTCCATTTTCTTGCGACACTGGTACGCTACCAGGTCGCGGCTCATGCACGGCACGCACGACTATCTGGCAGGACTTGCGCAGATTCACACGCGCGAGAGCGTAGAGGAGCGCCGAGCCCTGTGGCGGCAGGGTCTGGCCAGCTTGGCTGTAGCGGCTTCGGACCAGCAACCCACGCCCCTTGAAGGGCTGGCCACCGAACCACTTCTGAATAGTGTGCGGGTGGCTGTGTCCAGTGGGCTGCTCGACGACATTAGCTTCCTTTCGCGGCCGGTGGCCATGGCCGCGCTTTTCGAGCTGGCCGGCGCATTGCCTCCCGGGCCGGAGAAGCGCGAGCTGGGTCGGCGGGTCTTGACTGCCCTGCACGAGGGAGACGCGGCCACCTTCGTGACCCTCGCGACATCGCTCGCCCTGGCGTCGCCGCGCGCGCTCGGGGGCGCGTTGGTACATGCACGCGTGGCGCTTTCGCTGCGGTTGCCCATCGCGGCGGGCACCGGCGCTGACACCTTGGCTTTGGCGCTCATCTCGCGGCCCGAGTTGGAACGCGAATGGTTGACTGCCCTCTCTTTCGGCGCTTTGCCCTCTCGCCGCCTGGCCGGGCGCTTGCTTGAACGGGCTGCGCGCGAGGCCGCCCGTCGCGCCAAGGAGGGTGACGACAGCGGCGTGCGCGTCTTCGAGCGCCCGACGGTGCGCGCGGCGTGGAGCCGTCTCATCGGCGATCGCGAGTCGCTAGTGTGGCGTCACGTGGCGGCCGCGCGTGGGCTGTTGGCCGCAGCGGTGCCGATGCGTGCCGAGGAGATCGATCGCGACCTTCAGCTCCGTCTGGGTCCCAGCGAATGGCGGCGCGCCGCCACCTCGCTGGCCGCCACGCTTTCCCACGATCCCGACAAAGCTTTGGCGCGTTGCTTGGAGATCCTGGTCAGCGAGATCACAGCCAAGGATCCGGGTGTGGCTTCGGTGATGATCTTCGGCCTCTCGCGCGCGGTGGAAGAAGAGCCCGAGGCGTCGGAGGAGCTTCTGACCAAGCTGGTTCTGGTGGGTGGCATCGACGCCATCGAGGCGCTGGTCGATCTGTACGAGGAGCATGCTGGCAATCCCATCGGGGCCCAGGCGGCGTTTAGCGCGGTGGAGACCCTGCGCGCGACCGCGCCGACCGATGATGACGGGGCCGTGGCCCTCGTCCAGGCGCTGATGGACGACTTGGATATGGGTGCTGCCGGCCCGAAAACCTCGTTGCGCACCGTGCTCGCGGCCGCCCTGCGCGCTTTTGCCGAGGGCCGCGATCTCGGCCCAGCCACCGACGCGGCACTGGCCGCGGCCAACCAGGCGATCGCCACGCTAGAGAACATCGGCGACGCGACGTCCGCGGATCGTCAGGCCCTGTTCCGGGCCCTGCGCGAACTGGACGCCGGGCTCTTGCAGACTTCCACCCTGTCCGATCTGATCACCGTGCGCAGCCGCGAGGATCCGGGCCCCGACGGCCCCCTGGCGGACATGTTGTGGCTGCTGGGAAGCTGGCTCCTCGGCCGCGAACAGCAGCCTCTAGTCGAGAAGACCATCCCGCATGTGACTCTGCGCTTTCGTCAACTGCGGACCTTGCTTCATCTCGTGGATGCGGAATTCGGCGCCACGGATGAGCCGTCGATTCCCGTGCGCAGCCGTTGCACGCACACCTTCCGCATGTTGTGCGAGCGCGTGCGCGGCGACACGGTAACGCCCTTGCGCAGGCTGACCTGTGCAACCCTGGCCCGTGCTGCGGACGCGGTGGTGCATGAGCAAGTGTACGAGTTGTCCGACGCCTTCATTGCCGCGTGTTGGTGCGTGCGGAGTGCCTTTGACCTGCGCTGTCTGGCCGAAGCGTGCATGGCGCCGGAGTTCAGGGAGCTGTTCGCGGCTATGGCGGAGGTGGCACTCCTGGTGGGGGAGCGCGGCGGCCGCCATGCGGACGAGCAGGCTCTGGTGGAGAGCCTGCGCGGGGTCGCGGAAGCATTGCCTCCGGGCAGTTCGGCGCGGGTCGAAGGCCTGCGCCGTGGCCTGCTTAGCATCACCCGCGCACTCGAGGCTTTCACCGAGGCACAGTGTGTTTCCGACTTGCGGCGCGGCGACGACGGCACCGCACTCGACCGACTGGCCGGAGCCATCACCTACGCGGCTCGTCTCATCGCCGGCGCCACCCGGCGTACCGGCCTACGCGAGGGCTTCTTTCCATCGTCATCGACGCGTGGCTTGCGCAAGCTGGACGCCTGGGTGGAACGCGCCTTGGCGGAGAAAGATGAGGGGATGGGGGCTGCCGCTGCGGTGGCCGCCGAGGCGGTGCGCCAGGACCTGCCGCCCCTCTTCGCCGAAGTAGTCGGCCGCGTGCTCCTGCGCATTGGGCGCCTGCCCCGCGATTTGTCAGCCTCGGGTGAGATAGCCCGGGTGGTGAGGGTAGGGCGCCAGCTTCCCCTGCCGTCCTGGCTGCCGCCCAGCCGCACCCTTGGAGGGTTCTATGTCCTGCGACCTATCGGCATGGGCGCCGGCGGATCGGTTTTCATCGCCCGCCGGGCCGAGGAGCGCCACGAAGAATCTGCGGAGACGTTTGCGCTGAAGGTGCCAGCGTACAACGGCGCTGTGGCTCACACCCTGTCCGAGGAGGAGTTCCTTCGTCTCTTCCGGGAAGAGGCAGGAGCGCTTCTGACCTTGCCGGGTCACAAGAATCTGGCCGGGTTTGTCACCTTCGACGCCGGCGCCAAGCCCAAGCCCATCTTGGTGATGGAGCTGGTGCAGGGCCCCACGCTGGAACGTCTGCTCGAAAAGCGAGCCATGTCCATGCCCGTTGCCTTGGATATCCTCGACGGACTGGCGGCTGGTCTGGAGGCGATGCATGGCGCGGGCATCGGCCACTTGGATGTGAAACCGTCCAACGTGATCTTGCGCTACCCGGACGAGATCGGCCCTCAGACACGCAGCCGGAAAGCCCCCAACGTCGTGCCCGTGCTGGTGGACTTCGGCTTGGCTGGTCGCAAGGTGCGTCCCGGCTGCGGCAGTCCCTACTATGGCGCGCCCGAGGTTTGGGACATCGCGAGCTTCGGCGACCGCACGGACCCACGGGCAACGGACGTGTACTCGTTTTCCTGTCTGGCCTACGAGATGCTGACCGGCGCCACCCTTTTCAGCGGGGACGCGTTGCCCGCAATCATTGCGGCGCATCTGATTCACGAGGAAGGCCCCGAGTCGCTGCGCTGGCTGCGCAAACACAGTCAGGCTGCAGCCCTTGCCGACCTTCTGGCCATGGGCCTGCGCCGCAACCCGCGCAAGCGTATCGGGCTGTCGGATTTCCGGATCGCACTCAGCGAAATGGGCCGTGCTCGCCTGCGTGGCTTGAGCTGGCCGCTGCGGAACTAGGGGGACCCCCAATAGCCGGGGAATATGAACGGGGCATCGTAGCGAGGGGACGCTCGGCGCTGGCGGGCTGATGCCGGGAGCACTCCTCGGCGGCCGCACGCCAACGGCCGCGCTGCGCGCGTTCATGGCGCGCTCGGCAGACGGGTCCTTCGGCGCCCAGCTGCTCTGGTCGCCATGGCCCCTTTCCTGCTCGCTGGCAACCGGGCGCAGACGCCCGGTGCGCGAGCAGACGCCGCCTCGGAGTCGCTCCCGGCCGACCGCCTACGCGCCGAGCATCCGCCAGCGCCGACCGCTGTCAATTGGGGACACCCGCTAAGTTGAAATGTCTTTCGACAAGGCCAGCACGCGACTGACCACGGCACGCGTGCCTGCACACTTGGGCACGAAATCGTCGGCGCCCGTGGCGTGCAAGCAGCTCTGCAACTCGGCGTCCGAACGCGCGGAAACCAGAACGATCCCGATCCGCCGGCCCTGCATGGCGGCGCGAAAGCGGTCACACAGTTCGGAGACGTCCAAAGCGGGTATGTGCACGTCAGTCACCAGGATGCTCGGTCCGAACGTCGCGCACACATCAAGCACCTCGGCGAGGGCGGTGGCAGTGCGGACCTCGAATCCGTTGCGCTCGAACACGTGCGAAAGAGCCTGCGCGGCGAATGGGCTGTCGTCGACCACAAGCACGCGGCAGGGATGACCTTCGATGCCATGCCCTGGCCCGGCTTGCTCGGGCCAGCGCGCTTCCTCAAACTCCAACCCTTCGCGCATGGCGCGAATGGCCGCCGCGCACGCAATCCGAGCCTCGGCCGTGTCTTGAGCCCCGAGACGTCGCGCTGCCGCCTCTGCCTCCCGGGCCAGTTGCGCAATCTGGGGCAGGTCCAGCATCGCGGCCTCGCCCCAAATCAAGTGGATGTCCATGCCCAAAGCCCTGCCGTCCGCGTGCTCCGGAGAATCAATGACCTTCTGCGCTCTTTCGAGTCTTCTTTTGGTTGAGGCAATGAACCTGGTGAGAAACTCCTTGTTGGCGCTGGTTGACATTGAATCCGTGATCTCCAATACCAAGCAAATGTCATGCACAACCTGGCATTCAGCGATATCGAGCGGTTAGAACAGAATGCGCGCACTGTGGCATGGAAAAAATGGCCGAGAAATGGCAACTTCCGAACTCAAGTATCGGGGCGTCCGTGCCGGGACGATCATTGGCCAGTTGCGCAATGTCAATTTGGTGACGCTCTTTTCGCTGAGTACCGGCACAAATTTGACACCCCCGCAGGGGTGACTCGGAATCGAGGGAGCTGCCATGAACGACACAGACCCGGACCGGATCATCGATTTTCACGCGCACGCCTTCCCCGACGGCCTAGCCGAGCGGGCCATCGCACACCTAGAAAGGCAGGGTGACGCCAAGGCTTTCCTCGACGGAAAGGTTTCCTCCCTGCTGGCTTCCATGGACAGGGTAGGCATCGGGTGTGCTGTGGTGTGCTCCATCGCGACCAAGCCGGACCAGTTTGCACCCATCCTCAACTGGTCCCGCCAGATCGCCTCTGAGAGGATTGTCCCGCTTCCCTCGATTCACCCCAAGGGACCGGATCCGGTGGGCAAGGCGGAGTTGGTGGCGCAAGCGGGTCTGCCTGGCATCAAGTTGCACCCCTACTACCAGGACTTCGAAATCGACGACCCGGCGCTTTTCCACTTTTTCCGCGTACTGGAGCAGATGGGCTTGCTGGTCGTGTGTCACACGGGGTTTGACTTTGCATTTCCCCGCGATCGCAAGGCAGATCCGGTGCGCATCGTCCGTCTGCTCGACAAGGTCCCCAACCTCAGATTCGTGGCGACCCACATCGGTGCGTGGGAAGACTGGGACGAGGTCGAGCGTCACCTGATTGGCAAGCCAATCTACATGGAGATCTCCATGTCCCTCGAACTACTCGGCCCCACGCGTGGGCGGGAGCTTCTCACGGCACACCCGGCAGACCGCATCCTCTTTGGCACCGACTCGCCCTGGACCAGCCAGGCCGAGACCCTCCGCCTGGCCCGAGCACTGGCTCTCGGGCCGGAACGCGAGCGCCGTCTCCTCTGGGAGAACGCGCGGGCTCTGCTCGGTTCGCGAAGCTGACGACTTGTGCAGACCACTGGAATCCCCCGCCCTATCTTGCCATAATGCGGCCTACGCCAGCCGCTGTCGGGGATGATAGAAGACGATCCAGATGGTCCCCTTGCCGCGGATGGGGGGTATATTCAGCCCTTGGAGATGACCGTGAACTCAACCGTCAAACTCGTTCTGGTGTTCGGACTAGTACTGACTACGTTGGCCGGCTGCGCTTCCAAGCGACCTCCACCACCGCAACCGATCCCAGTAGCTGCTCCGCCGCCGCCGCCCCCGCCGCCGCCCCCGCCGCCCAAGAAGGTGAAGCTCGTCCTGCTGCCGGCCGAGAAGTTTCTGCTGCCCAATGCTGCCAAGGCGCTCAACGAGAAGCTGGCCAAGGCATTGGTTCCTGGTGTGGATGAAAGAACTGTCGCTGCGATCAGTATGGAGACGGCTCAGGGGCAGGCTGAGTGTGCCAAGGCCGACGACGAGTGCTACGGCAAGGTGGCCAGGTTGTTGGGTGGCGACCGCCTGCTGTGGGCTGAGATGGAGCGCGCCGGCAAGGGCAAGAAGAAGGGGCCGGTCAAGATCCTTGTCCTGCTCTTCGACGCCGAGAAGGGCACGCTGATCGGTCGCGCTGAAGAGCACCTCAGGAGCGATGTAGTCGACGACTCGCTCGACCGGCTGATCGGCAAGGCTCTCTCCGGTAGCGGTCCGACCGCGCCGCCACCGCCCCCGCCGACGGCGAATACGTTCGCTTATCCGGCACCGGCACAGGCATGGACGCCGCCACCGGCACCGGGACCGGCACCGGCACAGGCATGGACGCCGCCACCGGCACCGGCACAGGCATGGACGCCGCCACCGGCACCGGGACCGGGACCGGCACCGGCACAGGCATGGACGCCGCTACCGGCACCGGCGCCCGCCCCGCAACCGGCGCCGGCCCCGCCACCGGCATGGACACAGCCTCCGCAACCGGCGCCCGCTCCGCAACCGGCGCCGGCCCCGCCACCGGCATGGACACAGCCTCCGCAACCGGCGCCCGCCCCGCAACCGGCCCCTGCCCCGGCGCCGGCACCTGAGCCGACACCGCCAGCCGCGAACCCGTTCGCTCCGCTACCACCACCCTCACCCACTTCGCCCGCCAAATGACGCCATCAAAATGTCCCTACTGTCAGGCCCCGCTCCCGGCCACCCAGCCGGAAACGACACAGCCAGTGATTCTCTGCCCAGCCTGTGGCAGGGCAATTGTCATCGCGTCCCCGGTCGCGGGCCGCCTTGGCGCGAACAAGCCAGTCTCGCCCGCCAAGACCATGATGTGGGGTGGCGGTCCCGTGCCTGGAGTGCCGGCTAGGCCAGTCGTCCCATCAGTCGCCGCGCCCTCGCGTCCTGGTCCTTTGCCGACTGAAAAGCCCGGCTTGTCAGGGTCCGTCGCGCCCCGGCCGGTTTCTGGCACGACTCCCGGGGAGCCCAGCCCAGCGATCGTCCGCGATCCAGCCGGCGGCCAGCCGGGCCAGCCGTCGAAGCCCGCCAGCCCGGCAGGTGTCTCAGCGCGCCCAGGATCGGCTCCTGCAGTCGAAGGAGGAGCGGCGGCCAGGCGCGCGACCGCAGAGTTTGCAATGGCCCCAACCATTGTCCCACCCCCGCCCGAGGCAGCGGCCATGGCTGCGCGTCTCCTACAGCGGCCCGCGGCCGATGCAACCGCTCCGGCCCCGGGTGCGGCGGACGTGTCGTTCGATCGCGACGCAGCACCCGCAGTTGCGGCCGCGGCAGAGCCTCGCGCCGCTGAGCCAATCTCAAAGGCAGGGGTGGTGCCCAAGGCTGAAAATGGACCGTCTGAAGCGGGCGCGAGCGACGAACCGCTCAAGATGGTTAGGTCATCCGAAGCCGTACCTGAATGGGCGGGCTCGGCGCCTTCGGTAGGGTTGGCAGCAGGCCTGAAAGGTGCGTCAGCCAGAGCCCGGCGCAACCTCCTGCTTGCCGCTGGCGGCGTGGGTGTACTGGTGCTGGCAGTCGTGGGGATAGCTGTCTTTGCCGGTGGTAGCAAGAAGCAGGCGCCGGTCAGGTTGGTGGAGAAGACCGCCGCGTCTGCACAGCCTGCGACCGCTCAGAAGCCGGCCCCTCCCGCCGCAACTCTAGAACTGGCCAAGCTTCAGCCGGTGGCTGAAGCGAAGCCGGCGGCCCCAGCGACGGTCAAGCCAGTGGCGGCCGAGAAGGCTGCTGCCCCAGCCGAGAAGCCGGCTGCGCCAGAGAAGCCCGCCTTGGCTCCGGCGGCCGAAAGGAAAGTCGCGGCCGGGAAGCCAGCACCCGCCGAACGCCCCATCGCGCAGAAGCCTGCTGCGGCTCACAAACCAGCCGCCGGGAAACCCGCTGCCGACAGACCATCGAGCGAGCTGGGTGCGCCCAGGCCCGAGAAGACACAGGTGCCCGCTGCCGAGCCTGTCCCCAACAAGACGCAGGCGGCTACTGAGGCGTATCAGCGCGGGAATGCCAAGCTGCTCAACGGCGCGCCGGCCGAGGCCATTGTCGCCTTCTCAGAGGCGTTGAAGCTGAATCCAAAGGACGCCCAGAGTCAGCGCGGGCTGGGCATGGCCCATGCCCAGGCTGGCAATGCGGCCCAGGCCGTGCGCCATCTCAAACTCTATCTCAAGGCCTCACCCAACGCGCCCGACCGCGCGCTCATACAAAAGAGAATCGATCAGCTTGGCGGACGTTAATTAGTAGTCCATCATCCGCAAAGAGGCCATCTTGGGCTTGAAACTGACCATTCGACACTGTCTGCTTGCAAGCTGCGCGTTCTTGTTGCTCGCGCCCGCGTGTGGGACGTCTTCAAAGACCACCCGGCGGACCTCTGCCTCGGGCAAAAGGAGAGCGTCCGCGGCGCAGAAAGCGCCCGCAGCGCAGGCCGCTGCTGTGGGATCGCCGAGCGATGGCAAGAGCGACGCCAAGTCGCAGTCGTCAGACTCCGCCAAGGCTTCGAAAAAAGCCGCTGCGGTGGAGGCAAAGAAGAAGCCGCCAGGGCCGCCACCGCCGCCACCCGAGCCTGACCTGCCGACCCGTTTTCCGCACGGACTTTTTTGCCCAACCCTGTCCGAGGTGCAGGCAGGCACCGAACTGACCATCCGCTGCGCGGCCAAGCCGGCGCTGGCCACGAAAAGCGTCGTTCTCCAATACCGGCCATCGGGTACTGACCACTTCGCCACAGCCGACGCAATCCGCTCGCCCAAGGGCTGGTACGTTGCGAAGATCCCGGCCGCGGAAGTGAAGGGCAGCTCGCTGCAGTTCTTCGCCCAGGCGTACAACGCGAACAACAAGGTCACGGCATCCAACGGCGACGATGAGAGCCCAAATATTTTGCTCCTCCGCAAAGGTGGCGCTGGCGAGGCCGGAACTGGCGGCACGGATCAACCGGTGGCGGATGACGACCCACTCGCCCGTATCCATAAGGAGCAGGCGGCTGCAGAAGCCGAGAAGCACGAAGGCCGCCGGCGTCCAGCGCCGAGCGTGTGGCTGGGTCTGGGTACGGGTACAGGCTGGGGTTGGTTTCCGGCCCGAGCCCCGGAGAACTACGGCAGCCAAGGCGCTAAGCTGCCGAGCAGTTGGTCGTTTGGCGGCGTGTTGCACCTTCTGCCCGAGATTGGCTATCAGTGGACCGATCACATCATGTTTTCCCTGCAAGGGCGCTATCAGTTTGTGCACACGGAATCAGGCACTGGGTGTATCCCTCCAACTTGCCGGCAGCCGAATACCTCTGCGTGGGCCGTGCTCGGCCGCGCGTATCTCTTGAGCGACGGCCTTTTCGGGCGCGCGAGCAACCTGCAGGTGTTCGGGACCGGCACCCTGGGTGGTGGTACGGCCTTTCGTCTCTTCGTGGCGCCCTCTGACAACTACAGGAGCAGCGACACCGTGAACGGGGGGCCCGTGGTGGCCGGCCTGGGCGGCGGCCTTGTGTACAACTTCACCAACTACCTCGCGCTCGCTGCCGAGTTTCGCGCGCTGTTTGGCTTCTGGGACGTGGCCATGGTGCTCGAGGGCGGCCTGTCGGCCCAGGTGAAGATCTGGGTTCCAGCCGCGCGGCGCGCCCCTCCGGCGGAGACCGAACTCCCGCCCGAGCCCGAGCCCGACTACCCACCGATCGAGTAGCTGAGTCTGCAGTCTGGCGCTGCTACATCTCGTCCAGAATCTGCCGAACGATATCGACGGCAGGCTTGCCGCGTGGGGTGTAGCTAGTGGAGGCTGGCCCGCCGTAGCCGTACCAGTTCCACAGGTAGAGGCCGGCCAAGCGCGAGGGGGTGGCTTGCCCGCGCGCGGTCCACGCCTGCCGAAAGGCCTGGAAGGCGCGCGCCTGCTCATCCACGTCGGGCACGCCAGCTTGCACCTCGTCCCAGGGTGCAGCGGTCGAACCGGTTCGCGAGCGGTAGCCCAATTCGCTGAACACGAACGGCTTCGCGTACGATGCCAGGCTGAACTCGATCTCGCGCCGCAGGCTGCGCCAGCGCGCGGTCAGCGCCGGCACATCGCTGGGGCCGTCCGGCTCGCGCAGGTTGAAGTAGGCGACCACGCCGATCTCGTCCACCAGTTCATAGAGGCGAACGTCTTGATAGTGGTCCCAGTTGGCCGAGTACATGAGGGTTCCGGAGAAGAGGGCGCGGATGCGTTCGACCAGGGGTCGCCAGTGGGCAAGGTCGCGGTCGAGCGACGAGAACTCGCTGCCCACCACCAAGCGTGAGGCGCCGGTCAGCGCGCCCAACGAGGCCAGGTCGGCCAGCAACTCGCCGTAGCTGGCGAACCACGCACCCCGATCCGCGGGCGCCAGGGTGCCCCGCCATTCTTTGGGGCTGCGCGGTTCGGACAGCCGCACGATGGGGAACAGGGTGACCTCCAAGCCGGCCCGGCGCGAAAGCCGAATGGCGTCCGCGATGGCTTCCAAGGTAGGCGAGAGCCGAGTGTGCAGCTTGAGCGCGGTCGAGGCCGCATGGGTCTGGTACAAGGGCACGACCAGCGCTACATGGGTTGCGCCCAGGGCCGCGATCTCGTTGAGCAAGGGCGCGTAGGAAAAGCTGACGTCCTCAGCGAACAGCCCCAGCGCCACCCCGCGCTGCTTGAGGTCGGCCGGTTCGGACACCGGCACGGGCTCAGACGATGCGGGATAGGAAGACTCCCCGGCCTGGCGGCTCGCCGGTAGCGAGCGCGCGGCAGGAATTCGCGACAACATTGCCAGCAGGAGAGCCAGGCAAATCCCAGTCAGAGTCACGCGGGCTGGACGGGAAACCATTGCGGCCGAATCTATTCAGCATCGCATGGACCGTGGATCGAAGTTAGCTATTTCACCACACAGAGCCGGACCAGAAACGGAAGGTCTGGATCCAGCACAGTCCAGATTCCTTCTTCCCATCCCATCTCTGTGCCACTTAGGATGCGGCTTCTTCGCAGACCGCGAAGATTCTTTCGGAACACCCGAACAGCATAGCGTTTTCTCCGACTCTGTGGCCTCCCCTCTCACCTCGGTGTTCTCAGCGGCGGGTGGCTGGCGAGACAAATCGCCTCACACCTATCGGTTGCGGCCGCAAGGCTGACTAACGTCCCGGAAATTGCACAGCGGACCCGGCTCGGCTAGCGTGCAGATCCCGATGAAATACACCGCCGCAGCTTGGGCACTGGCCTTGTCGTTGATGTTCATCGCGCCGACCGTCGCAGCCGAACGTCCATCCTACAATCGACGCACCGGCTTGCTGGAGGTGCCTCTCTTGGGCTTGCGCAAGGCGGCCGAACGCGGCGATCGGGCCGAAATGGGCCGTTGGGCGGCACGCATCGGTGTGGCGCGGCTAGCGAAGGCGTTGGCTGACCCGGATCGCAGCCTGGCCCTGGCCGCGCTCGACAGCGTGCCCTTTCTGCCGGATCGGTTGCTGCTACTTGAAGCCGTGCTGGCCCAGTGTGGTTCGGCCGACGCACAGTTAGGCGAACGCGCGTTGCGCACGCTAGGTGCGCTGCTGGGTGACGCCGATCCGGGTCTTTTCCACGCGTGGGAAGTGCCGGATGAGGTCGCCCAGCGCGCGTGTCGGGTTTTGGCCGCAGCGGCGGGCGGGGTGGATCGGGCGATCGAGGTTCGGCTGGCCGCCCTGCAAAGCCTGGCCGACGCAAACGCGCTGTGCGCGGGGAGGAATGACCTCTCGGCGCTGATGCATGATGCTTCCCCTGACATCCGTCGCGCCGCAATCTTGGTCTTGCCACCCAACCGTGCGCTGTCGGCCTTGCGTGAGGCGATCAAGGATGCGGACCCAGGCGTGGTGGCGGCCGCGGGTGTAGCCCTGTGCCGGCAGCAACTCGCCTCGCGTGCGAAACCCATGCCGCCGCCGGTACCTGCCCGGCCTTTGCGCGAGCTGGTGCTGGCGCCCAGCACGCCGGCAGAAGACGCAGCCGAGATGCTGGCTTGTCTGGCCGATTCCACCGCTCCCGCGGATGCCAAAGCCATGGAAGAACTGCGCAGCAAAGGCAGCCCTTTGCTGCGCGACCTAGCCAAACCCGAGGCAGACCGTCCATGAAATGAATCGGTCCGTCGGCTCTCGCGCTGTCCACGGATTTCGCAAAAGGCTCAGGAGCTGCAAATCCACTTGCCCGCACCGCGGCTAGGAGTAACCTGGACCCGGGCGCGCATGGCCTTGCAGGCTGGCCAACTTTTTGGAAACTACCGCATCGTTCGGCTACTCGGCGAAGGCGGTTTTGGGGAGGTCTACCTGGCCGAGAACCCACTCATCGAACGCCGCGCCGCCGTGAAGGTCCTGCATACCGCCCTGGCGCGGGACGTAGAGCTGGTCCGGCGTTTTCTCAACGAAGCCCGGGCTGCCAGCGCCATCCGTCATCGCAACATCATCGAAGTCTTCGACGCAGGCGTGACTCCCGAGGGCGCGCCCTACATCCTCATGGAGTTTCTCGAAGGGGTGTCGCTGCAGAAACGCCTGGCAGACAGGGGCGCTCTCGCCCTGCCCCAGGTTCTGGAAATCGCGCGCCAAGCAGGGTCAGCCCTGGGTGCTGCCCACGCAGCCGGGATTGTTCACCGCGATCTCAAGCCAGAAAACCTGTTTCTGGTTCCGGATCCAGTCGCGCCCAACAGCGAGCGGGTAAAGATACTGGATTTTGGCATCGCGAAGATAAGGCGCGTCGGTGGCACGGGCGGAACCATGCGGACGCAAGCCGGTCTGATCATGGGCAGCCCGGCGTACATGTCGCCGGAGCAGTGCAAGGACAGCGCTGACGTGGATCTGCGCTCGGACATCTACTCATTCGCGACCATCATCTACGAGGCGCTAGCGGGTAGGACACCGTATTTGGCGGCAACCGGGACGGAAATGCTGGTCATGCACCTGGCTGGGACGCCCGCGCCCTTGCACGAGTTGGTGGCCGATGTGCCTGCCCATGTCGAGGCCGCAATTGCCCGAGCCCTGTCCCGGGCGCGCGAAGACCGTTTCGAGAACATTGCATCGTTCTTGGGCGCGCTGCGGGGCGATGCGGGCGGGGTCGCGACTGCCCTAGGTCGGTCGTCGTCCTTGCAGGATCTGCCGACCTTCGGGGAAAGCCCGGTCGCAGGAAGCGAGCGGGCGGTTGCTGCCCCGGCAATCACCACCCTTTCGCGGGCAACCGGTGAGGCAGGGTCGGCGGACCTCGACGACACACAGTTGATTGCCACTCGTAATCGGCTTTGGCCGCTCTTCGCATTCGGTGCAGTGGCGGTGGCAGGGCTTGCTCTCTTTCTGTGGGTGCGAGCCAGTCCCGACTCTGCAGCAGGAATGCCGGCAGGCACGCTGGCGGCGGCGGATGCTGCGAGTGCCGGCTTGGTTGGGACTGCCCGACCGGATGCGGGATTGCTGGCGGTACTTCCCATCAGGGCTGATGGTGGGGTAGCCCCACAGGTGGTGACTCGGGTACCGACGGTGGAAAAGCCGCCGCATTTGGTCGCTCCCCGAGGCGCGGCCGGGGCGCGACCCACAACCAAGCCGGCGCAGGCGGCCGCAAGGCAGACAAATCCCACGCCCACCACTAGACCGAGGAGAGTGGAAGACCCATGGGTCGTTCACTAGCCAGATTGTCATTAGGGGTCGTGCTTGGCTTTAACCGCAGGCGGTGGAACCACCGCAACCGGCGGCGCGACTGTCCCGGATCGGACCCGAGTTATTGTGCCCTTCGACACTGTCCGAGCGCGCCGGTGCGCTTGCGTGCAACCTATTCGGAGCAGCCCATTCCGCTATTCGGGTAGGGGACGCAGGTTGCGGCCGTTGGCGGAGGTTGCGCGAAAAAGTCGTTGCACAAGCAGAGGTTCTTGCAGCAAAGCGGGCCGACGTTGAACGCCGCCCCACAGACGAAGCCGCTCTTGCAGCGCCTATCACTCGGGCTGCTTGGGTCGCGAATCTGACCGAGACAGTCGCCGTTTTGCGAGCATTCGGCCGAGCAAAAGGGAGCGGTATCCACTCCGCCAACCGAATCCCGCGGCTTGATGCATATGCGGCTCGGGCACTCGAGCGCCTGGTTGTTGTAGACGGCGTCGTTTGGCCCTGCATTGGCCAGCAGATCGCAAGGCCCGCCAACCCCATTGCGGCCCGCGCCGGTCGAGGCGTCGGGGATGGTCCCCTGCTGGAGCGGACCGTTCGTGCAAGCTGCGGTGGCTGCAGCCGCGAGCACCAGGACAGTTTGACGGATGAGGGGCATCAGCAACTCCCAATTTCGCCGCGGCAAGCATACATCGGGTACGCTTGGCCTGTATCCTCGTGAGTTCCGCGGGGTCAGTATACACCGGGTCAGAATACACTTGTTCGCACCGCGGCTAGGAGTAACCTACCCTAGACGCACGCATGCCCTTGCAGGCTGGCCACCTATTTGGCAATTACCGCATCGTCCGGCTACTCGGCGAGGGCGGTTTTGGGGAGGTGTATCTAGCCGAGAACCCGCTGATTGAACGCCGCGCGGCCGTCAAGGTCCTGCACACGGCGCTGGCGCAGGATGCGGAGTTGGTCCGGCGCTTTCTCAACGAAGCCCGGGCGGCCAGCGCCATCCGGCATCGCAACATCATCGAAGTCTTCGACGCTGGCGTGACACCCGAGGGCGCGCCCTACATCCTGATGGAGTTTCTCGAGGGGGTGTCGCTGCAGACGCGCTTGGCTGACCGCGGCCGTCTCGCCCTGGCGCAGGCCCTGGAGGTCGCGCGCCAAGCAGGCTCCGCCCTGGCTGCTGCCCATGCCGCTGGGATCGTGCATCGCGACCTCAAGCCAGAGAACCTTTTTCTGGTGCCCGACGCAGGCTCGTCCCACGGCGAGCGGGTGAAGGTTCTGGATTTTGGCATCGCGAAGGTGAAGCGCGGCAGTGGCACAGGTGGAACGATGCGTACGCAAAGCGGAGTGATCATGGGCAGCCCGGCGTACATGTCGCCGGAGCAGTGCAAGGACAGCGCGGATGTGGATCTGCGCTCGGACATCTATTCCTTTGCGACCATCATCTATGAAGCGCTGGCGGGCAGGACGCCGCATGTGGCGGCATCGGGGACCGAGATGCTGATCATGCATCTGACCGAGACGCCCCCGCCTTTGCGCGAGTTGGTCGCCGACGTGCCCGCCCATGTGGAGGCAGCCATCATGCGCGGCCTGGCCCGGGCGCGTGCCGACCGTTTCGACAGCATGGCATCGTTCGTAGGAGCGCTGCGGGCCGATGCGAGCCCGGCTGCTCTGTCGTCGCCCTCGGGGGAGCTGCCGGCGTTTCGGGAAGGTCCCGTGCCAGGTGCGAAGCGAACCGCCGTGCTTCCGCCCGTCACGACGTTTTCGCGGGCGACCGGCGAGGTCGGAGTGGCGGCCAGCGACGATGTGCTGTTGGCCGTCACGCGACCGCGGCGCTGGCCATTCTTCGCACTCGGTGGAGGGACCGCGGCTGGGCTTGTGATCTTTCTGCTGCTGCGATCCCCCAGCCACGACTCTTCACCGCCGCGACCTACGCAAGGCATGTTGGTGGCCGCGGACGCTGGGGTTGGCAGTCCGGGCGAGCCTCCGATACAGGAGCAGCGCAAGGACACGGTTGTCCTTCCCCCTGATAGCGGGGTAACCACGCAGCCCATGACGGGGTTGCGGAACGACACGAGGCCGACGCATTCTCATCGCCGCATATCGGTAAGGACATCGACACAGATGTCGGGCGGTACTGGCGGAGCGTCCGGCAGGACCTCGCCGGTCACTCATCCGAAGACGGAGCCTGGTATTGATATTGGTTTCTAGATGATGATTGGTGAAAGGAGCGGCCACAGATGAGTTGCAAGCTTGGTTGTATGGCGTTGGCGCTGACGGTTGCTGCGGCTTGGACGGGGGTAGCCCGGGCGACTGACGACAGCGCCAAAGGGGCCGCACGCGAGCTGGCGAACGAGGCCAAGCGCGATTTCGATGCGGGACGCTTCGAAGACGCGGGACACAAGTTCCAGCGCGCCTACGAGGTCGCGAAAGTGCCCACGGTGGCAGTCTGGGCAGCGCGGGCGTTGGCCAAGTGCGGTCAGCTTGTGGCGGCGTCCGAGCTGTATCGGCAGGCCACGCGGCTTTCCCCGAATGATCTCTGGCTGGGCGACGTACAGAAGCAGGCGCAGGCGGATGCGGAGAAAGAGCTGGCTGAGCTGCAACCTCGAATTCCACGACTGCGCGTCCGGGTGGAGGGGGCTGCGGGGAACGATGTGGAAGTGACCATCGATGACGTCAAGCTCGCCAGCGCGCTCTACGGAGCCGAGATTCCCAAAGATCCCGGGCGGCGGCGGATCGTGGGCAAGCGAGGCGGGGATGAAGTGGAGCAGACCATCGAGCTGGGCGAGGGCGAGCACAAGGAGGCGGTGCTGACGTTCAAGGCGGCGCAGGCCGAGAAGCCGGCAATCGGCGAGACGGACAAGCCAAGGGTGGTGCAAGAGGAACGTCGCGAGGAATTGGTGACGGCCAAGCCGGTGCCGCCCGAGTCCCAGCTAGTCGCTGCGAGCGGCCGAACCCAACGAATGTGGGGTTGGGTCGCGGTTGGGGTGGGGGCAGCAGGATTGCTCACCGGAGCCGTGACGGGAATCGTGGTGGCCGCGGACTCGGGCCTGCGCAATGATTGCCCGAACAACAACTGCCCTTCCTCCAAGAGCGACAATGCCAACACGTACAATCTGCTGCGCAATGTTTCGACCGCGGGGTTCATCGTTGGCGGGGTCGCCGCCGCCGCGGGTGTGACGTTGCTGCTGTGGACTCCGAAGCACGAATCTGAGCCGCAAATGGCGCTTTGGCTTGGGCCGGGTTCAGCGGGAGTCAAGGGTGTGTTCTGATGCTCGGGAGGCAACGCTGATGCGCAGGGTAGGCAGACTGGGATTGCTACTAATCGCCGCGACGGCGATGGGCTGTGTGTATCCAGCGTTGAATACCAACGGGGGCGCGGGTGACACTGGCGCTGGTGATGCCACCAAGGCTGCAGATAGCGGCGTGGCTGGCGCGGACGGCGGCGGTGGTGCCGAACCCGGTGGTATGGATGCCATTGCGGATGGGCGGGAGACTGGCGATGGCACTGCTGACAAGTCAGCGGATGTTCTTGTTTCCGCGCCCGAGAGCGGCGCGGACGTAGGGGATGGTGCAACGGTTGGCGGCGACGGCAGTGGTGATGCCGGGGTGCCAGACGCCCCTGACGGTCAGCCGGACGTTCCCATCGGCGGCAGGGACGGCGGTGTGACCGGCGTTGATGGCTCGGGCGGCAGTGGCGGCAGCGGCGATGCCGGGGTCCGAGACGCCCCTGACGGTCAGCCCGATGTTCCCATCGGCGGCGCGGGTGGCGGTGTTGGCACGGGCGGCACGACCAGTGCCGGTGGCACGACAACTGGTGGCGCGGCGACAGGTGGCACAATCACCGGGGGCACCACGAGCGTAGGTGGCACGGGAACTGGTGGCGCAGCGACGGGCGGCACGAGCAGTGGAGGCGGCGGGACCGGCGGCACTGGTGCAGGCGGAACCGCTGGGGCCAGCGGGACTGGCGGCACGACCGGGACAGGTGGCACAACAAGCACCGGTGGCACGACCAGCACCGGCGGCACGACCAACACTGGTGGCGCGACCAGCACTGGCGGCGCGGGAACTGGTGGCGCAGCGACAGGTGGCACGAGCACCGGAGGCAGCGGGGCTGGAGGCACTGGTGGGGCAACCGGCGGAACCGGTGGAGCAACGGGTGGCACTAGCAGTGGCAGTGGGGGTTGCTCCGGTACGACGTGCGGAAGCACATGTTGCTCAGCCGTCTTGCCCTCCACCGCTGTGTGCATCGCGAGTAGCTGTCTCGTCACCCTCGCATCAGGGCAGACCCCTGCCGGTATCGCCGTCGACAGCACGAGCATCTACTGGACGAACCTAGCCCAATATACCGGCACGGTGATGAAGGTTTCGACCGGCGGTGGCACTGCCACCACCCTCGCCTCAGGGATATGGGAGCCCTTCGGCATGGCCATGGACGCCACAAGTGTCTACTTTACGTCCACCGCCGACGGTTGCCTGGGGAAGGTGAGCAAGAGCGGCGTTGCCTATCCTTGCCTCTCGGTGACCAGCGGCGGCGCCTACGACATCGCCGTGGACGCCACGAGCGTCTACTGGCCGTACGGCAACACCACGGTGCTCAAGGTAGCCACTGCCGGCGGCACCACCACTACTCTCGCCTCCGGTCAGTCCGGCCTCTCCGGCGGCATTGCAGTGGACGCCACGAGTGTGTACTGGACGAGCGGCGGCACGGTGATGAAGGTGGCCACCGGCGGCAGCACCCTCACTACCCTCGCCTCAGGGCAGAGCGGCTCCAACTTCATCGCCGTGGACGGCACGAGCGTCTACTGGACAGACAGAGGGACGAGTGCCAATTCCTATACAGATGGCACAGTGATGAAAGTGACCGCCACTGGCGGCACCCTCACTACCCTCGCTTCAGGCCAGAACAGCGCTTCTGGCATCGCCGTGGACGGTACGAGCGTCTACTGGACGAACCAGGGGACGAGCGCCAATTCGTACACAGACGGCACGGTGATGAAGGTGGCCACTGGCGGCGGCACCGCCGTTACCCTCGCCTCAGGACAGAGCAAAGCCTACCGCATCGCCGTTGACGCCAGCAGCGTCTACTGGACGAACTACGGCAGTACGGTAATGAAGCTGACACCAAAGTAGCACTTGCGGCGCAACGCCGAACGCCTCCCAGGGGCCGAACGCTCTTGGGGTGCCCGCGATTTGATGAACGGCCCGCTGCTGCTGGGCACTCGTGCTCTTGCCCCTGCGCTGCACGCTTGTCGGCCAGTGACTGCATGGCGTCGATTTCTCACACTTCATTCCCGCACTGACATTCCCACGCTGATTGAAATGACTATAGTAACTGACCATGCTATATTGAACCACATGGTATCCATCCAAGTTTCAGAGTTCAAGGCAACCTGTCTCTCGGTGATCGAGCGTGTTCGTCAGACCGGACAACCGGTCCTCATCACCAAGCACGGCGAACCGGTGGCGGAGCTGGTTCCTGCACGACCGCAGGCCAAGGGCAAACGCGAAGGGTTTCTGGGCAGCATGCGCGGCACGGCCGAACTCGCCGGAGACATAGTTTCTCCCGTGCTCACCGAGGACGAATGGACGAAGGGCCTGCTTGGGGACGACAAGAAGGCGGGGCGGCGGTGAGACTTCTTCTCGACACCCATATCCTGGTTTGGGCGCGTCTTTTTCCGGAGCAACTCTCCGACGCGGTAGCCGAGGCTTTGCAGGACCAAGACAACGAGCTTTGGTATTCGCCGATCAGCGTCTGGGAAATGCTCCTGCTCATCGAGAAGAAGCGGCTCAAGATCAAAGGCGATCCATATCGTTGGGTGGAACGCGCGCTGGATGGGTTGCGGGAAGCTCCGCTGAACCGGCATGTTGCGATGGAAAGCCGGCGCTTGCATCTGCCGCACAAGGATCCCGGCGATCGCTTCATCGCCGCGACGGCCCTGGTCTACGACCTTGTCCTGGTTACTGTCGATGGGAAGCTCCTGGAGTGCCCAAAGCTGAAGAGCCTATGATCGCGTGGAGAAACCACGTACCGAGATTGTCGGCAACCGCGACAGAAAGTTGCCGGTGCCGAAACCTGGTGCCAGGGCTGCCAGGCACTTGGCGAGCGAAGCAAGAGGGTCAGTCGTGGAGAAGCTGCAGAAATCCAGGGGCTGACACAATCTGGATGGGCGCATGACCCGCCAGACGCACAACCTTGAGCGGCAACAAGTCGCGGCGGTCATCAGTGACAACGTAGTCCGCCATGCCTTCGATCGCGCAGGCGAGCACCGGGTTGTCTTGCGGATCGGTCTAGACGAGGTCGACGTGGTAGCGGCCAGGGACAACGACCGTGGCGATGGCTCGCAGGCTGGCGATGTTGTCCTCGATTTCCGCGGGACTCAGGGGGTGCAGAGGAGCTATGCGCTGTACCTCGGGTCGGTAGAAGGTGCGCCGCAACTCTTCGAGGAGAGGCTCGCTGATGACCAGATGGAAAAGGTCCCCCTGCAAAGCGCGAATCAATCCGCCGGTCGAGCCACGTCCGGTGTGGAATGCACGAATGAGAAGCTGGGTGTCGAGGACAGCCCGCGGCCGGCGTGCACTCATAAGGCGGATCGTCGTGATGCCGACCGACGGACAGCACGTACGGCGCAGTCAGCCGCACAAGCGACCTCGCGCGCACTGACACCCTTTGCCCGGTCCCGCGTGCGCGTCAGCGCAAGGGCAAAGCGTGCTTTGGGTGATAGAACCTGCTTGATGATGCGGAGTTCTTCCTCAAGGGCCTGAACTCGGTCGAGGACTTCACTGTGGCGTGCCATCGATGACTCCACAACAGGTTACCACAGACACAGGCACACAGCGACGTTGTTGCCGAGCGGGAAGGTGCTCATTGCGGGCGGCTCCGGCCTCCCCATGCTTGCGAGCGCGGAGCTATACGAATAGCCCGGGCCGTGGCCGCTCTGGTCGAAAACATCGAAGCTTTCTGGTCACGCGGCGAATTGACGGACATCTTGAGAGGGCTCCGAAGACCGTTTTCGCCGACCTCCAGGGCCTCGCCAAATCACCCCTAGGGTCGCATACTCCCAGACAGCGCCCATCGCCGGCCCTGCCCTGTGGTACCCTCACAAGGTGATTCCGCGAACCGCCAGGCCGCTTCTCCTTGCCCTGGCCGCCGCATGTCTGGGGGCTTGCGCCACCCGGCCACCGCCTATCACCAAGCTGGTCAACGACCGGCGCATCGTCACGCGTTCGGTGGATGCCAGCGCCTACGAGCACGCCAGCCGAGCATTCCTTTACGAAGAGGCGGAGCGCTGGCAAGAGGCTGCGGCGGAACTGCAGCGGGCCCTGGTGTTCGACGACGAATCACCTGAGCTGCAGGCACATCTGGCCGAGATCTTCATGCGCCTCGGGCGCCTCTCCGATGCGGCCGCGGCCATCGGCGCCTCGTTCAAGATCGAAGTCACGCCTGACGGCTTGATGGCCCAGGCGCACCTGCGCCAGGCCCAGGGTGACGTCGCAGGCGCGGTGCAATCTCTGCGGCAAGCAGTGGGCAAGGTAGATTTTGCCGATGAGCCTGACACGGCCGAGGCGGTTCATCTGGAATTGGCCGAGGCGCAGATCCTGGCGCTCGACGTTCCCGCCGCGGCCAGCACCTTGGCCGATCTCTGTCGCCGCGAGCCTGCGTCGCTTTCGGGGCATATGCGCCTGATGGCGGTGGCCTGGGCGCTGGGAGACATGGCACAAAGCGAGGCGCAGCTTCGCCAGACCCTGACCCAGGAGCCCAACCACATCGAGGCACTCACCGCCTTGGCGTGGCTCCTGGCCGCCCAGGGGCGCAACGATGAGGCCCGGCGGGCTTTTCGCGAAGCCTTGGATAGGGGAGAGGGGTCCCTGGACATCGCGGCGGCCTACGCGCGTTTTCTCGTCGGCCTTGGCGACAACAAGGCCGCCGAGCAGTTGGCCGACGATTTGGTTTCTCCCCTGGCTGGCTCGGACTCTGAGAGTCTAGCGGGCAGTATTGAACTGGAGCGTTCGGCGCACCTCCTCGACCGAGCCATGGCGCTGGTGAAGAAGGCGCAGGAGGCGGGCGTCTCCGACGACGCCAAGACGCGGCTGACCCTGACCGCGGCCGCGCTGCTCAAAGAGCAAGACCGGACCGACGAGGCGCTGGCGACCCTGGTCGCGGTGCCCAAGACCTCGCCGCTGTTCTTCGAGTCGCGTTTGCGGGCGGCGGAGTTGCGGCGCGACCAGGGCAAGACTGCCGAGGCGGCGGGTTTGGCAGAAGGCGCTGCAGCCGCGGCCGGTGACAATGCGGGACAGAAGCTGGATGTGGCGATTGCGCTAGCCTTCATTGACGAGAAGCGTGGCGATACGGTCATAGCCACGCGCCGGTTGGAGGCGCTGCGGGCCAGCCAGCCGGACCAGGCACGCTTGCTCCTCAGCCTGGCCATGATCGAAGAGCGACGGGGCGCTTGGCAGCGTGCCCTGGATCTGGTCGAGCCACTCATCAAGAAGAAGCCCAACTCGGTTGAGGCGCTCAATTTCTGGGGCTTCGTCGCGGCGGACCATGGCCACGATCTGGACAAGGCGCGCAGACGGCTGCAGGCCGCGGCGGCTTTGGAGCCTGGCACGGGCGCAGTGCTCGACAGCCTGGGCTGGGTAGGCTTTCGTGCGGGCCAACTGGACAAGGCTGGTCTCTTCTTGGAGCAGGCCGGGCGGCTTGACCTTGCCGACGCCGAGATCCTTTCCCATTTGGGCGATCTGTACGCAAAACGATCGGAACCCGAACGGGCCGCGGCCGCGTACCGCAAGGCCTTGAGCCACAAGCCCGACGAGCGCCTGCGCCGGCGGCTGGAGGAGAGCCTGGCCGGCCTCGAATCCCAGCGCGCTGCCGGGCGATAGCGGATGGCCAGGATGAACGTTCTCGGCAAAGACAGGCCGCTGGGCTGCACGTCTACGGCCACGACCACGACCTCATGGGGTTGTTGTGGGACTGCGGTCCTCTTCCTGCTGCTCGCCGCCTGCGCGACGGTGCCGGCGCAACGGACATATCCGGTTCCCAGCGCCGATGAGCTGCTGGCGGCCCTGCGCGCGCGCCAGGCCGCTGCACACAGTCTCAACTTGGAGACGCGCACCACGAGCTGGCTGGGCGGCGAGCGCGTACGCGGCACGGTGCAGATGCTGGTCGAGCGCGTGGGCAACCTGCGCTTTGAGGCCGAGGTTTCGCTGCAGGGCACGGTGGCCGCGCTGGCGGTCCATGACAATACCTTTGTCTTCGTCGACCACCAGAAGAAGACCTTTCGCCAGGGCCCCGCTACCCCGGGCAATGTCGCTTCTCTGATTCGCATTCCCCTGCCTGCTCAGGCGGTGGCCGCCATCCTGCTGGGCGACGTGTTTTTTCTCGAGGGAAGCAAGGCGCTGGATGTCGGGTGGGACCGGGGCGCGGATGTGCTGCATCTGCAAACGCCGGACGGCGACGAGCTGTGGGTGAGTCTGCACCGGCCGGCGCCGCTGGTGGCCGCCTGGGACGTGGTCGCGGTCGCGGGTCAGCCGGCGTTCGCTCGGGCTCGTTGGCGCGTGTCTTACGAGGATCTGCAGCACAGCGACGGGCAGTCGTTCCCTGGGTTTATCCGCTTTGCCGAGCCGGGTCGCGATTTCGACGACGGCGTGGAGATCAAGGTCCGCGACCGCATCGTTAACCCCCTTTTCCCAGCTGACGCCTTCCTGCTCGCGCCGCCGCCCGGATATCTGCCGCAGAAATCGGGGATGTAGTTAGCTTTCCTCCGAGCCTGCCTCGCTGGATTCGCCGTCCTTGGACCGTTCGCCCTGCACCTGGGCCTCCACCTTGATCGCGCCGCCGTCCAGATACACGCGCACGCGGCCGCTCGACGCCTCGGCAAAGGATTCGAAGGCGGCGTTTTCAATATGGCGGGTCAGGACCTGTTGCAGGCCGCGCGCGCCGGTTTCGCACTTCAGGCTCTCGGCCACGATTTTCTGAATGACCGCCTCCTCGATTTCAAGCTCGAAACCCTCTTCTTCGAATTCTCGGGTCAAACGGTCCACCACGTTGGATTTCAGAATCTCAGTCAGGGTGGCGGCGTCCAGTGCCTGAAAAGGCACGAAGCGCGAGAAACGCGACAGCAGCTCGGGGAGAAAACCGTAGGCCTGGAAATTGGCCACCTGCTCGACCTCGTCGGGCGTGTAACTGACCGCGACTGCGTCGGGTGAGCCGCCGCCCAGAGGGGTGCGGCCGAACCCGATGGAATCGCCGGCGGCACGACGGCGTGCCACCTGGTGAAAGCCGGAAAACGCCCCGGCAGCGATGAACGCCACATCGGCGGTCGATATCAACACGTGGTCGTTGAAGCTGGAATGGGTCAACTCAAGCGGCACCACCACCTCGGACGCCTCCAGCATCTTGAGCAGCTCGCGCTGCACGCCCAGGCCGGTGACGTCCTTGGTGGTCCCGGCGCCGGCGAAGACAGCGTTGTTCTGCCCGGACGCGATCTTGTCGAACTCGTCCAGACACACGATGCCGATGGCAGCCAGTAGGGGATTGTCGTCGGCCGCATGTAGAAGACGCGTGAGAATCGTGCTCGGGTCCTGGCCGACGTAGCCAGTTTCCGAATAGGTGGTGATGTCAATGATCACGGTGGGCAGGTGCAGGATCTGCTGAAAGAGCAACTCGACTAGGAAGGTCTTGCCGCACCCGGTGGGCCCGATGAGCAGGGTATTGGATTTGGGCAGAAGGTGCTCGCGCTTGACCCCGTCGACGTAGATGCGCTTGATGCGGCGGACGTGGCGGTAGGCCATGAGCGCCACCGCCCGGCGCGCTTCGTTCTGGCCCCGGTAGCCCAGCTCCTCAAGCCGCCGATAGATCTCACGCGGGGACAGCACGGGAAGTTCCTTGGCGAACCTGACCAGGTTCTCCAGGCCGGACCGCCGGGTCTTCTTGAGCTGTTCCACCGTCCACCAAGGCTAGCACAAGGCAGCCTCTCGGTCGCTCGTACCCTGGCGCGTCTGCGCGTCCCCCATTTGCTGACTGCAGCGCTGTGAATATGTGCCTGGCACCTGTCCAGCGCGTGGTTCAGCGATGCCTGCGTGCGGGTGCTGGTCCGGCGCCGGTGAGCGGGTTCAGCCATCGCAGACCCGCAAAACGGATGAAATCCGCGTCGGCCGTGTGCACGACCGCATCGTGTTCGAAGGCAACCGCGGCGATCTGCGCGTCGGTCACCAGGTTGCCCGCGGTGCCCAAATCCATGAGCAGTCCAAGCACGCGCTCGACGTGATCGGGCGCCGATTCTGGAATCTTCACCACCGGTTGCTCCAACCAAGACTTGACGTGCGTGGCTGCCTCTTCGGCGGTCATTGGGTGGCGGAAGGCGCGGGCGCTGGTACTGACGCGAAGGAAACCGAAGACCACGACCTCGGGCATGATGACGAGGTCATCTCCCGACAGACACGCCTGCCACCACGCTGTCGCCTTGCCGTGGAAGGGTGAATCGGAATCGTAGGCGTAGAGCAACAGGTTGATGTCGGGGACGATCATCTACCTGTCCCGGCCTTTGGCCACGATGCCATCGGCTTCCAGGTCGTCAGCCAGCTTGTTGAGGCCAGCGGGATCGATGCCCGGGCGTAGCCCCATGGGCCGCGCCTTGATCACGAAGCGCGGACGATGCTTGGGCAATGGTTTTGCGCCGAGCCCGGTGCGGATCGCGTCGTTGAGGGTTTCCTTGAAGGATTTGCGACGCTTGTGCATGGCAAGACGCAAGAGTCGCTCTGCATCCTTGTCCAGGGTTACCGTCGTCCTCATCCCCGCATCATGATGCCGGCGGATGCTGCTGTCAAGACAGCAACGACTCACCGTGCACGTCCGATTGACAGGATGCGAACGCGCGACGCCACCTTGTCGATGGACACCACTGCGCCGTCTTCTATCTCCGCGGCGCGAAGAGGGTCACCAATCTCGCTCCAGTGAACTGCCTCAAAACCCTCCTGCCGCAAGAAACCAACCCAACTCGTAGGCAGGTTCATGTCCAGCAGAATCTTCTCCGCAAACCGGATGAAATCCGCGTCGGTCGTGTGTGCGACGGCACGACGCAACAGCTGCTCGGCGTTCTTGTCCAGGTTTACCGTCGTCCTCATGCGTGCATGGCGCTGTCCGGTTGATGCTCGTAGAAGGAAAGTCTACGCTTCCTTGTAGATGGCCACGACACGCGCACGCATAGAGGAACTGGCCAAGCAACTGGCAGCTCTGAGCCCGGAGGATCGACTTTCAGTCCTGGCGGAGGTAGGTCGGCGAGGGCCAAGGGCTGCCCATGAGAGCCAGAAGACCGCTGCCTGGCAGCGTCTGCACGGCCTGGAGGGTGTCGTCACCCTCGGCGGAGACGCTCTCGAAGACTGCGCGCACCTCTACGATGGCTGAGTGCGTCCTCGACGCCAATGTTCTGGTGGCGTGGATCGACGCGGCCGGGCTACACTTCGGATCAGGAGCAATTCCATGAAGGCACTGCAAGCGACGGGCATCGTCACACCAGCCCACCAACTGGTGGTGGACGTCCCCTTGGACGTTGCCAGCGGTCCCCATCGTGTTGTGGTGGTGCTGGATGAAACGCTCACTCCTGATCCCTCGGTTGCATCGTGGGCCGACCTAGCCCTGCCTGGCGCGCAGTGGCCGGCGGGCGGTTTCAGCCTGCGACGAGAGGACCTGTATGCCGACACAGGCCGTTGACGGCGTCTTCGCCGACACAAACCTCTGGGTCAATGTGGCGGTTCCTACGGCTCCGCTCCATGCCCAGGCTGTTGCAGCCCTCGGCCGGGCAGCCACCGGAACCCTGTGGACGAGTCGCCAAGTGGTCCGGGAGTTTCTGGCCGTGATGTCCCGCCCGCAGACTTTCTTCCCTGGAAATGCCCCGATGTCGGACATCTTGAACCGCGCACGCATGATCGAGTCGCAGTGTCGCATTGCCGAGGACGGCCCTGACGTCGCCGAGCAACTGCACGCACTACTGGCCGTGGGCGACACGCGCGGAAAACAGATCCACGATGCAAACGTCGTGGCCACTATGCTGGCTCACGGGATCCGGACCTTGCTCACTGACAACCTCGACGACTTTGCCCGCTGGGGGCACCTCATCGAGGTGCGCGGGCTGTAGCGCCCGACGATCATCTGCTCGGCATTCGGCTGGAACCCGTTGCGGAGACCGCGTGCTCCCGGCCGCCCGGGATCCGGACACCGTGGGTAGCGGCAAGGATCTTCACTACCTTCGACACGCCTACAGTCACCGTTTCACCGCGCCTGTTCGCCGCAGTTCTGAATATGTCTCAGGCACCTCCCTCGCGCGCTCGTTCGCCGCAGTTCTGAATATGTCCTGAATATGTCTCAGGCACCTCCCCCGCGGCAGTTTCTCAGCGCTACTTCACGTTTGCGCAGAACTTCTTGAGTTGCAGGCCGTTGCCGCCGGTCCAAACCTCGAAGCCGGCGAAGATAATGCTCAAGTACTGGCTGTTCGTGACGCCGTAGCTGTGCTGGATGGCGTCCTGGATGAAGTAGTTGAGGTCGAATTCCAACGAGGCGATCTTGTCGACGCTCACGTAGGACACGCAGGGCGGGCTGCTGCTGTCGTACCAAACGTCCCAGCCGCCCTTGACCCCGTTGATCACGCTGTCATTGGCCCTGAGAATTCCGCGCGGCTGCTTGTCGGTCGGCTTGAATTGCCAAATCATGAGGTATGCCCCGCCCGTGCCCGGGCTGGAGCCGGTGACCACGGCGTTGCTGGCGGTGAACCACACGTCGTAAGTCGCGTTGTAGCTGGCATCTCCCATGGTGTCGACGTTGGTCGAGAAGATGGTCGGGACGCTCGTGAGGCTGGAAACCGCCTTGGGCAGGTTGCTGCCTCTGGTGACCTTGGTCCCGTAGGTGCCGATCAAGATCGAGGGGAAGCCCAGCGGATTGCTAGGATTGCTCGTGGCGACGGTGTTGTTGGGATTCGTTATGCTGAAGCCGATGCCGGTCACTCTCTCGGTCTGGAGGTTGAAGGGGGTGCCCCACCAGTTGGCTTGCA
>PMBS01000104.1 GCA_003153015.1 Myxococcales bacterium
AGCGGCCTGGTGTAGCCGTCCTTGTTGCGGTTCGTGGCGGTCGGCGCCTTTCCGCCCGCCTTGACGAGCTCGGAAGGAATCGGGCCGGCGAGCAGCCTGTGCAGCATGGTGAGATCCACGCGGAGCACCTGGTGCACTCCCGATGCCGAAACCCAGAGGGTCTTGCCGTCCGGGCTCACATCTACGCCCCAGGGATTGGCTGCACCCTCACTGATGCGGTCAAGCAGCATGGTCGCGTAGACGCTCTTGTTGGAGAGGTCGATAACCGATAGGGCGTTGGTGTAGATCCACCCCCGCAGCAGATGGGTCGTCGGGACGTTCATGCGCCCGAAAGTGTGCACCACGTATGCCCACTTGCCGTCGGGCGAGCAGTGCACCCCACGGACCGCTGAGGAGCCAAACGGGAGTTTGATCGAGGCGCTGACTTTTCCGCCTGCGACATCCAGGATGGTGACCGAGGCCGCGGCGTCTGGCTTGGTGGCGTCGCCCGAGGCCAGCAGGTGGGTCACCACCGCCGTGCTCCCGCCGGGCGCGACAGCAACGGCAAAAGGATAGGGAGCGACCGGCACGGTGGCTTGCGGCTTCCCGGTTGCGCCATCCAGAATGAGAACTTGATTCAGGGCGAAGTCGGGGACCAAAACGCGCGAGCCATCACTGCTCACTGCCACATCGGTCGGCTTCGGGCCTACGTCCAGGCGTCGAACGACCGAACCCGCCGTGATGTCCACCTCAGCGACGGTTCCTGCGCCGTATTCGGCCACCATCACCTTCCCGGCCCCGGACCGGGCGAGCCCCTTGGGCTGGCCCGCCAGTTTCACAGAGCGGAGCGAGGTGCCGGCCTTGGCGTCGAAAACGACGAGCTCGGCAGCCGTCTCGTCGGTGACCGCGAGAGTTGCAGAATCATCAGAGAAGGCGACCGCGTACGGAGAGCGGAAGGTCGGCTCGGTCGGCGGGTTCGACCCGCCTGCGCCACCCTGGCCTGCATCGCCTGCGCCACCCTGGCTGGAACCGCCTGCGCCACCCTGGCCTGTTTCGCCTGCGCCAGCCTTGCCGGAACCGCCTGCGCCAGCCTGGCCTGTTTCGCCTGCGCCAGCCTGGCTGGAACCGCCGCCACCTCCCTGGGCGGACCCGCCCGCACCAGCCTGGGCGGACCCGCCTGCGCCACCCTGGCTGGAACCGCCTGCGCCAGCCTGGGCGGACCCGCCTGCGCCAGCCTGGGCGGACCCGCCTGCGCCACCCTGGGCGGCCCCGCCCGCGCCACCCTGGCCTGCATCGCCTGCGCCAGCCCCGCCGGTCGCCCGTCCACCGCCCCCTCCGACCGCTCCTCCCTCGCTGGCGCCCCCAGATCTGCTATCGGCGTCCGAAGGTGACTGGGCTTGCGTCCCCGAGTCCGGGGAGCAGCCCATGATCACCAACCCCGAACCAATCAAGATCGCAAGCCGTGCCGTCATAGTCCTGGGCAACTTTCGTGTGTCCATGCTCTTCTCCACGTTCTTGTGGCCTCCTATCCCTGCGGAGTGGGTACTGGCGGGAAGGCGATGCCATCCAGAATCCTGCACGCCGTGGTCAAGCTGCTGTCCCCGGGATTCTTTGGTTGCATCAGAGACCAAACAATCTTCTTCTCCCTGGTCATTTGGAAAACAGCGGCCTCCGCTGGAGGCGCGTTCCAGTTGGAAAACACAATGTCCCCATTATCCAGTCGCACCACACCAGCGATGAAATGTGGCGTGATCCCCAAGGTCTTGAATTCGTCGGGCGTGACTTGCCATACCACTTTGTTGTCCTGATCGTATTCAATAATCTGGTTCGCGTATCCGCAGGTCACCAGGGTGTTTCCGTTGGGCAAGCGCAACGCCTCGAATGTGCCGCCTGCATATCGATGCAGTTCTTTGCCCGTCGGATCAATCTCGACGCCATCCCCGTGTTGTTCGGCGTATAGATAGTTTCCACTGGGTAGCTTTCGGACTTGGCGAAATTGGGTGTGCGCACTTTCTGTCGCAGGAAACGGAACTTGCAGCTTCTTCAGCTCGGTCTTGCTTCGGTCAATTTCCACGATGTACGATATGCCGCCATTGTGGCTCTCGGCGACTAGGAATTTGTCTTCTTCCAAGGGCTGGCAGCTGTGGGTCTCTCCATCGACTGTGGGCCTATCCCAAATCACCGTCCCGCCGTTCCCTGAAACATAGTCCGGTTTGGTTTCCCTGACGCCGTTCCCGTACGCATGCAGGATGTTGCCGCTCGACAAGAACCAACAGTCCATGCCCCCGCCTGTGCCTGTCCATTCCACGTTGCCGGTGGGCCCGATGATGTAGACGTTTCCACTGCCTGAAATCAACGCTCGGTGTGCGATCGGGCCCGTGTTGCCACTGTCACTGATCGTCATGACTGCATCCGTACTGCGCGCATCCGGCGTTCCGATGTCAACGGCTGGCTTGTCCGCTGCCGCAGCATCAACCGAAGGACCTTGGTCGGCTCTGGCGTCGCCCGACGGTGCAAGGGCGTCGACTTTCGCGCCTCCATTCCCGCCGCCGCCACTGCCGCTAACGCCGCCACTGCCGCCAGCGCCACCGCTTCCGCCAACTGCACCGCCGCTTGCGCTCGCGCCGCCGCTTCCGCTGACGCCGCCGCTTCCGCTGACGCCGCCGCCTCCGCCAATCGCACCGCTGGATCCACCACCGCCTCCATCACCACCGCCGCCACTTCCGGCGCTACCGCTCGTACCGCCAGTTCCGCCGCCTTCGCCCCCTGCGGCAGCGTCTAGGGATGGGATCACTCCCCCAGTACCCGACTGTCCACTCTGCCCGCCAGCGGCGCTGTCGTTCTTCGCTGCGGCGTCCATCTTGCCACTCGCCCCGCCGTTGCCGGAACAGGCTGCGAAGCCGAAAACGACGGTCAGAACCCAGGCCCAGTTCTGCACAGTTTGGCGATTGATCCTGCTTGTGGACATCGAAAGTGACCTCCAAAGATCGCGGTTCAAGAAGGCCTTCGCCAAAGTGACAACTGCGACCACATGAGCCTATCCTTGGCACCGAGCCCAGGCCACGCGGTCTGGACGCGATATTGACCGGCTTCGATGACCCTGTAAAGCCTTGCCCGTGCAGTCGGGTCGGGAATACCAAGGCGAGAATCGAAGCCCTGCAGCGCAACCGGACTTTCATCGACCGGTACCGCGAAGCCCGGACTGACCACCTCGCCGGCTAAACGGCCATCTCTACGGCTGGAACCTGGCGGCTCGGTAGAGGGGATAGTTTGGAAGGTAGTTCTGTGTAGTTGACGTAACGTTTCCTTTGTCGGGCATTATTGCGGATGCGATTCGGAGCAACAGGCGCGTCCGGCACCCCAGCGTGACCGCCGCCGCTCAGCTTGGTCCAGGTTACCCCGGAGTCCGTCGAGGTGTAGACCAGGCCAGCGGATGTGAGGGCAGCGAGCTTGTTTTCGTCCGTCGACGAGGCGACCGAGGTCCAGTAGCCCCATGGACCTCTCTTGCTCCAAGTAGCGCCGGAATCAGTCGAGGTGTGGATGTAGCGCTTGTGGTCGATGATCCTGAACAGATGCAAGCCGCGGTTGGTGCGGGAGGCGTCGGTCAGGGTGATGTTAGGGTCGCGGCGTACCTGCTCTCAATCGTTGTGGACTCAGGACGTGGTTACTGTGACATCGTGAGGTCGTACGTCTTCGCTATGTAGGGAAAAACATTGTTGCCCGAGTCTGTGATATCGGAATCGGGCCACGGGCCGGTTGCGCTTGCAGTCTTCACGAAAACAGAGGATGTCTCCCCATTGGTCTCGACCGCCCAGTTCGTAGAACCGATAAGGTTCTTATCCATGTAGGTCCACCAGTTGTTCATTTCCGTCACATTGAAGGTGCCATTCCCATTGGATGAGACTCCACCGTACTCGCTCGCGAAGACGGCAAAGCCTGCGTTCAAACATTTGTCAATATTGGGCTGGAAGCCGGCGAGCTTATGGGTATTCGCGTAGAAGTGGAAGACGTAGACCAGGTTCGTCGCGTCGGTGATCGGGGAGGCACAGGCTTGATCCGGGCGCTGGTCCCATTGGGGGTTGCCGAGCATGAAGATGTTGTCGGGGTCAATGGGTCGGACTGCCGCGATAACGGTCTCGTGATAGGTCTTGATGGTGGGCCAGGTGGTTGTCGGCTCGTTCCAGGGCTCATAGATGATATTGGGAGTGTTGCCGTAGGCATTCGCCAGCTCCACATAGAACGCGGACGCATTGGTCGCGTTGGCATTGGCNNGGAACGCGAAGTATCGCGCACTTCTTTTGTCCCGTTCCTGTCCCGGCAAGGTTCTTGACTGCGTCTGCGTTGTAGAACTGCCGTCCCTGCTGCGACCAGTCGTACATCGACATTCCCGCTAGCTGGACAGGCCTGCCGCACTGGTTGACGATTCTGTTGCCTACGACTTTGAGTTGGCCATGCCTGGCGACCGGCGTCGTCGTTGCGTCGCACTGGCCGGGGTTGATGACGATCGTCGCACCACCGGTCGCTGTCGCACCGCCCACTCCTGTGGCCCCGCCCGTTCTCGTCGCACCGCCGTTTGGCATCGCACCGCCGGTTCCTGTCGCACCACCAACTCCTGTGGCCCCGCCCGTTCTCGTCGCACCGCCGTTTGGCATCGCACCACCGGTTCCTGTCGCACCGCCCACTCCTGTGGCCCCGCCCATTCTCGTCGCACCGCCGTTTGACGTCGCACCGCCGTTTGGCGTCGCTCCGCCGTTTGGCATCGCGCCGCCGTTCGACGTCGTACCGCCGCCCGTGCCTGTCGCGCCGCCTGTGCCCGTCCTGCCGCCCGCGCCTGTCCCTCCTCTGCCGCTTCCACCGCCAGATGCCGTCACGCCACCCGAGGCAGTCGCGCCACCCGAGGTAGTCACACCACCGGAGGCAGTCACGCCGCCGGAGCCGATCCCGCCAGCCGAGCTGGCCCCACCAGAGGCATTCCCCGTCATGCCGCCTGTTTCAGGTGCGCCCCCGGTTCCTGTCGTGCCTCCGGATTCGGTTGCGCCCCCACTGCCCACCGTGCCTCCCTGGCCTGCCGCGTCCACGATGCTGCCACTTTCCATCGAGCATGCGCCAAGGGCCAGCCCCAAGATGGAGGGGAGCATCCAGCGTGTCATCACAATTCCTCCTCGTGTCATGATTTCTCCTCGTAGCTTTTTCTGAGAACCCAGCTTGAAGGACAATGTAGGGGCATCGTCAGAAGCTTCTACTTGCCGTGATGGGACATGTTCGGTGGTGAGATGCGGTGGTGAGGTGCCCCTGGTGAGGTGCCCCCTGGTGAGGTGCCCCCTGGTGAGGTGCCAGACACTTGATCAAGGCTCGCGGGAGGGTGCCCTGGTGAGGTGCCAGACACTTGACCAAGGCTCGTGGGTGGGGTGCCGCGGGTGGGGTGCGCGGGTGGGTGCCCGGGCGGGTGGGGTGCCAGGCACTTGATTAAGGCTCGCGCGGGTGGGTGCCCGGGCGGGTGGGGTGCGCGGGTGGGGTGCCAGGCACTTGATTAAGGCTCGCGCGGGTGGGTGCCCGGGCGGGCGGGGCGCCAGGCACTTGATTAAGGCTCGCGCGGGTGGGTGCCCGGGCGGGTGGGGTGCCAGGCACTTGATTAAGGCTCGCGGGTGGGGTGCCAGGCACTTGATTAAGGCTCGCGTCAATCCCGTGCCCGTGCGGTGGCTGCGGACCGGCGCTGGCCCACGACGACTTGGCGGGTCGGCGTAGATCCCCGCCGGGGAACCCCGTCTGCGGCGGCGAGTGGGCTGGCGAGGCGGCCTTCGCTGGGAATTCCCGGCTGGTCCAGGAGCCCAGAACCACCGTCGCTTCTGCTGGCCGGAATCGCGTTCGGACTGGCCTTCACCGCAAGCCGCTGTCGATCATGATTGCCGTCGATTATGGCAGGGACTCAGACCCGGAACAGATCAGTGCTCAAGTACTTCTCGCCCCGATCCGGGAAGATGGTCACGATCACACCGGACTCAATCTCCTGGGCGATAGTGCGGGCGGCGAAAAGGGCTGCGCCGCTGCTCATGCCGACAAGGATCCCCTCAGCCCGCGCGGTCTGGCGTGCCAGTTCGAAGGCGTCCTCGCTTTCAATCATGATGTGCCGGTCGACATTTTCCGCCGAGTAGATGGCGGGCACGATGGCCTCTTCCAGGTTCTTGAGGCCCTGGATGTAGTGGCCGCGCACAGGATGGGCGCTGACGATCTTGACGTTGGCCATCTTCTCCTTGAGCGCCAGGCCCACGCCCATGAGCGTGCCGCTGGTCCCCAGCGCGGAGACGAAGTAGTCGAGCCGGCCGCCGGTTTGGGCCAGGATCTCCTGCGCCGTGGTCTCGTAATGGGCCAGCTGGTTGTAGTGGTTAGAGAACTGATCGGGCATGAAGTACTTATCGGGGAACTCGCGCACAAGCTGGCGCGCTTTCAAGATGGCCCCGTCGGTGCCCAACCCGGCGTCGGTGAGGGTGACCTCGGCGCCAAAGGCCTGGATCATCTTGCGGCGCTCAATAGACACCGCCTCACTCATCACGATCATGAGCGCGTAGCCTTTGACCGCAGCAATCATGGCCAGCGCGATGCCGGTGTTGCCGCTGGTCGGCTCCAGGATGGTCTTGCCGGGTACCAGATCACCCTCGCGCTCGGCTTGCTCGATCATCTTGAGCGCGATGCGGTCCTTGATGCTGCCGGTGGGGTTGAAGCCCTCCAGCTTGGCGAGAATCTTCACTCGCGGGTTGGGGTTGAGCCGGCGAATCTCCACCATCGGCGTACGGCCGATCAGGTCGAGGATGCTGGCAGCGGGCTGGTCAAGCGGTGGCAGGTCGGACATTGCGTGGGCTGGGGTGCAAGGATCGTCGAGCGCCGATGATATTTCAAGACGAACCGGGCCGGTAGTCGAAGAACCCACGCCGCTTGATGACCTCGGCGATTTCCGGCGGCACCATGTCCTCCCAGCTCGCGTCGCCTTCCTTGATGCGGCGGAGCACCTCGGGTGTGAAGATGTGGAGGAGCTGCGGATTGTAGTTCTCCAGTTGCACGATCGAGCCACGCTCAACCAGATATCCGAAGAGCTTGCGCAGCTCGGTGGCCACCTCCAAGTTCGACACGGTATTGACCTTTTTGCTGGACGGGTCGAGCCAGGGATACACGTACACCGTCAGGTTCTTTTGGAAGAGCTGGCCGAACGCCTCCAGGATGCCGCCGCCGAGACTTGCGTAGTACTTCTCGTCGAGCAGCGGGATCAGACTGCCCGCGCCCAAGACGATGGCGATGGCCTCCGGGGTACAGCGGCGCAGGTAGGTGGCCAGGCGGTAGTACTCGAAGTAGTCCGAGATGAGCACCGTCTTGCCCGCGGCCGCCAGCACATCGGCGCGCGCCAGGAAATCCCGCGGATCGATTTCACCCTCCTCGGTGAGGAGATTGCGCATGGTGATCTCCGCCAGCTCGACAATGGTGCCATCGGGCTCGCCCAAGGCCTTGGCGAAGGTGGCGCGCGCGCAATCCAACATGTCGATGTTGACCTTGGTCACGGGGCGAAAGGTGCCGCGCTCGACCAGCACCGGCTTCTTGTGCAAGACCTCGCTGGGCTGCAACACCTCGCCGTTGGCGCTGAACATGGCCGCTTGCGACAGCCCGAGCTGCACCAGCTTCAGGCTCATGAGGCGGTTGTCGACGGGACGAAACTCGATGCCCGAGAATTCGATCATGTCGATTTCGATGCGCTGGGTGGACAGGTTGTCGAGCAACGACTCGACCAAGAGCTCAGGTTCGTGGTGGAGAAAGAAAGCACCGTAGAGCAGGTTCACGCCCACCACGCCCAGCGCCTCCTGCTGGAGCTGAGCTTCCCCGTCCAGCATGCGCACATGCAGCACGATCTGGCTCTCCTGGTCGCGAGGACGACTTTGGAATTTGAGCCCCATCCAGCCGTGGCAGTCTTTGTCGTTGCGAAAGCTCTTGGCCGCCACCGTGTCGGCGAACACGAAGAACGCCGTGGTGTCGCCGCGGGCCGCATTCAGGCGCGTCAGGTTCTTCTCATGCTCGTAGTCGAGCATGCGTTGCAGCCGCTCGCGCGAAACGTAGCGCTCGGCATGGCCGTAGATCGCGTCGCTGACCGCCATGTCGTACGCGGAGGTGCTCTTGGCGATGGTCCCCGCCGCGCCACCCACCCGGAAGAACCAGCGCGCCACCTCCTGACCTGCTCCGATCTCGGCAAAGGTCCCATAGCGACGCTCGTCCAGGTTGATGTAGAGCGCCTTGCGGTGAGTATCGAGCCGATCGGCGCTCTGGAAATCGCGGGGAGTTGAAGCCATGGGCTGTGCCAACCTCAGGCTACCATGTTCGTGGGCAAGGCCTAGTCGCGTGGGGAGCCCGCCGGCTCCCCCTTCGGGGACTTCGGGACGGCCCGCCACCCTGCCCACCCCGCGCGCTTTGCGCGCGCCCTCGTCGCCGGCGGCGCACCATCGCGGGAGGGTATGGCGAGGCCGAGCGAAGCGAGCGGGGTGGGGGTGGCAGGTGGGGGGGCCGAAGGGCGGAGCGAACCCTTTCAGGGTTCCCATGTCAGATTCTCAGTAATTCGCGCGCCGGTTGGGATGGGGCTAGGATCGCGAAGGATGGAACCGCTGCTCGAGCTTTTTCGCCAGCACCTGGGCAGCGAGAGACGCTCGTCGGCCCACACCCTGCGGGCCTACCTGAACGATCTCGAAGAGCTGTTCGCCCACGCCCGCAGCTTGCAAGACAAGGATGCGGCGCAAGCCCTGACCCCTGCGGATCTCTCGACCGCGGTCTGCCGCTCGTATCTGGCCAGTCTGCACGGCCGCAACGATCCCGCCACCGTGGGCCGCAAGCTGTCGGCAATGAAGACCTTCTTTCGCCTGCTGGTGCGACGCAAACTGCTTGCAGGCAGTCCCCTGGCGGGCCTGCGCGGGCCCAAGCGCCGGCCCCACCTGCCCGCCTTCCTGGGCAAAGACGAGGCCTCGCGTTTGCTTGAATCGGCGGGTGACGGCGCCGTCCAGGCCACCGAGCAGGCGCGTGACCAGGCGCTCTTGGAGGTGCTGTACGGCGCGGGCCTGCGCATCTCGGAGGCCTGCAATCTGGATCTGGGCGACGTGGTACCAGATGGCGCTGGCGCGCGCATCACGGTTCGCCAGGGCAAGGGCCGCAAGGACCGTATCGTGCCGCTTGGGTCCAAGGGCTGGGATGCCATTCAATCCTACCTGCCATTGCGTGCCACCCCGCTCGCGGGCCACGCGGCCGGGTCAGTCGATAGCGAAGCCCTGTTCCTGTCGCGGCGAGGCCGCCGTTTGTGCGATCGCGAGGCGCGCCGCAAGCTGGATCGGCGCGAGCTTCACACCGGCGTTCGTCGCGTATCGCCCCATGCCTTGCGCCACAGCTTCGCCACCCACCTCCTAGGCGAAGGCGCCGATCTTCGCTCCATCCAGGAACTGCTCGGCCACGCCAGCCTGCGCACCACCCAGCGCTATGCTCAAGTCGACATCGACCACCTGATGGCGGTCTACGATCGCTCCCACCCTCGCGCCCTGCTGAAAACGCGCTAGGCTGGGTTCCATGAGGCAAAGGAAAATCCGCTCCACGACCGTCCTGGCCGTGCGCCGCAACGGCAAGGTCGTGATGGGCGGCGACGGGCAGGTCACCCTGGGACAGACTGTGGTCAAGGCGACGGCGCGCAAGCTCCGGCGCCTGGACGAGGGGCGCATCCTAGCCGGTTTTGCCGGCTCAGCCGCCGACGGGCTGACCCTGTTCGAGAAATTCGAAACCAAGCTCAAGGAGGCAAATGGAAACCTGCTGCGCGCCTCGGTCGAGCTGGCCAAAGACTGGCGCACGGATCGCGTGTTGCGCCGCCTGGAGGCGCTGTTGCTGGTGGCCGATCGAGAGAAGATCCTGATGCTTTCGGGCACCGGCGACATCATCGAACCAGACTGCGACGCCGCCGCGGTGGGCTCGGGCGGTCCCTACGCGGTGGCGGCAGCGCGCGCCCTGCTGGCCGACACGCAGCTCTCGGCGCGCGAGATCGCCGAGCGCAGCCTGCGCATCGCCGCCGACATCTGCATCTACACCAACACCAACCAGACGTTCGAGGAGTTGTAGCCGATGGCCAGTCCGCAAAAACGTCCCGAGGCGCTCACCCCACGGGCCATCGTCGAGGAACTCGATCGCTACATCGTGGGCCAGCGCGAGGCCAAGCGCGCCGTGGCGGTGGCCCTGCGCAATCGCTGGCGCCGGCAGCAGGTGCCGCCGCCCATGCGCGATGAGATCTCGCCCAAGAACATCATGCTCATCGGACCCACCGGCGTGGGCAAGACCGAGATCGCGCGCCGCCTGGCCAAGCTTGCGGGCGCGCCCTTCGTGAAGGTTGAGGCGTCCAAGTTCACCGAGGTGGGCTACGTGGGCCGCGACGTGGATTCCATGGTGCGCGACCTGGCGGAGACCGCGGTGTCGATGTTGCGCGACGAGGAGCGCGAGCGTCTGCGGCCGCGCGCCCGCGAGAACGCCGAGGAGCGCCTGCTCGACGTGCTGCTACCGCCGGCGCGGCCGGGGCGCACGCCCCTGGGATCGCTGGCGGGCGCGCCCCCGGCGCCCGAGGTTCCAGCCGCGCCCGCAGCCGACACCAGCACGCGCGAGAACCTGCGCCTGCTCCTGCACGAGGGCAAGCTCAACGACAAGTCGGTCGAGATCGACACCAGCGACACGCCCCAGTCGTTCATCGACGTGTTTTCCGGCACCGGCATGGAGGAGATGGTTCTCAACCTGCAGTCCATGTTCCCGCAGTCCAAGCGCACCAAGCGCCGCCGCCTGACCATTCCTGAGGCGCTGGAAGCTTTGACCGAGGAAGAAGCCGCCAAGCTCATCGACATGGAACGACTCACCAAGGAGGCGGTTCGGCGCGCCGAGCAGGATGGCATCATCTTCATTGACGAGCTGGACAAGGTGGCGGGCCGCGAGGCCGGCGGTCGCGGGCCGGATGTGTCCCGCGAGGGCGTGCAGCGCGATCTATTGCCCATCGTCGAGGGATCCACGGTGTCGACCAAGTACGGCCCGCTCAAGACNNGTGCTCTTCATCGCGGCCGGCGCCTTCCACGTGGCCAAGCCCAAGGATCTCATACCCGAACTGCAGGGCCGCTTCCCCATTCGGGTCGAGCTGGACTCGCTGACCGACGCGGACTTCGTGCGCATCCTGACCGAGCCCGAGAACGCCCTGACCAAACAGTACACCGCCCTGCTGGCGACAGAGAAGATCCATCTCGACATCCAGGCCGATGCGATCGCCGAGATCGCCCGCATGGCCGCCGAGGTCAATGCCCGCATGGAGAACATCGGCGCGCGCCGCTTGCACACCGTGATGGAGCGCCTGCTCGACGATCTGGCCTTCGAGGCGCCAGAGCTGGGCGAGCGCACCATCCCAATCACCGCTGCCTACGTGCGCGAACGGCTGCAAGGGATCCTCAAGGACGAGGATCTTTCACAGTACGTGTTGTAGCCGCGCTACTTCTTGTTCGGGAGTCGACGAGGCGCGGGCGAGGCGGCCGCAGGCCGCGGGCTGGGGGCGGGTTGGCTGCGCACCTGGTTGGGCGCGGAGCGCATCTGGTTGGGGGCGGGTTGGCCGTGCATCTGGTTGGGGGCCGGAGCCGGGCCCGCTGTCGGCCCGTGCGAGTGAAGAAGGCCAGGCTGCTGGGGTGGGGATGCGGCTGGGGCAGGCGCACCCGGAGCATGCGGCGCTATCGCGCCGGCCGTTGACGACGCGCCGGGAGGACTACCGTGCACCGAGGGCGCTATTCCAGCCGCCGTTGTCGACGCGCCGGGAGGGTTGCCTCGCCAGCCCGGATGGGGCGCGCCGGGCGCGGGGCCGCCCTGCATGCCCGGATGCCCTGGCCCGGGCGGTGGACCGCCATACACTCCCTCGGGGTGATGACCAGGTGCCAGCGGTGGACCGCCATGCACGCCCTCGGGGTGATGACCAGGCGCCAGCGCCGGACCGCCCCAAGGACGACCTGGCTGCGAGGACCCGTGATACATGGGGGCCGGTCGCGCGTAGTAATAGTCGCGGCGACCCTGGTGGTCATGCCAGTAGCCACGCTGGTAGACGGGACGCCCGCCGATAATCACGTAGCTGGGCGCCACGTAGAAGTAGCCGGGACGCACTGGCGTCCAAGAGCCACCAACCCAGTACCAATCCTGGCCCGTCCAGTCCCAATAGCCCGCGACCCAGGTGTAGCCCGGACCAGGTGCAAGCGGCGGGTACTCCGCCACCAGCGGGGGCGGCTGGTTGGCCACGTACACCTGCTCTTCCACCATGGGCGGAGGAGGCGGAGCGAGCGGCGGCGGCGGTTCTTCATAGGCTGGCCCCAGCGGAACGGTCACGCCCACGGTGGCGGGGTAACATCCGGCCCAAACCAGACCGGCCAGAATAGGCAACCAGGGTGCGACGCGCTTCATGCTGTCCTCCTAATGTGTGACTTACCACGGTAGTCCTGTATTCACCCAGGAGCAACCGCCGCGACAGCGGTGCTGCTTCCTGCCCTTGACCGTCAGGGCGACGCCGACTACAACCGGCGTGAACCATGGCCCCCTCGACAGCGCGCGAAACCATATTTTCCGGTATCCAGCCCTCGGGCGAGCTGCACCTTGGAAACTACCTGGGCGCCGTGCGCAACTGGGTCGCGCTCCAGGACAGCTACCGCTGCTTCTTCTGCGTGGTGGACTACCACGCCATCACCCAGCCATTCGAACCCGCTGAAATGCCCCGCCGGGTGCGCGATATGGCCACGGATCTGCTTGCCTGCGGTATCGATCCTGCGCGGTCGACTCTCTTCGTGCAGTCTGCCGTTCCCGAGCACACGGAATTGGCCTGGGCGCTTTCCGCGGTCACGCCTCACGGCGAGCTCGGGCGCATGACCCAGTTCAAGGAGAAGTCTGAGAAAAACCCGGACAACATCAACGCCGGGATCCTCACCTACCCTGTCCTGCAGGCCGCGGACATCCTCATTTATGGGGCCACGCGCGTGCCGGTGGGCGAGGACCAGCGCCAACACCTGGAGCTGGCGCGCGAGATCGTGCGCAAGTGGAACGCGCGTTTTGGCCAAACCTTCGCCGAGCCAGAAGCCCTCTTCTCTTCTACGCCGAAGATCCTCGGCCTGGACGGTCAGGCCAAGATGTCGAAGAGCCTGGGCAACACCATTTCCCTGCGCGAAAACGACGAATCGGCGTGGGGCAAGCTGCGCACCGCCGCGACCGATCCCGCGCGCGTGCGGCGCACGGATCCCGGCGATCCCGATAAGTGCAACATCTTCACCTTGCACAGGTTCTTTTCTTCGGCTGAGCGGCAGGCCGAGGTGCGGACGGGGTGCACGACTGCCGGCATCGGCTGCATCGACTGCAAGAAGTGGCTCTTCGAGGGGGTGAAGGCGGACCTGCACCGTATCCGCGCGCGACGCGAGGAACTTCTGGCAACGCCGCAGGCGGTTGACACCATCTTGGCCGAGGGCGCGCGGCGGGCACGCGCAGTGGCCGCGGAAACAATGGTGCGCGTGCGCCAGCGCCTGGGCGTCGCGGGTCCCAAGGACTGAAACCCCTTGCTGGTACGAGCGGCGCCATGGATTGTGTTCCTGCTGCTCGCCGGCTGTTCCGGGGGCGATGGACCGGAGAACCCCGAGGGAGCTGTGCGTCTGTTCATCGCCGCAGCTCGTGTCAGCGACCGCGGCAGCGTGCTCCAACGCCTGGGGCCTGCCACCCGGGCGCGCATCGAAGCCCTGCAAAGCGCCAGTCGTCGTTTGAGCGGCCGCATGATGATGAAGGCCGAGGACTTCCTGTCTGTGGGCTGGGCGCCGCCGGCCTGGGAGCCGTCCGGGACGCGCCTTCTGCGCCGCGACCGGGACAGCGCCGAGGTCGAGGTCTACTCATCGACCGGCGATCGGCACGCCCTGTGGCTGGTGCGCGAAGGCCGTGAATGGAAGATCGAGCTGCCCGGGCGATAGCCGGAGTCTGTCGGGAGATTCGGGGCCCCGGGATAGGCCGGGCCGCGGATTGCGGACCGCGGGTCGCGCGGGCGAGGGCGTGAGCGAGTCCGTGGGCGTTGCGCAGAAGGCGGAAAGCGGGCCGCGGGTCGCTCACGCAGCCCGCAGTACGCTGGTCGCTACCGCTACCGCTCACCCCCACGCTGGCCGATCTGCGCTGGCCCCGCCTTTCCCAAGAAGCCGTACCTACTTCAGGGGATTTTCGCGCACCAGAGTCTGTTCGATTTCCTCGATGTCGTCGTCCCCGATGACGATTTCCAGGTCGCCGAAGTCGGGCAACCCCGCGCTGGCGCCGCTTGCATCGCGTTCCGCATCCCGCGGCGGCGAACGCCGATCGCCGACGCGCCTTTCACGCGGGAAGACGCGCCGATCGCGACCTTCCCCGCGACGCTCAAGCTCACGGCGGTCGCGACGAAGCGCGGAGCGCAGCTCCTCCAGGGTCAGCGGGACATCGGCCATCTTGTGCAGACGCGCGGCGCATAGGTGACAGAGAGAAACCGAGCGCCCGCCGAACTCGACCAGGCGCAGATGCTCGCGACGGCGATCGGTACACAAGACGCAGCTAGCACCGCGCGGGACCGGCCGCATCTCGGCCCATTTCATGTAGCAAGCCCAGCACCGACCCCGACGCAGCTCCGTGACGTGGGCACCACAAGCGTTACATTTTACCGTGGCTCGCTCGACCTCGACGCTCATCCCTCGTGGATAGCTCCGCCTGAGAGCAAGGGCAAGTTTTTTACGATTGCGGCCGCACCACCCCACACAGCAGTTCACCGGCGAAATAGTGAGTAGACGGCGAATCGTCAGGCAGCTTTACCCGCAAGAAGGTGTTCAATATCAGCGCACCATCGCGCCGAGTGCGCGGCTGACCAGGATGAAGGTAGCTGCGGCGGGCGCTCCCGTCGCGCCACTCGCGGAACACGAGTCGGCCACTGCTGTCCACCAGGTCGACCAAGCCCGTGTGACCGCCACAGCCTGAGCCATCGCCCATGTCGAAGAAAAGCACGTCGCCGGGCCGCGCCTCGCTGGCCGGGACTTCGGGATACTGGGCATGCAGGAACTGATAGAGAGAGCCGGACGTACCGTCGGTGCCGAAACGGATCCCGCGCTCGTGCAGCGACCGCTCCACCACGCCCACCGCGGTGTTCGAGTGCTCGGTCCATGCCCGCCGCCTGCGGCCAAATAGCCCTGGCGGCGGACCGCTCGACGACGCGCGCACAACCGGCGGCCGGACTTGCCAGGTTTCGGTCTCGGTCGTGGCGCAGCCAAGAGCTGTCAGAAGCAACAGGCCGATGGGAAAGACCTTTCTGTAATCGCGCAGCGTCATGAAGTCATTATACTACATGTAGGCAAGATGCATACTTTTCGTGCAAAGCCGCAATCAGGGGTGCGGAAGGCTAGCCCTCTACACCGCGGCAAGAAGCTCCCGCTTGAGCTCGTCCAGGGCGATGGCTTCGATGATGGCCTGGCCTGGACGCGGGACAAGGACAAAGCGGACAGAGCCCGATACGCGCTTCTTGTCGACTTCCATGCGATCGAGCACGTCCGCGGCAAGCCGTTGCTTCACATCCACCGGCAGCCCGAGGCGCGCCAGCAAGGCTGTCATGCGCGGCAACAACCCGGGCTCGGTCACGCCGCGGGCGGTGCCCAACGCCAGTGCAGCAACCATTCCAAGCGAGACGGCCTCGCCGTGCAAGAGTTGGAAACCGGACGCGGCTTCGATGGCGTGGCCAACCGTGTGGCCGAAATTGAGAATCGCGCGCCGACCGCTCTCGCGCTCGTCAGCGGCCACCACCTCCACCTTGACCCGCACCGCGGATTCGATGACCTTCGCCAGTACCGCCGCCGGCATGGCCGCATGCGCCTCCAGCATGTCGAGCAGGGCTGCGTCGGCGATGAGCCCAGCCTTGACCACCTCGGCCATCCCGGCCGCGAATTCGCGCGCGGGCAACGAATCGAGGAACCCAAGATCGGCCACCACAGCCCGCGGCTGGTGAAAGGCGCCGACCAGGTTCTTGCCGGCGGCAATGTCCACCCCGGTCTTCCCGCCCACCGAAGCGTCCACCATGGCCAAAAGGGTGGTGGGGCAGGTGGCGTACGCGATCCCGCGCAGGTAGATGGCAGCGGCAAAGCCAGCATGGTCGCTGGTGGCACCGCCCCCGATTCCCACCAGAGCAGCACCCCGATCATAGCCGCCGCCGGCCAACCAACCACAGGTGCGCTCGATGGCGGCCAGAGTCTTGCACGATTCGCCGGCCGGCAGATCCAGGCGCTGGACGCCGGGCAGGCGTGCTGCCAATGCCTCGACCAGCGGCTGCACCCGCGGCGATAGCTGGCCTAGGCGGCTATCCACCAGCACGGCCACCCCGGTGGGCTTGCCCAGTGCCGCGGCGATCTCTTGCGCCATTTCCGCCACACCCGCGGGCGCGATGCAGACCTGGTAGCTCCTTTGGCCGAGCGGAACCGAGATGGTGGTCACGTCCCTCCGACTAGCACTGCCTGGCCGTGGAGGGCAAGTACCCGTGGTGTCCTGAAAACGCGATTGGTTCGCCAACCGGTAGCTGGTGAGTGCTCCCGCACCTGGCTGTGCTAGATCCCATGCAGTCGACGCCTTGTGATTCGGCGACGACGTGGAAGGAGCGTGTTCCCATGTTCAGGATCGATCGTGTTGCTTTCGCCGCTGTGGTTGGTGTGTCGGTCTCTCTGGTATCTTCTGTGGCCATGTCTCAGCTCGATCTGCCCCGTCCCAGTCCTTCGGCCAAGGTGTCCCAGGTGATTGGGCTGACCGAGGTGTCGGTCGACTACAGCAGCCCGGCGGTCAAAGGCCGGCCAATCTGGGGCGGCCTGGTGCCGTACGATCAGATGTGGCGGACGGGCGCTAACCAGGCCACCAAGATCAG
>PMBS01000130.1 GCA_003153015.1 Myxococcales bacterium
CAGATGGCGCAGGTAGCGCGCGATGCTCTCGGCGTCCTGGACCAGGGCGATGAGCTTCATCTTTCCCCCGCACCGGTCGTCAGACGATTGGCAGACCACCTCGCGCCACGTGCGCCAATAGGCGCGCCACACCCTCGGCGAAGACTTGCTCTTGCACAATCAGGCTGAGCACTAGGGTGGCGCCCATGGCCATATCGAAGAAGTAGCCGGGTTGAACCAAAACCCCGTCTTGCTCCAGCAGTGTGCTGGCCCATGCCTCGTCGCTCATGACTTCCGGCACGCGCAGGATGGCGGCCCAGCCAGCCTCAGCGGGCAGAAGAGTGCAGGGCGAATGCGCGCCCAGCGCCTGTTCTAGGGCACGCCGGTTGCGCTGCACGCGCTCCAGGATTTGGCGGCGAATCGCAGCACCAGCCTGCAACAGCCCAGGCAGGGCCAATTGAACCGGCGTTCCCACTGACAAGTACGTGTCGGCAATCAATTCCAAGCGCGCCAGTGCATCGCTGACCAGTGTGGCTGGACCGGTGGCCGCTATCCAGCCCAGTTTCAGGTGGGGCAATCCGCACGACTTGGACAGTCCCCCCAAAGAAAACACCAACCCTGGCGAAGGCCGGCCCGCCACCGCAGTGACTGCACCAGCCGCTGGCGAAAGCGGGAAGTCGGCAAACACCTCGTCCACAATCAGCGCCAGTCCGTGTTCGGCGGCCAATTGGGCAAGACGATCGAAATCCTCGCCTGACACAAACGACCCAGTGGGGTTGTTGGGACTGACTACGATGATGGCGGCGGCCTCGGCGAGATCCAGGCTGGGAAAGTCGATGTGCCAACCCCCGTCGAAGCGCAGCCGATAGGGTCGCGGAATCAAATTCTCCAGTCGGGCCAGGTACTCGAACAGGGGATAGCTCGGCTCAGGACAAAGCACGCCTTGGCCTGGATCACCCAGCAACTTGAACAGCAGCGCGTACGATTCACTTGAGCTGGCAGTGAGTACCACCTGGTTGACGTCCAACCCGACACCGCGACGGGCGTAGTCCGCCACCACCGCCGCGCGGGCACCCGACAAGCCGAAGGGCGCGGGCTGATAGGGACTGGCTGCGGCGTCGGCAAAAGCCCGCGCAATCTCCTCAGTGGGATACGACAATCCCACTTGGGTGGGATTGCTGACAGTCAAGTCCAGCAGTGGCCGGCCCGACGCGCGTGCCGCGGCCTCAGCCCGGGCCAGGGCGTTTTCGGCGGTGGCCCAAGCAAGCCGTCGGGAAAAGTGGCGCTGCATGCCCCCCGCTACAGCCGGCCCACGTCTTCAGCGCGCAGCCAGCCTTCCAGTCCGTTGGCCAGCCGCACGCGTACCCAGTCCTGATCGCGGTCGAGCATGCGCACGCGCAGGCCGGCGTGTACTTCGAAGCTGGTGTGGTACCCGGCATCCGCGCCTTCCTTGACCGCCACCATGTCGGGCAGCACGATGCCAAAGGGAATGCGGTCCAGGTTCATGCGCCCGAGCAGCAGGACGCCCGCCAGCAGCGCGCCCGCGCCCAAGATGGCTGCCCCTGCGGTCAAGGCGGCGCGTGAGTCGTCGGCTGCGCGCCGACGCAGGAAAAGGAGGACAAAGCACCCGAGGTACAGCCCAAGGAAGAGCCAGGTCTCAGTCGAAGCAGTGAAGAACGTGGCGACGCGAATCCACAAAGCCTCGCGTTCCGCACTTTCGATCTTGTCGAGCACGCGGCGTTCGGCCAGTTTGCGCGCCTGGGCCAGGTTGAAGCGCGCGTCTTCGTCCTCCGGATCCACTCCCAGGGTGCGCTCGAACGCCCAGATGGCGCGTCCCAGGTTGCCCTGGCGGAAGTGGGCGACGCCCAGGTTGTAGTAGAGATCGCGCGACACCACATTCTGGCGGTCGAGCTGTTCGTAGGCGGCGATGGCGCCGGCGAGGTCACCGCGAAAGTAGGCGTCGTTGCCGCGCTTCCACGCCTCGTCGAGCAGGTCGGCGCGCGCTGCCCGCGCAGGAAGCACCAGCATGAGGGCAAGGGCGAGCCAGGCTCCCACCCGCCGGATGCCTGCTTTCATGAGCGCACCTCCGGCGATGAAACCGGTCGCAAGCGCGCCTTTTCGATCTGCAGGATGATCTCGCTGGCGCGGTCCCGGGTGGCGCGCACCTCCTCCACCGACAGGCTCCCCGGGGAAAAGCGGGCACGGTCGCAATCCTCCAGCGCGGCGAGCGTGGCATCCACCAGCGCCGGCGCCAAACCAGCCTGCGCCAGGGTAGAGCGCAGCTCGTCCCACGACAGGCCCGCGATCTGGGTGCCCAGTTTTCCGGTGAGAAACTCGCGCAGCACCCGTTCGATCTCGCCGAAGGCTTGCGCCAGCCGGCCTTCCCGGAGATTGGCCTCGGCGGTGCGCAGGCGCCGCCGCGCCAGCCGGCGCAGCTTGCGCCGCCGCGTGCCCTCGGTTTCCTTGCTCAGGCGCTCGCGCGCGAACGCGACGAAAGCAGTGAGAGCCAGCGCCAGAGGCGGCACCGCGACCACGCCCAGCAGGCCGCGCGACTGATAGAAACTCGTGCCCAGATCACGGCGCAGGGTGGGGCGGTTGCGCAGGGGCCGGATGTCGAGCGCGAGGACATTCTCACCCCCGGGCGTGGCGGGAACCGAACCCGCAGCCACGGTTCCCGTGGCCGCGCTCGCCGGCCGCGCCCCGGCCGCCTGCGCGCCCTCCGCGCTCACCTCGATGCGCAGAGGATTGCTCTTCTCGCTGCCGTAGCTGCCGAGTTCAGGATCGAAGAAGGCCAAGCTGAACGGCGGAATGGTCGTCACGCCCGCTCGCTCGGGCAAGAGCAGGTACTCCACCACCTTGGTGCCCGCCACCCGCTCGCCCGGGTCAAGGGTCACCGACACCTTGGGCTCATAGGCCTTCCAGCCCTCCAGGCGCGGCAGGGCCGGCGCGGCCAGCTTGCGCAGATTGCCTTGGCCGCTGATGGCCAGCTTGAGCGTGACCGCCTCGCCCAGGTTGACCCGATCGCGATCTACCTCGGCGTGCAGGTTGAAGTGGCCCACCGCCGAGGTATCGAACTTGGGCGGCTGGCCCGCAGTCGGTAGCGGCAGGACCTCGATGGTCAACGGCTCGGTCTTCAGGCGCTCGGTGCGCAGGGTTGCGCCGAAGAAGTCGACGCGCGAGATCTCGGATTCGAGCGGGCTAATGGTCAAGCGCCCGGGATGCAGCGGGAAGAGCGCCTTCTTCATCAGCGGGGCGACCAGGTAGGTGCGTCCCTCGTAGGACTGCTCGGTCATCGAAAGCCCGGCGTGTGGGTTGGCAGGCGTCCGATCCTCGACCCAAAATCCGTCGGTGCGCGGCTCGGCAGTGGCGCCGTACTTGTCCTGCCGCTCGGTGAGATAGAGAAACCATTCCACCGTAATCTCGTCGCCGACGTAGGCCTTGATCTTGTTGGCTTGGACACGGAGAAAGTTGCGCCGGCCACGGCCCGGCTGTGTCTCAGCCGGCGGGGTATCGTCCCCCACGCCCAGACCGGGGAAAGGCAGGCCGGGATTGGGAATGCCGCGCGGAAAACCAAAGCCGGGCCGCCGGGCGGGCGGGGCTTGGGCGGCGTCAACCACGGTGATGGCGATCTTCTCCGTGCGCAGCTCCTGACCATCCACGCGCACGCGCGCCGGACCCACGTTGAAGGTGCCCCGGTCGAGCGTCAACACCTCGTAGTGCCAGCCGTACACCTGGCGCACGAAGGTGCCGCCGACGCCCATCTGCATCTGGGTGGACTGGCTCGGTCGCTCCGATAGGATGCGCAGGCCGCGCAAGTCCGGCGGGCGATAGCCGTCCACCCGGCCGCCTTCGACCGACAAGGTAATCTCCAGGGTGAACGACTCGCCCACCCCGACCTGGGTGCGGTCCACGCGCGCGACGAAGCTCGGCTCGGCGGCACTGGCGTTGCCTGCGGCGATCGCGATCATCAGCCCGACGATCGATACGATCCGCATCGCTACCAATCCTTGGCCGGTGGCGCGCGGCGCACGGCGCGCAGACGGGCGCGCATCTTCTCCAGGTCCTTGGGGCTTCGCTCCAGGCTGTCCAACACCGCATCGATCTCGCTCATTTCGGGCGCTTTGTCATCCTTGGGTTGGGCAGCCGGTTCTTCTTGCGGCGGGGGCTGGGCTCCAGCGTCCTGTCCTTGCGGCGGCTTGGGCGGCTCTTGCTTGGGCGCGCCTGCATCTGGTTCCTGCTTCTTCTCGTCCGGTTTCTTGTCTTTGTCCTGCTTCTTCTGGTCGTCCTTGTCCTTGTCTTGCTTCTTCTGGTCGTCCGGTTTGTTGTCCTTGTCCTGCTGCTCCTGCTTCTTCTTGTCTTCGTCCTGCTTCTTTTGCAGAGCCAGCTCTAGGTTCCACTTGGCGCGCATGTCGCCGGGCTCCAGGCCCAGCGAGCGCTTGTAGGCGGCGATGGCATCCGCGTAGCGCCCGGCCTGAAAGTAGCTGTTGCCCAGGTTGTAGAAGGCCGACGCCTTGAGCGACGGGGATTTGCTCTCAGTGGCCCGCATCAGCTCGGCGATGGCCTCTTCGTAGCGGGACAGCGCAGCCAGGGCGGTGCCGCGATTGTAGTGCACCGCCGGGTCAGCCGGCAGCGCCGCGACCGCTTGATCATAGTGGGCCAGCGCCTCCTCTGCCTTGCCCTTCTGCAGGCTAGCGTTCCCGTCGGTGACTGCGCGGTTGGGACGCTGCAGAGGATTCCACGCAGCGAGCAGCGGCAGCAACGCGGCGACCGCTGTCAAACCCCGCGCAGCGGTCCACTTCACCCTCATGCCTTCCTCCTGCGGCGTTCGTTCAGGCACGCCTCGCCAACCAGGATCAGAAACGCGGGCAAGAGCAAATACTCGCAGACCTCGTCGTAGCGCTTGACCAGGCGGGCTTCGTTCTCCGTGCGCTTCAGCCCGGCAAGTGCGGCTTCGATCGCCTCCACGCCGAAGTGGCGGGCATCGGCGCGCAGGTATTCGCCACCGGTGCGCGCCGCGATCCTGGAAAGCAGATCCTCGCTCAGCCGCGAGGTGACGTACTTGCCCTCGCGATCCTTGATGTAGCCCTGGGCCTGGCCCTCTTCATTGACTTCGGGGACCAGCTCGCCCGAGCGCGACCCGATGCCCACGGCAAAGACCTTGACCCCGAGCTTGGCCGCCTCGTCGGCCATCTCCATGGGTTCACTTTCCGTGTCCTCTCCGTCGGTGAGCAGCAGAATCGCCTGTCCACGCGTCTCGCCGCCACGTGCGCGCAAGCGCTTCAACATATCCAACCCCGCATTGAGCGCGCGGCCGATGGCGGTGCCGCCCACGGGAATGTCCGAAGGGGTCATGTCGCGCCAGAAGAGCTTGACCGCGGCGTAGTCAGTGGTGGGCGGGTAGGTCAGGGTCTCGCCGGCAAAGGCCACCAGCCCGATGCGATCGCCAGCCAGCCGGTCCATCAGCCTTTCCAACTCGCGCTTGGCGCGCTCCAGGCGCGAGGGATAGATGTCCTTGGCCAACATGGACTTGGAAAAGTCCAGCGCCACCACCAGGTCGAGGCCACGCTGCTTTTCTAGACGTGCCCTGCCGCCCGCTTGCGGCCGCGCCAAGGCCAGGGCCAAGAGCGCAACCGCCGACACCAGCAGGGCTGCGCGCAGCACCTTGCGCGGCACCGACACGGTGGCTGCCATGCGCGCGATGAGCGCCGGCTGGCCCAGCCGGTTGAGCAAGCGGCGCCGCCGGGCAAAGGCAATGGCATAGGCCAGCACCACGGCGGGAGCCGCCAGGAGAAGCCAGAGCAGGTGCGGGTTGGCTATGCGCATAGGGCATTGAAATGGGAACCCTCAAAGGGTTCCCAAACCCTCCCGCGATGGTGCGCCGCCGGCAAAGCCGGCGGGCTCCCCACGCGATTCACGGTAGCCTCCGCAGGCGAGATAGGCGCAAGGCGATCTCCAGCAGCAAGGCCGCGAAGGCCGGCCAGAGAAAACGCGGATAGAGCTCAGCGTAGAGCACGCCGCGGTCGCGGATGCGCGACTTCTCGAGTTCTTCGAGGATGTTCTGGAATCGTCGCGCCAGCGAGCGCGTGTCGGTGGCCAGATAGGGCGAGCCGCCGGTCATCCCCGCGATCTGTTCCAGCAACTTGGGATTGACTGGGTAGCGCTGCTGCTGCGGGTTCGCGTCGTCGGCCTCGCGGCTGCTGTCGTGGGCGCCAGCCAAAATCGTATAGATCTTGACCCCCATTTTCTGGGCAAAACTGGCGGCCTGCAGCGGCGAGATGTTGCCCGAGTTGTTGTCGCCATCGGTGAGCAGGATGACGACCTTGGACTTGGCGTCGGACTTGCGCAGCCGCGCGAGCGCCACACCCAGCCCGTTGCCGATGGCGGTGCCGCGTCCATCCACGATGCCTGGCTGCAACTCGGCCAGCATGCGCAAAAAGGTGCCATGGTCGAGGGTGAGCGGCGTGTAGGTGTAGGCCTCGCGGCCAAAGATCACCAGCCCGATGCGATCCCCACGCCGGCGGGTGACGAAGTCTTGGATCACGGCCTTGGCCGCCTCCAGACGATTGGGCTGCAGATCGGTTTCCTCCATGGAGCCGGACATGTCGAGGGTGACCACGATGTCGATGCCTTCCAGCTCGAGATCGTCGTCCTTCTGCGAGGTCTGCGGCCGCGCCAGCGCCAACCCAGCCGCGACCACGATGAAAAGGCGCAGCACCACGGGAAGATCGGCGAGCCGCGCCGCCCATCCGCGCTGCAAGAGGCGCAGCTCGCCTGCCCGCGAGTAGACCAACACAGGGTGGCGTGACGGCGCACGCCTGATGCTGGCCCAGATCACCAGAGCTACGGCCAGTGGGATCAACCCGAGGGCGGCCGGGTGAGCAAAGCGGACCAGTTCGAGCGAACGAAACCACCAGAGATAGATCAATCCTGCCGGCACGAAAACGGCAGCCAGCAACGAGTAGGGAATCGTTCCGCGCGCTGCTCGCGCCTGCTCCCGGCGCTCAGCCATGGGGCGCCTCCGCCGCGGTGCTCGCGGCGCCGGCTACCGGGACCGGCGGCTCGGGTCGTGGGCGCGTCGACTCCACCATGCGAATCCCGGTTTCCAGTGCTCCGCGCGCCTCGGCCATCGAGGGCGCGACCTTTGCGAACTTCACCAAGTCACAGCCCGCCAGCCACCCTTCCACCTCGCCGAGCACGAAGCCGCGCATCTCCTGGATGGGAACCCGTCGGCGCAGTTTCAGCACCAGCTCTTCGGTGGTCAGCTCCAGCGAGTCGAAGGCAAAGCGAGCGCCGAGGTATTCGCGGATGATCTCGGACAACTCGAAGATGAAGGGCCGCAAATCCTCGCTGGTTCCGAGGAGCGCGCCCAAGCGATCGAGACGTTCCAGCGCCAGCTCGTGCGCGGGCCGCGGCGGAGGCGCTGGGCGATGCGCCGCGCGCGCGCGCAGGCGGCGGCGGATGATGAGAGCCAGCGCAGCGCCCAATCCGGCCGCTGCCAGGCCTCCCGCGATGTAGGCATAGAGATAATCGCGCTGAATCACCGGCACCGGGCCAGCGTTCTCCTTCAGCTTGGGTTCGGGTTCGTTGGCGATCAGGCTGGTGATGGTGACGGCGACCGGCTGGGTGCGCGCGCTCAGCACCTCGCCGCCCTTGCCGAAGTAGGTCACCTCAACCGCGGGGATCTCCAGCGCGCCCGGCTGATAGGCCGCCACGGTGAGCACGAATTCGCGGCGCATCTTGCCGTCGCCCAGATCCTTTTCCTCCAGGCGTCGCTCCAGTTCGGCAAAGGGAGACAGATCGATGTTTTCGGGCAAGATGACCGGCGTGGTAATGGGGCTGACCGCCGTGATGGACAAGTGCAGGGCATCGCCCACGTGGGCCTCCGCTTTGTCCACCCGTGCGGTCACCGTGGGCGCGTCGACGCGCGCCGGGGCGAGCGGCGCGCTCGGCAGCGCGTTGGCGTGGCCCCCGGCATCGGCCGGCGCGGCGGCCAGCAGGCCGAGCAGAACCCACTCGATCAATGCCGCAACCTCCGTGACCGCGCCTCGAAGAAACTAGTCAGGGCAGGCAGGTAAGGACGGTCGGTGCGTACCGCGATGGCGTCGAGAGAAAGGCGGCGAAACAGGGCCTCGCGCGCCTCGCGGGCCGCGCGGCTCTGGTCGGCAAAGACCTTCCCTTCGGGCCCCGAGGTGTCGAACACCACCACCTCGCCGCTCTCCGGGTCCTGCACTTCCAGCAAGCCCACCCGTGGTAGCTGCTCTTCCAGAGGATCGGTCACCGCCACCGGAACCAGGTCATGCCGCCGGGCCGCGATGCGCAGCGAGCGCTCGTACTGCGAAGGCGGCGCGAGGAAGTCCGAAACCAAGAAGGCCACCGCGCGCCGGCGCGCGATCCGTCCCAGGAAATCCAGCCCCAATCCCAGATTGGTCTGCGGCGAGCGCGGCTCGAACGACAGGATCTCGCTTATCACGCGCAGTACGTGCTTGCGGCCCTTCTTGGCCGGCACGAAGCGCTCCACTTGGTCGGTGAAAATGATGAGGCCAACGCGATCGTTGTTGCGGATGGCGGAGAAGGCGAGCACTGCGGCCAACTCGGCGGCCAGCTCGCGCTTCTCCTGGCCCACCGAACCGAAGCGACCCGAGGCCGACATGTCGACCAGCAGGAGCACGGTCATCTCGCGCTCCTCGACGTACAGCTTGACATAGGGCGCGTTCATGCGCGCCGACACGTTCCAGTCGATGAGCCGGATGTCATCGCCCGGGATGTACTGGCGCACCTCGGAGAACGCGATGCCCGCGCCCTTGAACACCGAATGGTACTGGCCCGCCATCCGATCGCGCACCAGGCGCTCGGTCACGATCTCGATGGTGCGGATCTTCCGCAACAACTCGCGGGTCAGCATGGGAACGCGGTCTAGGGAACCTCGATGTGCTCGAACAGCTTGCGCACCACCTGCTCCGAGGTCATCTCCTCGGCCTCGGCTTCGTAGGTCAGGATGACCCGGTGGCGGAGCACGTCCACGCCGATGGCCTTGATGTCCTCGGGCGTGACGTAGCCACGACGGCGCAGGAAAGCGTGCGCGCGGGCCGCCAGATTGAGGTAGATGGAGGCGCGCGGGCTGGCGCCGTATTCGATGAAGTCGGCCAACTCGGCCAAGCCGTAGGACTTGGGCTCGCGTGTGGCGTGCACGATGTTGACGATGTAGTCACGGATCTTCTCGTCGATGTAGATCTGGCTTAGCACCGACCGCGCCTCGGCGATCTGGCGGGGTGTCGCCACCGGTGCGGCCCGCACCATCGTGCCGGTGGTCATGCGGTCCATGATCGCGCGCTCGTCCTCCTTGCTGGGGTAGCCGACCTTGACCATCAACATGAAGCGGTCGAGCTGCGCCTCAGGCAGCGNNGGGTTCTGCGTGGCCATCACCAGGAAGGGGTCGGGCAGGGCGTGGGTCTCGTCGCCCACCGTGACCTGCCGTTCCTGCATGGCCTCCAGCAGCGCGGATTGCACCTTGGCGGGGGCGCGGTTGATTTCATCGGCCAGNNGGCCCCTTCTTGGACACGAACTCGCCACGGCTCTGGTTGTAGATGACCGTGCCCACGATGTCCGCGGGCAGCAGGTCGGGCGTGAACTGGATGCGCTGGAAGCGCATGGCGAGGCAGTCGGCTAGGGTCTTGACCGTCAAGGTCTTGGCCAGGCCAGGAACGCCTTCCAGCAGCACATGGCCCCCGGCGAGCAGGCCAATGAGAATGCGCTCGACCATGGCCTTCTGGCCGACGATGACCTTGCCCACCTCCGCGGTCAGGTTTTCGACGAAGGCGGATTGCTGCTGGACCATTTCATTGATGACACGTACGTCCATGCGATCTCCGAAGGCAAAAGGGTGAATTCCGAAGGCGTATAACTACTCGGAGCGACGGGATATTTCCAGAAAGGAACTGGTAGCGCTTGATGGCGTCAACGCGCGGCAGTCCGATGGAAGCGTGCTCTTCCACCCGCTGCCGGCCACCAGCGATGACGAGGTTGCGCGCTTGGCCCGCGCCGTGTGCCGCAAGGCCGCTCGATACCTGCGGCGGCTCAAGACATTCGCTCCTGCTTCACCTTCTTGGCGAAGCCCCGGAGACCAGGTTCAATGTCCTCGAGCGCATCGCCGAAGAAAACTAGCACGCAGGCGAAGGTCACCAGCATCACACGATCGGCGGACGTGGATAGCTGCCAGCGATAGTCATACGGGGTCATCAGGTAGACAAGGCACAGCAGCGCGAAATAGCAGACGCCACATAGAAGGCACAGAAAGCCGGGAAGCTGAAGGCGTCGGCTCGCTGCCAATGCCACGGCCTTGGTGATCCCCGTGGCGCCGAGCAGCCCGAGAAAGCCCGTTGTCGCCAGGTCGAACCACCGTGACCCAGGCGCCAGCAGCCACTTGGCGATGGGTCCCAGCGCTCCCGCTCGCGCCCGCGACCAAGCACGAGCGAAGGTCGCGCTGTTGAGTTGAAGATAGCTATGCAGTCCCCAGTGATGCGCGAGCCCGCCCCACAACGCCCATGGAGCCAAAGCCAAGGCGGTCACGGCTAGGGTGAAGGGAGCGCCCAGCGCGGTCTTGGCATAGGCTCGCACGCGAGAAGAGAGGACGAACGGAAACATGACCGCGGTCAAGGAAAGCGCGAAAAGCAGACCCTCCTCCTTGGTAGCCATTCCCAGACCCATCAGGACCAGAGCGTGCTGGGCATCGCGTGGCTCCCCTCGGCGCACCCAGCGCAAGACGGCCATCAGTGTGCCGGCCGCGGGCAGCGCTGTGTACACATCGGTGTATCCATCGTGAATGATCGCGCCACCCGCCAAGAAGGCGATGAGCATGACCGCCGCCGCGCCTACGGAAGCGCGTCCGCGCGTCCCGGCCAGCAGAGCGAGAAGGTAGCAAGCTAGCGGTGGGACAAACCCGAGCTTGGGGAGAAACTCGTTCCAATAGCCGAATCGAACCATCTCGGTCGCGGCCAGGATCGGCATCAGCTTGGGGTACTCCGGATGGGAAAATACAACGGCCGGCTCGAGCCAGCCGGCATCAGATCGCAGCGCCCCAGCGTAGTAGATGATCTTGGCGTGAAAGAACCAGACCGATCGGGCGTCGTTGGCCCAGAGCGGATCCATGAGCATGACCCACGCAGCTACGCCAGTAACCGCAAGACCGAGGACGATCCAGGCGGCCGGAGCTGGGGCCGTCGCAATCCGATCGCGTGCCCGCCACAGCCGGAAAGCGCCGAGCGCAATCCCAGTCGAGGCAAGCGCCGCGCCGCCATAGAGCGCGACCCGCAGAGGCACCCCCGCCATGACGGCGAGCGCGTGAACGAGAATCCCGAGCCCAAGTCGTAGCGAGGCGGCCCGCGCGGCCCGGCTACAGCGGCGCGCCCCGGCCTCATCGGCGACGACACGCGCCTGGCGCCGAGGCCAGCGCTCCAGGAGTGCCACGACGACATGTCCCAGGCCCAAACAATAGAGCAACGAGAGCGAGAGATGAAAAGTCAGAGCGCTATTGGGTCCCATGGTGTGGTGGACTCTTCTGGGTTCGAAAATGTGACTACGGACAAATGATCAGTTTGTACCCGCTGCCAGCAGGTGCCTCGCGACAGGTTGGACGACTCGGTTCCGAGACCGGCACGAGAGTCGCGGTGGCGGCAGGGCTGGCTCGGCGAGGCCATGGACCCTCGACCATTCGCTGCCAGAGTTGCCAGTCGGCGCCTTTCACCAGACTTGGCGTCGCCCAGAATCGCGTGAGATTCTCCCGAGCCAACCCATCGATGAGCGTCGTGACCAGACGCGGCAGGATCTCGCGGCCCCGATCAGCGCCACTTGAGGATTGGAAGATAGGCGTGGCCGCATGCGAGAGTTGGGTCATTCGCTTTCGGTAGTCGGTGACATAGCGAGAAAGAGACGGGACCCAAGCGAACACCAGGAAAATGAGAGCCACCGCCGCAACTTTGCCGGCGACCAAGTTGGCGATATGAAGGAACGGATTGGAAGGTCGCTGCGATTTTGGCGGTATGGGCGCGCACATCGCTGGGATAATAGCGGATCTGGCCCCAACACCATAGCCTGCGATAGCGCCGGACCGACGCTGACCTCGGCACTGGTGGCCAAGTCTCTCGGAGCCACCAGTGTCCCGAACGACGGTCAGGCTGGCAGTGGAGTTTCTCGACAGCCAATGCGCATTGGCGGGCTCACGTGATTGGAGCGAGTCCGACCGTTGTTCACCAACTCGGACCGCAGAGTCCGCTTCACGCCCCGGTCCCAGAACATGATTCTGGGGCGTGCCAAAGTGCTTTGCGCCTCGGGACTTCGCTGCTATACGAAAGCTCAGTATGACATCTCTCTCAGTGCTGGTGCCCGTGTACAACGAGCAGCACTTGGTCGCAGCCTCGCTGGGCCGGCTGGGCGCCTTGGAATCGTCGCCCCACCTCGATCAGATCCAGGTGATTGTCGTGGATGACTGCTCGACCGACGGTACGCCGGAAGAGTTGCATGCCTTTGCAACCAAGCTTGGGCTGGCCTGGCGGGATGATGCCGCTCCGGTGGATGGGGCCTCAGTCCTCGCAACGGGTCGGGTACGCAAGACCGACTGGGTATTCCTTCGGCACGCGCGCAATGGAGGTAAGGGCTCTGCAATTCGTACGGCGCTGGCACACGCCCAATGTGCCATCACGGTCATTCACGATGCGGATTTGGAATACAACCCACGCGATCTCGATCGCATCGTCAGGGTCTTCGTGGAGGAGAGGGCGGACGCGGTTTTTGGCTCGCGCTTTGCCGGCGGTGAGGTCCGCCGGGCGTTGCTCTTTCGTCACGAGCTCGGCAACCGGCTGATTACGTTTCTCACCAATTGCGTGACCAACCTGAATCTGACCGACATTGAGACCTGCTACAAAGCAGTCCGCACCGACCTCCTGCGCTCGATCCCGCTGGTGTCGAACGACTTCCGGCTCGAGCCTGAGCTTGCCATCAAGCTGGCCAAGCGCGGGGCACGCATCTTTGAGGTTCCGATCAGCTACGCCGGCCGCACCTACCAGGAGGGAAAGAAGATCAACTGGCGTGACGGGGTCGGGGCCCTGGCGGCGATTGTGCGTTTCGGGATCAGCGACAACCTTTTCACGGCGGATGAGCACGGCTCCCACACGCTTAACCGCCTGTCGCGCGCCCCACGCTTCAATGCCTGGATGGGGGATGTCGTGCGGCCGCACTGCGGGCAGCGTGTGCTCGAGATCGGCAGCGGCACAGGGAACCTGACTCGCGAACTCATCCCGCGCGAACTCTACTATGCGTCGGACATCAACCCGCTGTATCTGGATTCTCTGAAAGGCCTCACCCACGACCGGCCCTATCTTCATGCGACCCTGACCGACGTGACCAAGGCCGAGACGTTTCCCCAGGTGCCCGGCGGGTTCGATACGGTTGTCTGCCTGAATGTTATCGAACACGTCGACGACGATCGGGGTGCACTGGAAAACATCCGACGCGTGCTCGCGGCCAATGGTCGTGCCATCATCCTGGTTCCCCACGGCCCGCAAATTCATGGAACGCTCGACGAGGTTCTGGGTCATCGACGTCGCTACACGGTGGAGTCGCTTCAGCAACTCGCGGAGCAGGCAGGGTTCAGCGTGCGGCAGACGATCCTTTTCAACCGCACGGGTTGGCCGGCCTGGTGGCTCAACGGCAAGGTGCTCAAACGAAAGACGTTTGGCCTCGGGCAGATTGTTGCGCTGAATACGCTTACACCGGTGTTTCGCCGCATCGACGAGCGACTACCATTCCCGCCCCTGTCGCTCATCGCAGTCCTTGAGCCCCGATAGAACCGGCAAGAGGAGGCTCGGTGACAAAACCCGCACGCATACTGGTCACAGGAGGGGCTGGGTTCCTCGGTTCGCATCTGTGCGAACGCCTGGTCGAGGAAGGCCACGATGTCGTCTGCCTGGACAACTTCTTCACCGGGACACGAGCCAATGTGGCGCATCTGCTGGCGCACCCGCGTTTCGAGCTGGCCCGCCACGACGTGGAGCAACCGCTGACCATGGAGGTCGACCAGATCTTTCACCTGGCCTGCCCCGCTTCGCCCGTGCACTACCAGCGCAACCCGGTGCGCACCATTCGAACCGCGGTGCAGGGCACGCTCAACTTGCTCGAAGTGGCGCGCGAGGCCGGGGCGCGCATCCTGATCGCGTCGACCTCCGAGGTCTACGGCGATCCGGCCGAACACCCACAGCGTGAAAGCTACTGGGGCCATGTGAATCCCATCGGGCCGCGCGCCTGCTACGACGAGGGCAAGCGCTGTGCTGAGACCTTGGCCACAAGCTACGCGCGCCAATACGGCGTGGAAGTTCGCATCGCGCGCATCTTCAACACCTACGGTCCGCGCATGCACGAGAACGATGGGCGGGTGGTGTCCAACTTCGTGGTNNGGCCAGCCGCTGACCGTGTTCGGCGATGGCAAGCAGACCCGCTCGTTCTGTTACGTGTCCGATCTCATCGAGGGCTTTCTACGGCTGATGGCCAGCCCGCATGGGTGCGATCCGGTCAACCTGGGCAACCCGCGTGAGACGTCGATGCTGGAGCTGGCGACCCTGATTCGCGACATGGTCGGCTCGCGCGCCGGCATCGTGCATGCGCCCTTGCCCAAGGACGATCCGGTNNGAGGCCACCATCGCGTATTTCCGTGGCCTGCGCGGCCGTTCCAACGGGTAGGCACCACCCTCGGGCGCCCTAATGGGCAAGCCGGTCGTCAGGGGACGCAAGTAATCGGGGCCGGCTGTTGCTGGGTCAGGCAGTGCAAGGTGCCGAAGCCGAGTACCAGATCCACCGCGTGAATTCCCACTGCCGGACGGTCGCGGAACAACTCGCCCAGGATGCCCAGGGCGATGCGATCCGCTGGATCGTTGAAGGTAGGGACGATGACCGCGGCGTTGGCCACGTAGAAATTGGCGTAGCTCGCTGGCAAGCGCCAGTCGCCATGGTACAGGGGCGCCGGCATGGGCAGGGCAATCACCTGCGGGCGCGCCCCGTCCTGCAGTCGCGCGTCCTGCAGCCGTTCCCAGTTCTCACGCAGGGGCGCAAAGTTCACATCGCGCTCGTTCTTCTCCTGGATGACGACCAGCGTGCTTGGGTTCACGAAGCGGCACAGGTCGTCTACATGGCCGTGGGTGTCGTCGCCCGCGATCCCGTGGCCCAGCCAGATGACGTTGGGAGTGCCAAGGGTGTCGCGAAAGACCCGCTGGTATTCCTCGCGAGTCATGCCGGGGTTGCGGCACTGGGTCTTCTGATCGAGGAAGCATTCCTCCGTGGTCAGCAGGGTGCCGCAGCCATTCACGTCGATGCCCCCGCCTTCGAGCACGACCGGCTCGCCCTGCCGCATGACCGGAAAGAGCCGCATCCCGCGCCGCTTGGCAATTCGCTCCGCGATGCGGTTGTCCTTCTGCCAGTTCGGGTATTGAGCCCAGGCGGTGAACTTGAACTTGGCGATGGCGACCTCGGGGTTTGGCCTCGGCCTACGCACGCAGATGGGCCCGAAGTCGCGTGACCAGCCGCGATCCGAGGGGGCGCGGAAGAACTCCACGTTGGCGAGGTTGGCGTGGGCCCGGGCCAGGATGCGCCGTGCTCTGGCCTCCCTCTGCGGCCCGTCGACGATGATGCGTACCATCTCGCCCTGGGCGATCTTGCGCACGATCTCGCCATAGACCCATTCGATGGTGTGTAGCTTGCCCGGCCAGTCGCTGCGGCAGTGGGGCCAGCCCAGCCAGGTCGCCTCATGCGGCTCCCATTCAGCAGGCATGGCGAAGCCAAGCTGGGCGGGCGTCTTGGGGCTACGCATCTCCATCGCCCGTGGTTATAGACGGAAAACTGGGACCGCCTCGCGGAAATTCGTGACTAGTTCCGGTTGCCGGTTCCGAATCCGGGGCCGGCCGTCGGATCCGGGACCGGCCCCCGGTCCTACCCAATCCCTATGGACAGACGGAAGGCGTGTTCAGTTGACTCCGGACGCTCGAGATCGTCGATCCCCAGCTGCTGTTGGGGTTGTACTGTGCAATCGACACGACACCATCCGCGATACGGGCATTGATGTTCGCCGCGACATCCCAGGCGGTGTCATGTCCAGCCGAGCCGCCGTTCGCCCCGTAGCCCGT
>PMBS01000269.1 GCA_003153015.1 Myxococcales bacterium
GCATCAGCCCGCCAGCGCCGAGCGTCCGCTGTCCCCGATCCCACTAGATCGAGATCCGTCTCCGGTTCCGGCGGCGCTACACTTCCGTCTTGCGCACCGACATGGCCAGCTTGGCCACGCTCTTGATCACGTGGGGCACCCGTTTGAGAAGGTTGATCGAGGGCGGTCGCTTCTCGTGCACGGCGAACGGAATCTCCACCACCTTCTTCTTCTCGCGGTGAGCCCGGATGACGAACTCGCTCGCAAAGACGTCACGGTCGAGCACGCAGCGCTCTGCCGTCTCCAGCAGAACCTCGCGCTTGAATGCCTTGAGCCCGTGCGTGTCGGTGCCGCGGTAGTTGCACACCGCGCGCAGAAGGCCGTTGTACACGCGGGTGCCCACCCGCCGCACCCAGGGGCGCTGGTCATTCGACCCCACCATGGCCTTGGAACCGACCACCAGATCGGTGTCGGTGCGTTCCAGCAAGGCAAGCGCCCGTGCGTAGAACTCGGTGTCGCACAGATCGATCTCGTCGCAGATGACCACGTCGCCACGGGCCGCAAGGATGCCGGTCTTCATGGCCAGGCCGTAGTTGGGCTGTCCGATGGAGATCATGCGTACCTCGGGGAAGTCGGCTTCGATCTCCTTGCCGATCTCCACCGTGCGGTCGCGCGAACCGTTTTCGCAGAGAACCAGCTCGTAGCTGAAGCCGAAGGGCCGCAACTTCTCGCGCAACTCCAACACGGAACCGCGCAGTATCCCTTCCTCGTTGTAGACCGGGATCACGATCGAGACATGTGGCTTGGCGGCAGACTGGGACGATTCGGTCATGGTGTCTTGCTCCCGAGGGCGGCTTCGATGGTGCCCGCGACCTCGCGGCCGGCCAGCAGGCAATCTTCCATCGCATTGTACGCCCAAGCGCCGTAACGGCCCCGTGGATAGATGGAGTGCGATTCGAGAAAGCGAAAGATGGCGGTGGTAGCCGCGCGATAGTGTTCGTCGAACACAACGTAGGCGTACTTGATCTCACGCGCGTCGGCAAAGCGGATGTCCTCCGGCGAGCCGATGGCGCCGATCGTGGTCAGGGCTTGCGCCACCTCCGACAGGGTGGCGTCGCTCACCGGCCCGCGCTCAGCCAGCTCCACATAGAACGACGCAGCCCCAGCCGGCGCCATGCCGGCCGCGGCGTTGCTGTAGATGCCGACGCGGTAGAATGGTAGATTCTTCTCGGGCACATAGACCCAGTGCCAGTCTGCTCTCGGCGGCGAACGGGTGGCGACGTTGAGGTAGCGTAGGGTGGTGCAGCGCAGGCGGGTGGCGTGGCTGGCGATGTCGTCGGGAAGGCCGGGCATGCGCGCCAGCAGCTCAGGCAGCGGCAGGGTGGCCACCACCGCGTGATAGGGCACGCGCTCCCCGGCCACCAGCACTTCGCGCCTGCGAAAATCCAGCGACTCCACCTTGCTGCGCAGATTGACCTCGCCCCCCTGAATGCGGGCGCCCAGCGCGCGCGTCAGCGTCTCGATGCCGCCCTGCTTGGGATAGAGGAAGCTGATGTTGTAGCCCATGCGGCCGGCGTCAGCACCCACCGCACCCGCCACCACTTCTTCGAGATTGGGCAGCGGCACGAAGCGCGAGCACCAGTCGGCAGTGATGGTACGCGGGTGCACGCCCCACAGCTTCTCGTTGTAGGGGATCATGAAGTGCCGGGAGATCCCGGCGCCAAAATGCTGCAGGCAATACTCCTCGAAGTTGCGAGGATGGGCACCTGGCGCCTGCAGCTTGGCCTGGATGACCCCCAGTAGGCATTCCTTGATCACCTCAGGCGGCAGCCCGAAGAGATTGGCCTGAAACGGGTACAGGGTGGTCACACCGTGGGAAAAGATGCGCGCCCGCCTCTGTACCGACGCCATCTCGACGGGCAAGACCTCGGCCACCAACTGCTTGATGGCCGGATCGCGCAGATGCAGCCAGTGCCCGGTCAGATCGAAGTGAAAGCCGTCGCGCTCCTCCGTGACGGCCAAGCCGCCCAGCTTAGCCTCGCGTTCGAACAGAACCCAGGGCCGGCGCAGGTGAAGGGCCGCCGAGATCCCGGTGAGACCTCCGCCAAGAATGACTATCTTGCGCGGTTCTTCGGCCATGAAGTGGGGACCTGCCTATCACGGGTGTCAGGGGGTGTCGACCTCCGGCAGTTACGAGGGGGCCGTTTAGCCCAGGCGGGCTGGGACGACGCTATCCTACCTTATCTCCTATATCGGTGTTTGTCATACACTTGGAAACTCAATTTTCCCTTTCCCATCGACGGCCACTGCCGCATTATGATTGCATTCAGCCTGGTGGAGCGCATCAAAGTGGCTCGCCGGCGTTGGCAACAACTACCCCTGCGGGAGGCATATCATGACCCGACTGTTCTACAGATCGACTCTCCTAGCTGGCCTGTGCGCGATGACGTTGATCGTCGGCTGCGGCGGATCGAGCGGCCCTGCGGTCGTCACCTGTGATGGCGGCAATTGTGGCGATGCCAAGCGGGACGGCGTGAAGCTCGACGGTGCCAAACTGGATGGCGTCCAAGTCGACACCCCCAAACTCGATGGCCCGGCTGCCAAACTCGACGGCCCGGCTGCCAATCTCGATGTCCCGGCCCCCAATGTCGATGTCCGGCCGCCGGACGTGACGATTCCGAACCAGGATGTGCGCCCGCCTGACACGATCATTACGCCACCCACGGATGCGGCTGATGCTGCAGCCGATACGACGCCGGTCATCCACGATGCGGGCCCCACTGACTCTGTGGCAGACACAACCCCCGTCATTGTCGACGCGGCAGACGTTGGCCACGACGGAAACGTCGTTGTCACTGTCGACGCCGCTGACGCCGCGGGAGACGCTGGCACAGACGGAACCGTCGTTGTCACTGTCGACGCTGCAGACGGCGGTGTCGCAGACGCGCCGGAAATCGATGCTCCGCCAGTCGTCGACAGCGGGGTTAGCGACGGCGGCGGTTGTGAGGGCGACGCATGTCATGAGTACACCTTCCAGGGCGACAAGCGGGATGGCGGCCTGCCCCCCGGCTTCACCTCGATACCGGCGGCCTCGGCAGACGTTTGGAGTTTGGTTATGGACGGGAGCAACGAAGTTCTTGAGGGAGCGGGTACTGGCGCGCCAGCCTACGTTGAGACTGATATTGTTTCCTGGACAGACCAGACCATCGAGGTCAAGGTGCGGTTCACGAACGCGCCAAACAACAATGTGGTCCGCATCTGCGGTCGTTTGACCGCCGCCAATACCCCGAACGGCTACTGTATCTACGTTTCGACCGTCGCATCTGACGCGGGCTCGACTGGCGGGAGTATTACGATCTACAAGCGGACGAACGGCGCTGTGGATATGATGGGCGCGGCGGTCAGCGGGCTGGACATCATGGTGGGGAGCTGGCACACGTATCGCTTCGCGATCAGTGGCGCAGGTCCGGTGGACTTGAAGGCGTACCTGGATGGCGCTGTTACTCCTACCGTCAGCGCGACCGACAACAATAGCGGAAGCACAACCCCGGCCTACTTGCTCGCTGGTGCGGCTGGGCTCGGTGTTGTCAACGTCACCGCTGACTTCGACGACCTGATTGTGACGAATCCGTAGTCTCGCGGCTCTGCAGGCTCGGCTGCGAAGGCGGCCGAGCCCTTGCCGGCGCGGCTACGGCAGCCGCGCCAGCCGGAAGGCGCTGTGGATGCGCTTCTGCGCCTGGGCTGCCTGGGCCGAGGCCACCACCAGCGAGATGTTCAGCTCGGATGAGCCCTGGGCAATGGCCACCACGTTGATTTCCTGCGAGGCCAGCGCCGAGAACACCCGCGCCGCGATCCCCGGCATGCCGGCCATGCCCAGGCCCACCACCGCGATGGTGGTCATGCCGGACTGCACCTGGATGCCGTCCACATCGCGACGAGCGATTTCCTCGTGGAAGGCGCGGTCTAGGTGCTCCTTGGCCGCCTTGGCTTCCTTCTCGGGCACGGTGAAGCAGATGGACTGCTCAGACGATGCCTGGGTGATGAGCGAGACTGACATCCCATGCGCCGACAGGGTCGCGAAGGTGCGCGCAGCCACCCCCGGCACGCCCAGCAAGCCACGGCCAGCCACTGTGACCAATGCCTGACCCGATACCGCAGAAAGCGCCTTGACCGGATGGCGGTCACTGCTCTGCTGCGACGAGATCTCGGTGCCAGGCGCGCTGGGCTCGGCAAACGGCCGCACGTAGACCGGGATGGGCTTGCCCTGCACCGGGATGAGCGCACGTGAATGCAACACCTTGGCGCCATAGTAGGCCAACTCAGCGGCCTCGCGCAGGTGAAGCTGTGGGATCACGCGCGCGTCGGGCACCACGCGCGGGTCAGCGGTGAGCAGCCCCGGCACGTCCTTCCACAGGGTCACCCGGCTGGCCTCAAGCGCACGCCCGAGCAAGGTGGCGGTCAGATCCGAGCCGCCGCGGCCCAGGGTGACCAGAGCCGGGGGCTGCCCGTGCTCCTTGTGCCACGCTCCCAGAAAGCCAGGCACCACTGGCACCACGCCGCGAGACACGAGCGGCCGCAGCCGGGCGCGCACCGCCGCATCGGTGTGCGTGAGGTTGGGCGCGGCGCCGCCAAACGGGCCGTCGGTGTGAATCACTTCCAGCGCATCCACGACCTGGGCCTTCACACCTGCAGCGCGCAGCACCGCACAGAAGATCTCGGCGCTCAAGCGCTCGCCGCGCGACACCACCAGATCACTGGTGCGCGGGGTCAGCTCGCGCAAGGCCGTAAGGCCCCCGGCCAGCATCTCCAGCTCGGCCATCGACTGGTCGACCACTGCAGCCAGCTCGGCCTTGGCCCGCTGGCCGAGCACCACCTGGTGCAGGACCACACGGTACTTCTCGCGCACCGCTTCGAGCGCGGTCGCGGTCTTCTCGCGATCGCCCGCGCGGGCATGCTCCGCCACCGCCAGCAGCAGGTCCGTCGCGCCGGCCGGTGCCGAGCAGACCACAGCCAGCGGTACGCCGCACGCCTTCGAGATGCCGGCCGCGTGCTTGTAGGCCGCGCCGTCTGCCAGAGATGCGCCACCAAACTTGTAGACCTCGGGGAGACGCGATTTTCGTGTCATGGGACAGGGGCTTTCTTACTACAGAGTCGAAAAGAGACCATGGTCAAAATCGGCGCGCGAAGGTGCTAAGTTTAGGGCATGCGTCCCTACCGCGCCCATTTCCGCTGCATCACCCGCTGCCCGGGCGAGTACCCGCTCGACCAGGTCATCTACCGCTGCCCTCAATGCGGCAACCTGCTGGAAGTCGTCCACGATCTGCAGGCCCTGCAACAGCGCAGTGCCGCGGAGTGGAAGAAGTTGTTCGAAGACCGCTACATGCGCACCGACTGGCCGCACGGCTCAGGAGTGTGGGGCAAGCGCGAATGGGTTCACCCGCATATCCGCAACGAGAACGTGGTGTCGATGTACGAGGGCGGCAGCAACCTGTTCTGGGCCCAGCGCTATGGCGCCAAGCTGGGCGTCGAGGATCTGTGGGTCAAGCTGTGCGGCAACTCGCACACCGGGTCGTTCAAGGATCTAGGCATGACCGTGCTCCTGTCCGCGGTCAAGCAGATGATTGCGGACGGCAGGCCCATCTCGGCGGTGGCCTGCGCATCGACTGGCGACACCTCGGCGGCGCTTGCTGCCTACGCCGCAGCCGCCGGTATTCGCGCCATCGTCATCCTTCCCCGGGGCAAGATCTCCACCGCCCAACTCGTGCAGCCGCTGGCCAATGGCGCCACCGTGTTGGCCCTGGAAGGCAACTTCGACGATTGCATGAAAGTCGTGCAGCGCCTGGCCGCCGAAGAGGGGGTGTACCTGGCCAACAGCATGAACTCGTTGCGCGTCGAGGGACAGAAAACCGTGGGCATCGAGATCGTGCAGCAGTTCGACTGGCGCGTGCCTGACTGGATCATCATCCCGGGGGGAAATCTGGGCAACGTCAGCGCGCTCGGCGCCGGGTTCAAGATGATGCGCGACCTGGGCCTCATCGACAAACTGCCGCGCATCTGCGTGGCCCAGGTGGAGGCTGCCAATCCGCTCTATCTCGCTTTTCGGAAGGGCTTCGACAAGTTCGAGCCCATGGTGCCCAAGACCACCCTGGCCTCGGCCATCCAGATCGGCAACCCGGTGAGCGTGCAAAAGGCCATCCGGACGCTGCAGGAATTCGATGGCGTGGTCGAGCAGGCGAACGAGACCGAACTGGCCGACGCGGTGGCGCGCGCGGACGCCACCGGCATGTTCTGCTGCCCGCACACCGGCGTGGCGTTGGGCGCGCTGGAGAAGCTGGTGGCGGCTGGCACGGTACGCAGGTCCCAGACCGCGGTCGTGATCAGCACCGCCAACGGCCTCAAGTTCACCGACTTCAAGGTCGGCTACCACGAAGGCAAGCTGCCCGGGGTTCCTGTGTGCCAGTACGCCAACAAGCCGGTGGAGGTCCCGAATGACTACGGCAAGGTCCGCGACACGGTTCGCCGACTGCTGGATGCGTGAGGATCGGACAGGCGAACGTCTAGGGAATTGTCCTCAGTGAAACTCAGGGAGAGAGCCTGCGAACTTGCCGGCGCCTCGTCAAGCTGAGAGGCCGGAGAACTCACCGCCACCGCATCCCGCTGCGCCGAATTCCGTGGGAGCAGACCCGCATCCATTGCGCAGCCGCCGAATCTCTCGTAGATTTCCGCCTCTTACCCGGCGGAGATTCCCATGCAGATCGCCCTCTTCGACACCACCCTTCGGGACGGAACCCAGAGCGAGGGGCTTTCCCTCTCGGTCGAGGACAAGATCAAGATTGCCCGCCTGCTCGACGGGTTCGGGGTGCGCTACATCGAAGGCGGCTATCCCGGGGCCAACCCCAAAGACGAGGAATTCTTTCGCCGCGCCTCCGAGCTGAAGCTCAAGCAGGCCCGGCTGACCGCGTTCGGCAGCACCCGCCGGACCGGCAGCACGGCCGCGACCGACGCCAACCTGCAGGCCTTGGTCAAGGCCGGCACGCCTGCAGTGGCTATTTTCGGCAAGACGTGGCTGCTGCATGTGACCGACGTGCTCAAGACCACTGCCGAAGACAATCTGGTGATGATCTCCGACAGCGTGTCGTTCCTCAAACAGAATGGCCGCGAGGTGATCTTCGACGCCGAACACTTCTTCGACGGCTTTCGCGACGATCGCAACTATGCCTTGGCCGCCGTGCGCGCTGCCGCCCAGGCCGGCGCCGACTGGATCGCCCTTTGCGATACCAATGGCGGGAACCTGCCCTCGACCGTGGCCGAGATCGTAGGTGAGGCGAAAAAGACGCTGACCGTGCCCTTGGGCATTCACGCCCACAACGACAGCGATCTGGCAGTGGCCAACTCACTGGCGGCGGTGGAGGCTGGCTGCACCATGGTGCAAGGCACACTCAACGGCTGGGGCGAGCGCTGCGGAAACGCCAACCTCATGTCAGTGATCCCGGCCCTGCAGCTCAAGATGGGCCTAACCTGCATCCCCGAAGAGAACATGGAGCGACTCACCGAGGTCTCGCGCACGGCCAGCGAGATCGCCAACCTGCGCCCGCGCGCGCATGCGCCCTATGTGGGCGGCTCGGCCTTTGCCCACAAGGCGGGCGCGCATGTCGCCGCGGTGGCCAAGTCGCCCATCACGTTTGAGCACATTCCGCCCGAAAAGGTGGGCAACAGCCGTCGCATCGTCGTGTCCGAGCTTTCCGGGCGCGGCAACATTCGCGTGCGCGCCGCCGAGCTGGGCGTCCAGTTGCGCGGCAACGAGGCCGACCTAGTCGCCCGCATCAAGGAACTGGAGAACCAGGGTTACCAGTTCGAGGCGGCCGATGGCTCCTTGGAGCTGATGCTGCGGCGGACGCAACCGGGCTACAGCGAGCCCTTCGAGGTCCTCGACGTGGTGGTGATCTCCCAGCGCCGCAGCGGCAGCGACATGTTCGTTGAAACCACGGTCAAGATCAAGGTGGGCGACGAGGTTTCGCATGTGGTGGCCGAAGGCTCGGGCCCGGTCGAGGCCATGGACCGCGCTTTCCACAAGGCGCTCGACCACCACTTCCCGGTTTTGCGCCAGATCCATCTATGCGACTTCAAGGTCCGCATTATCGATCCCGAATCTGCAACCGCGGCCATAACCCGGGTGCTGGTCGAATCCAGCCTCGGGAGTGACCGTTGGAGCACCATCGGTGTCTCCCAGAACATCATCGAGGCGAGCTGCGAAGCGCTCAAAGACGCGCTTGAGCTGCCGCTGGTTCGCGCGGCAAAAGCCTGAGTCAGCCTGCCCGGGCCAATAACCTTCAGCAATCGCGCGATAGCCCGCTTGTCGCGGGAAGCGGGAATAGGAGGCAGTCGCCCTTGGTTGCACGTCCGGGATCCGTGCGGTAGATGCATGACGTTATTCGTCACACGCAGCCTCAGCCGTACTCCTACATCCCGTGCCCATGCCAGCGTCCCACCATTCGCTGAAAACCGGCGCCGCTGCTCTTGTCGCCATCACGCTCGCTAGCCCTGCTGTGAGCCTGGCGGGCGATGACGCCGAGTCTTCTTCGCTTCCGGCCCATCTGGGAATGGCGGAGGCCTTGCGGCTTTTCCGCGAACGGGGCTTTGACCTCATCGTGGCGGACGCCATGGTGGACAGCACCCGCGGCGATGCGCAGATAGCTGGCGCCATTCCAAATCCCGCCATTTCCGGCGGCGTGGGTCGCTCGTTCGGTTTCAACAGCGCCCAGTGTCCCGGCTGCTCGGCCCTGGCCTGGAGCGCAGGGGTGTCCGACCAATCCGCTCTCTTCGACACGTTGTCGGGGAAGCGCGGCCTGCGTTCGCGCACGGCAGAGCTCGCCCTGTCGGTGGCGCGGCAGAACCGCGCCGATACCCAGCGCACCCTGGAATCCATGCTCCGCCAGCAGTATCTGGAGGCCGTATACGACCGTGACGCCCTCGACCTAGCGCACGAGTCGCAAGGCCGTCTCGGCCATGTCCTGGAACTCAACCAAGCTCGCTACCAACATGGCGCCATCTCGCAAGTCGATGCCCTCAAGGTCGAAACCGAGAAACTGGAAGCCGACCAGGAGGTGGAACGCGCGGAACTGGCCCTGGCCCAGGCCAAGTATCAGCTCGCCTTCCTGCTGGGCGTGCGCGGGCACGTGCCTGATTTCGAGGTCGACATCGATCTTCCGCGCTATCGCGTACCCAACGAGCTGGGCAATGCCACGGTTGACTCTTTGCTGGAGCGGGCTCGCAAACAGCGTCCCGACTTGGCAGCCGCCCACCTGGAGCACGACCGGGCGGGCGCGGCTCTCCGCTCGGCGGGACGCTTGCGCTTTCCGGACTTGGCGCTCTCGCTTGGCCTAAGCGGCCAAGGAGCTGGCAGCGACGTCAGCTCGCCGCCCACGATCTCGCTGGGGCTCACCCTCACCCCGCCGCTGTTCTACCGTTTCCAAGGGGAAGTGCAGAAGGCCCAGGCCGATCTGCGGGTGCAGGACACCCTTTTGGCCAAGACCGAGGCGCAGATCGTGAACGACGTGACCGTCGCGCTAGCCCAGTTCCAGTCGACCCGGCGCCGGGTGGAACGGGCCGAGCACGGCCTGCTCGATCGGGCGCGGCGCACGCGCGACCTCGTGCAGATCCAGTACGAAAAGGGTGCCGCGTCCCTGCTCGAATACCTGGATGCACAACGTATGCTGATAGACACCACCCAAGGCTACCTGCGCGATCTCGCCGACTACTGGCTGGCGGTCGTGCTCATCGGGGAAGCCGTGGGATTGGAGTTGGGGCCATGAACCACATCATTCCCGTCGCCTCTCTTTGCTTGGTCGTGGCCGTCGGGCCTGGCTGTCACCGGCGCGCCGTTGCCAAGCCGTCAGCGGTTCCGCCAAACACCGAGGTCTGGCTGGCGCCGGAACAGGCGGCCGCAGCCAAGCTGGTGGTCGAACCGCTGGAACCCCAGCCGGTAGGCGGCGTGGTGGTGGCGAGCGGCCGTGTGACCTTCGACGATCTGCACGTGGCGCACGTGCTGTCGCCGGTGACCGGCCGGGTGGTCAAGATCGAGGCCCAGCCCGGCCAGCGCGTGAAGAAGGGTGACACCCTGGCGCAGATCGAGTCTCCTGACGTGGCGACAGCGTTCTCCGACCTGGCCAAGGCGCAGGCCGACTTTGGCGCGGCCGAGAAGGATGCGAACCGCCAGAAGGAGCTATTCGACCTCCACGCCGGATCCCAGCGAGATTTTGAAAGCGCGCAATCCAACTTCAGCAAGGCCAGGGCCGAGCTGGATCGCGCGAGGAAGAAGACCCGCATCCTGCGCGGCAGCTCCTCCGATCGATCGGACCAAATGTACACCCTGCGCACTCCCATCGACGGCGAGGTCATCGCGCGCAACGTAAACCCCGGCGCCGAGGTGCAAGGTCAGTACACCGGAGGCACCGTGCTCGAACTCTTCACCATCGGTGAGTTGGACAGCGTGTGGGTGCTGGGGGACGTTTTCGAGATGGATCTCGGGCGGGTCAAGGCAGGCACCGCATGTTTGGCCGCTGTCGTGTCCTATCCCGGCCGGGTGTTCCGGGGTCGGGCCGATTGGGTTTCGGATACGCTCGATCCCGCGACCCACACCTCGAAGGTCCGCTGCAAGATCGCCAATTCCGACCGCGCCCTGAAGCCCGAGATGTATGCCACCGTCACCCTGCCGGTGGACCGCCAGGTCGCGCTCGCCGTCCCGCGCAGCGCGCTCCTGCGTCTCGGCGATCAGACAGTGGTTTTCGTCGAGATGGGCAAGACACCGGACGGCCGCCTACGCTTCGAGCGCCGGCCCGTGGTGGTCAATGAGGAGCTGGGCAGCGAGTACCTGCCGGTCCTGCGCAACCTGGCCAAGGATGAGCGCATCGTGGTCTCGGGCGCCATCCTGCTTTCCGGGATGCTGTAACTATGATCGAGCGACTCGTTTCGGCCGCCATCCGCGCGCCTTTCCTGGTGTTCATGGCGACCCTGGCCCTGGTCGGCATTGGCATCCGCTCGTATGTGCAACTCGACATCGAGGCGTATCCCAACCCGGTGGCGCCGATGATCGAAATCATCGCGCAGCCGGAAGGTTGGAGCGCCGAGGAGGTCGAACGCTACGTCACACTGCCGATCGAAACCGGGCTGGTGGGCATGCCAGGTCTGGAACATGTGCGCTCACAGTCGCTCTTCGGCCTGGCCGACGTGAAGTTCTACTTCGGCTGGGATACCAGCTATTTCACAGCTCAACAGCGCGTGCTCAACCAGCTCAATTTCGTAAGCCTGCCGGCGGGCGTGCAACGGCAGCTCTCGCCCTGGAGTGCCATCGGCGAGCTGTACCGTTACAAGGTGGTGGGCAAGGACTACACCGCGGCTGACCTCAAGACCGCCGAGGACTGGATCCTGGAAAAGGAGTTCCGCCAGGTGCCGGGTGTGATCGACGTGGTGGGGTTCGGTGGCCTGACCAAGCAGTATCACGTGGACGTGGACCCCTATCGGCTGCGCGGGCTCAATGTCAGCCTCGCGCAGTTGCAGTCTGCCATCGTCAACGCCAACCAGAATGTGGGCGGGCAGCGCCTCACCCTGGGCGAGCAATCCTTCGACGTGCGCGGGATCGGGCTGATCCGTTCCGTCCGTGACATCGAGCAGATCACGATTGCCGCGCAAAAAGGCGTGCCGGTTCGCGTGCGTGATGTGGCCGCGGTCAGTGTGGGCGCGGCCCCCCGCCTGGGCATCGTGGGCCGCGACGGCGAACCGGACATCGTGGAAGGCATCGTGCTCATGCGCTATGGGGGCGACTCGCTTTCCACCATCAAGGGCATTCACGATCGGGTCGACCACATTCGGCAGAACCGGGTGCTGCCGCCTGGCATGGACATCGAGCCTCTCTACGACCGGGCCGACCTGGTCAAGCTGACCACCCACACCGTGATGGAGAACCTCATCACCGGCATGGTGCTGGTTACGTTGGTGCTGTGGCTCTTCCTGGGCAGGCTGCGCGCGGCCCTGCTGGTCGCGCTAAATCTGCCGCTCGCCCTGCTCTTCGCCTTTTTCGGCATGGTGTCGACCGGCACGCAGGCCAACCTCATTTCGCTGGGTGCGGTCGACTTCGGCATCGTGGTTGACTCGTCAGTCATCATGATGGAGAGCATCTTCCGCAACTTTGCCCGGCGCGGGGGTTCGGTGTTCGAGCGCATCGCCAGCGCGGCCCGCGAGGTCGGGCCGCCCGTGTTCTCCTCCACCCTCATCATAGCAGTGGCTTTCGTGCCGCTCTTCACCCTGACCGGCGTGGCCGGCGTGATCATGGCCCCGATGGCGCAGACCTATGCCTTTGCCATCGGTGGCGCCATCCTGCTCTCGCTTACCCTCACACCGGCGCTTTCGTCGCGGCTCTTGCCCGTGTCCGCAACCCAAGACGAAGAGGAAAAGGACACCCGGTTCATGCGCTTCGTGCACCGGCTGTACGCACCGCTGTTTTCCTTCGCCCTGCAGCGGCCGCGCTGGGCCGTGCTGCTGGGGGCGGGGCCGGTGGTGCTGGCCCTGGCTGCGGCCAGCATCCTCGGCCGCGAGTTCATGCCCAAGCTGGAAGAGGGCAATTTCTGGATCCGCGCCACCTTGCCCACCTCGATCTCCCTCGAACAATCCGCCCGCTACGTGGGCCATATCCGCGCCATCGTGCTGGGCTGCCCGGGCGAAGACGCGAGTGACTGTCCCTTCGACAAGCGAAGCCGGCCCGAAATCCAAAGCGTCATCTCGCAGCTCGGACGGCCCGACGACGGCACCGATGTGTCCGGCTTCCACAACATCGAGCTGCTGGCGCCTTTGCGCCCCAGCTCTGAATGGCGCAATGGCGTGACCAAGGCGTCGTTGACCGAGGATATGCAGCGCGACCTGGCCCGTGCCTTTCCCGGCGTGGTGTTCAATTTCTCGCAGGTCATCTCCGACAACGTGGAAGAGGCCATGTCAGGCGTCAAGGGCGAGAACACGGTCAAGGTGCTGGGGCCAGATCTGCGAGTGAACGAGACCAAGGCCGACGAGATCGTGGCCGCCATGAAAGACATCCGGGGTGTGGCGGACCTCGGGATTTTTCGCTCACTCGGCCAACCCGCGATTCGCATCACCCCCTCGCGTACCGCGGCTGGACGCTATGGACTCAACACGGGAGACGTGGCGGCGGTTATCCAGGCAGCCATCGGCGGGTTGGCCATCACCCAGGTCTACGAGGGCGAAAAGCACTTCGACCTCACTGTACGTTGGGCCGAGCCCTACCGGCGCGACCTGCGCGCCATCCGCGCGATTCTGGTCGCCGCACCCGACGGTGCCCAGGTGCCGCTCGGGCAACTGGCTGACGTGGTCGAGGAGAACAGCCCGTCCGTCATCTTCCGCGAGGACCTGCGACGCTACGTACCGGTGAAGTTCTCGGTGCGCGGGCGCGACCTGGCATCGACCATCGCAGAGGCGCAGGCCAAGATCGCCGCGCATGTCAAGCTGCCCTACGACACACACCTGGAATGGGGCGGCGAGATCAATCAGTTGCGCGAAACCACAGCGCGCCTCTTGATCATTGTCCCGGTCACTTTCCTGGTCATCATGTTCCTCGTCTACAGCTCGGTGAAGAACGCGCGCGACACCCTCATCGTGCTGCTGGGCGCGCCGGTGGCTGCTAGCGGAGGCGTGGTGGCTCTCTTCCTAACCGGCACCGATTTTTCCATTTCTGCGGCTATGGGTTTCATCTCGATTCTCGGGGTTTCCATCCAGGATGCACTGCTGGTGGTCACCTACGCGCAGCGGTTGCGCCGACAAGGAGAGTCAGCGGAAGCCGCCGCCAAGAAAGCAGCCCAGCGCTGGCTTCGCCCGGTTCTGATGGCCTCCTCGGTGGCCATGCTGGGTCTTTTCCCGGCCGCCCTATCGCGCGGTATCGGCTCAGAAACCCAGAAGCCGCTCGCCATCGTGGTCATCGGCGGTGCCCTGGCCCTCGCGATTCTGCCACGCCTGCTGCAGCCGGCGTTGCTCTTGCTGGCCTTCCGGAAACGACCGCAGCCCGACCTGGTGGGTTGAGCACCCGAGTGCTCCTGGTCCGCACACGCGCCCCTTGCATCGGGGGCCAACCCCGTAGAACCTGTCGATTCGACTTCCAGCTAGGTCGCGATCTCATGCCACCCGCCAATTCCCATCGCCCACTGGCCCGCGTCGAGCGACAACTTGCGCCGCAGATAATCGTCATCTTCGCGGCGGCTGCGCTCACTGCCATCGTCGGGCCGCTGCTTTCCTATCGCAGCGACGTGGCCGAGGTGCGCGAGCAGGCACACCAGCGGGCCCGCACGCGCTGGAGCGCATGACGCGCTACCCGTTCCCCGGAAACGTGCGCGAACTGCGCAGCTTGCTCGAACGTGCACTGGTGCTGGCCGCGGGACCCGAACTCGATCTGGATGTACTAGCTGGTTCGGCCGCAGGCTCTACTGTGCCCGCCGACGACAGCTTCCGCGTGGAAGGCCCGCCCCTCGACATGGAGGAGCTACAGCGCCGCTACGCCCGCCACGTCCTCGAACAGCTCGGCGGCAAGCGCATGGAAGCAGCCCGCGCCCTCGGGATCTCCTACCCTACTTTCTTGAAGCGCATCGGCAGCGACGAGGAGTCGGGGTAGACCCCACGGTGCCGACTTCTTGCGCTTCGACGGCCGGGCACCGGGGCAGGTCCTAGCAACGACGCGCGGTGGGTAGTTATACGAGCGCACGATCCGTTGCCGCGCGAGTGCTGCCCGATGTGGCAGCAAGTGGTACGAAGTGACACCTGTGGCCTAACCGGCGTGCATGTGCCCGACGCGAGGCGTTCGGGTTCCCTAAGTTCGCGCGCCCTGTCTTCCGATATAATACAAACTGGATGAGTTCTCGACCGCCCCCTCTCCCGGCACCGAAAACACACCGATCCCGGGCAATCGGTCGCTACGTCATGTATGACGAGATCGCGTCCGGTGGAATGGCGACCGTCCATATCGGGCGGCTGTTAGGCGCCGCGGGGTTCTCCCGCACAGTAGCCATCAAGCACCTCCATCCCCAATACTCGCACGATGCCGAGTTCGTCTCCATGTTTCTCGATGAGGCGCGCCTCGCAACCCGGATCCAACACCCCAACGTCACGGTGCCGCTCGATGTGGTCGTGCTGGAGGAGAGCGAAGAGATCTTCTTGATCATGGAGTACATCCATGGCGACAACTTCGCGCGCCTGCTCCGGGGTGCGCGTGCCATGAAGACCGCCGTCCTCCCCTCAATCAACGCGAGCATCATGAGTGGCGCCCTGCACGGACTCCACGCCGCGCATGAGGCCACGAACGAAGTCGGGACCCCCCTCAACATCGTTCACCGCGATGTATCGCCCCAGAACATCATGGTCGGGGTGGACGGGGTGTCGCGCGTCCTCGACTTCGGCATCGCAAAGGCGGTTTCGCGATTCCAGTCGACCGGGGCAGGGAAAATGAAGGGCAAGTTTGCCTACATGGCCCCCGAGCAGATGGGCTCCGGCGCCGTCGATCGCCGTGCGGACATCTTCGCAGCCGGGATCGTCTTGTGGGAGGCGCTGACGATGAAGCCCCTCTTCCATGCGGATGATCCGGGCCGCGTCGTCTCCAAGGTGCTGACCGCGCCCATTGCGCGTCCGATCTTCATCAACAGCATGGTGTCGCCAGCCTTGGACCGAGTGGTCATGAAGGCCCTCGATCGAAACGTCAACAACCGATTCCAGACGGCCCGCGACTTCGCCGCGGCCATCGAAGAAGCGATTACCGTCTCCACGCCGCGCAAAGTGGGCGAATGGGTCGCGCAAGTGGGCGGCAAGGACCTGGACCAGCGCGCTGACACGGTATCTCGGATCGAGAGCGTATCGTTCGACGCCCTTGTGTCCAGCGATCCGCTCCAAGTGCTTCGATCCAAGCGCGTGGCGACCGCCCCAGAATTGAACGAGAAACCAACCGGGAGCGCCAGCGACAACAAGGTCGGACAAGCCGCCAGCCTGAGCGATCCGAGCCACGCATCAAGCACGGGCCGGGGCGAGCTGTTGCCCACTCCTCCCACCGGCCTTCAGTCTTACGTTCCGCCCCCACCGCGCAAAGTGTGGCCGGCTATCGCGGGCGCATCTCTGCTGGGCCTCGCGGTCGTCGCGGGCGTTTTCGGACTGTCGCACCGGACGCGGGTGAAGGCGGTCCGCGAGGTCAGCTCCGCGCAGCTAGGGCAAGCGGCCGTCAGCGAAACGGCTCTGCCCGGGGCACTGCCCCAGACGAACGCAACGAGTGCAGTTGCTGCCTCCGCGACGGAAGCGCCAGCGACGACGCCAGACGCCGCGCCGGCTGCACCCGCCGTTGCAGCACCGGCAGCCGTCACAGCCGCCACCGAGCCAAACAGGCAGGCAGCCACGACCGGACGCCGCTCGAACCCGAAGACCGCAGCCGCCAGACTTTCGAAGACCGGCAAGGCGCAAGAGAGGAAGGATTGCGACCCTCCCTACACCATCGACCCCAACGGCATCCGCCGGGTCAAGCACGAATGTCTCTGAACCCGACCTTGCCAAGCGAGGGCTGACATGAAGATCTATCCAACATTGGTTCTCGTTTTCGTGGGCGGCGCATCGCTCGGTTCGGTCGCCACGGCCGCGGAATCGGCGACATGCGCCGACTCCTACGAGAAAGCGCAAGAAGAGAAAGCGGCCGGGCACCTCAAGGCTGCACTGGTTCGTCTGAAGAGTTGCATCGACCCAACCTGCCCCAAGTTCATTCGTGACGATTGTCTCCGGTGGATGGACCAGGTGGAGAGCGCTCTTCCCACCGTCGTCTTCGCGGCTCGGCGGGACGGAAAAGATCTGACGGACGTCGGGATCTCCTGCGACGGCGAGCCGCTGCTGAGCTCGCTCGACGGCAAGGCCGTGCCTCTGGATCCTGGCTCCCACGACTTCTCGTTCAATGTCCCGGGCTTTGCCCCCATAAAGCGGCAGATGCTCATTCGGGAGGGCGAGCAAAATCGAATCATCGATGTCGAGTTCGGCATCCCGCACGAGAGCGTCGCATCGCCGACATCGACCGCAAGCGCCGACGCCGGTCGGCCCGGCGAACGTGGAACGTTCACGCGCTACTTGCCGTACGGGCTGGCGGGCCTCGGCGCGCTGGGGGTCGCAGGTTTCGCCCTATTCGGCATCGAGGGNNACGAAGTACTTGCTCGCGGACACGTGCCTGGCAGTGGGCCTCGTCTCGGCTGGTGTCGCAACCTATCTGTTCCTGACGAGACATTCCGAAGGCGCTAGCGGCCGCGACCACGCGACTTCCATCGGGTTTGCTCCTCGAACTTCCGGTGGCGGAGGCGTTGTACAGGTCTTCACAGCGTTCTAACCCATGCACGGTGGAGGCTACTCATGACTCCGGCACCGAATGCCGCACGGCTGTCACCGCTTGTTGCCGTGATGGCGGGCCTGGTTTGCATTCAGTTGGCCTGCAGCCTGCAGAGTCTTGACTATCTGCAGAACGGGGGCCCGCGGGATGGCGCGATCGGAAACCAAGACGTGGAAATGTCCATCCCAGATACGGTCAGCCCGAGCGGTGCCCTCCTCGATGCGACCCGGGATGAAGGCATGCTCTCCGACGCCCCGGTCCTCGATGCGCCCCCAACCCTGGACAGCTCCAAACTGGATAGCCCGTTCCGTGACAGTCTGGTCCTCGACACGCGCGGCGAGATCGGGAACAACCAGGGAACCGACACGTCCACCCCAGACAGGGTGGGCCCGGACGGCGGGCTCCTCGACGCGACCCCGAAGGACGGCACGGTCGGCGACGCTCGGGTTCTCGATGTGCGGCCAACCTTGGACAGCTTCAACCCGGAAAGACCAGACTCGCCTTCGGGAGCAGACAGGGCTTCCGGAGGAAGCGGAGGGACGGCGGATGGCGGGACGCCGCAAGGTGGCGCCGGTGGGCACTCTTCTAGTAGTGGCGGTACTTCGAACAGTGGCGGCTCTTCACGCACTGGCGGCACTTCCAGCACTGGCGGCAACTCGAACACCGGGGGTACCGGAGGCACCAGTTTGATCGACGGTGGAGCGGGCGGACAAGGTGCAACCGGGGGACAAGCGGGCGCTACCGGCGGAACCGACGGAGGCACGAGCACCACGGCATGTTCGGGCGTGCTTCACGCGGACATCTGTTGGTACCTTGGTCCCCAAGGATCTAGCTGCCAGCAGGCCTGCGCGAGCCACGGTCAACCGGCGTCGGGCGCGGCCAGTCACGTGGGTACAGCAATGCAAGGCGGGAGTCTTGCTGAGTGTGGAGTCATTCTCGGGCTGCTCGGCATCACCGGCACACCCTCTACAAGCTTCGGGTTGGACGGGCTCGGTTGCTTTGTGCGTGCAAACGGCAACTCTTTTTGGCTCAGCCTTCCCAGCTTCAGTGCCACGGCAAGCCAGGGAAATGCGAAGCTCGTCTGCGGTTGCACCCAGTAGGCAACCCTCGGCGAGGACGCGATGGGGTAGACTGCGTCTCGTCATCGGTACAGTTGAACGAGCGGACCCGGTACCTGAAGGGTGCGCGAGTCGCCACGGAACAGTATTGCTTCGCCAGGACCCATGACGACTGCGGGAACATGCTAGCCGAGAATGCTGGGATACCTGCGCCCGGCCCGTCGCTGCCGCACCACCTATTCCTACGAGTGTAGTGACGGCCTGCCCTGCCCGGGGATGGTCAGCTCACGCGCGCGTCGTTGCTCGCCAGTGCCAACCGGATGACGAAGGTCGTCCCCTGGCCGAGCCGGGAATCGACCGCCACTGATCCTCCACTTGCCTCGATCACGCGTTTGACGATGGACAGCCCGAGCCCTGTGCCCTGCTGCTCGCGCACGCGCAGGGCCCGGAAGAATGGATCGAAAGCCTGGCGGGCTTCGTCGTAGGACATCCCGACCCCATTGTCGGAGACCCGCAACTCGTATTCCTTTCCCACGGCATGCCCGCGGATCTCGATCTCGGCCTGCACCTCTGGACGACGATACTTTACCGCGTTGTCGGCGAGATTGAACACGGCTTGCCGAAGCAGCCCCTCTGCGCACTGTACCTTGGCGGGTTCCACCGTCACCTGCAGGGTCACGCCATCAGAGCCCAGACGCGCGACCAGATCGTCGCGAACCTGCGCCACCACCTGCGCTGGGTCGCCAACCCCGCCCCGCGCCGCGCTCTCGCCTATGCGGGACAACGCGAGCAAGTCCTCGATGATGGCCTCCATGCGCGCCACTCCCCGCTGGAGAACGCCACCCGCCGTCGCCTCGGCCGGCAGACGTTTCGAGAGGACCGACACCGTCATGTTGATGGTGCTCAACGGCCCGCGCAAGTCGTGGGCTACCCGCCCGGCAAAGGCATCCAGATCCCGGTTACGCGTCTCGAGCGCCAGCGCGTAGCGGTGGACCACATCCTCGCGCTCGCGCACCAGACGGGTGCCCCAGAAGCCGATGCCCAGAATCAGCAGCACGGCGACAAGTTGGAGACCAATGGAGCTGGCGAACGACGAGTTCTGCAACCTTTTCACTCTCGCAGCGGCTCTGGCCTCTTCCTTGTCGCTGATCCGAACTACGTCATCGACGTCCATTTCGATGGCGGCCAGGCCCGCCTCAACCCCGGACAGGGTCGCTCGGGCGTCGAAATCCCGGTTCTCACGCGACAGCGCAAGCGTTCCGGCAAGCGGTTTGCGAATGGCGGCCACGTCGTCCTTGAGCCGCTGCCAGACCGCCGCTTCGCCGGGATAGGTTGCCAGTGGCTCGTAGGCGGAGGCAGCTTCGGCGAAGTCGGCTTCGATTTCCGCGATCTTCGCTTCGGCCTCCGCCATGGTGGCGGCGTCGCTCGCCAGGATGTGCGCGTCGACGAGCCGTTGCTGCTTGTACATGTCGGCCCGCATCCGATGCACTAGTTCGATGCTCTTCATGGCGGTTGCCACCACCGCCGCAATTTCGGTGTGGGCCTTGCGCGCTTGGTAGAGGGCGAATCCGTTGATGGCGGCGAGAAGGGCCACGATGAGAACGACGATGACAACGACGAGGCGCCAGTTTTCCACCTTGCTGAGGTTCATGGACTTCAAATATGGGCCCCATCCAACCCCGCGGCCAGTCGCTGGTTCGACACGCTGGTTCGCCACGCTTGCAGCGAGTCTTGACCCGCGCGAGGATAGACGTATGCGATTTTCTCGTCCGATCGGTCTGCTTTTTTTCGTCGGCCTGCTCGTCTCGTGCCGCAAGCAACTGGGCGACGGGATTACATCGCAACGCGATGTCGACGCCAACCTGGACGGATTCATCGACGCCGTGAAGTCCGGGCTGGGTATGTCGGTCAATGCCCGCTTTTTGACCTTCGGACCCGTGCCCGGCCCGCAGCCCTGGGACAACCCGGTGGCGGCCGCTTCAGTCAGCGTCCACGGACGAAACATTCCCCTGCTTCCCGGGCGCGATGGCCTCATCCACGAGCGCTACGAGGCCCGGCCCTGTCCGCTCAAGACCATTTTCGAATGTGTAGAGATCATGGCCACCGGCCGCTTTGGCAAAGACGGCGAAATCATGTGTTTCGGCCTCCAGCTACAGAAGCACCCAGACCAGGTCGTGCGCCAGGACATCGCTTTCCGCTCTGCCGACTTCTGCCCTTTCCAGATGTCCCCCGGTCCGGCCCAGCAGATCATCCGCGGCATCGAGAAGGCACAGATGGAGCACTTCCAGCGCCAGGAACCCGACAAGTATTTGGACAATAATCGGTGATATCTTGTGGCAGGAGGCTTCGATGGCTGTTCTATCGTTCAAGATTCAGCTCGGCCTGGGCTTGCTAGCCCTCTTTGTCAGCTTGCCCGCCCTGGCAGGCCAGAGAGAAGATATCGCTCGGGCCGAGGTGGCAGCCGCCACCGCAGCCTACAACCTGGGCTACTACGAGGACGCTGCCCGCCACTACGAGGAAGCCTATCGTCAGGTGTCGGACCCTGCCCTGCTCTTCAACATAGGCCAGGCCTACCGGCTTGCGGGCAAGCCTGACCGCGCGATCACTGCCTATCGCGCCTACCTGCGCACGACACCTCCCGACGCGGCCAACCGAGGCCAGGTCGAGAAACGCATTCCAGAACTCGAAAAGCTGATGGAGCAGATGAAGAGCGAGCAAACCGCGCCGCCAGGGGGAACTCTGCCCGCTGCTCCAAATGCCGCCTTCCCGCCCGCTGTTCAGGTCCAAGGCAGCGTGTCCACTCTTCCACCTGCCACACCCCCACCCGCTGTTCAGGCTCAGGGCAGCGTGCTCGCTTGGCCGCCCGCCGCACCCCCGCCCGCGGCACCCCCTGCCCAGTGGCAAGGCAGTGCCCCGCCAGCCGCAGCTCCACCCGTGGGGGCCGAGGCCGCCGGGCAGGGAGCGAGCAATATGCCCGCAGCGCCGGCGTCGCCCTGGCCAGCGCCGCCCTACATTCAGCCAGCAGCCGCTCCGCCCCAGGGCGCTGACCTTCACGCCCCAGCCACGGCGCCTGCGGCTGAATCCCCACCCCTGTACACGAGGTGGTGGTTCTGGACAGGGCTGGGCGTGGTTGTTGCGGGAGTCGTAGTTACCGCCATCGTGCTCTCCTCCCGGTCGTCCAATGGGGGAGTCCCAAGCACGACCCTCGGCAACCAGCCCATCTTCCAACCATAGGGGACATCCATGCGACGAATTGTCATCAGCCTGGCTCTCCTGACTCTCGCCTGCAAAGGCAGTGGCGGTAGCTCCCAAGACGTCCTGCTCGTCCAGGTACAGGCCCCTGGCCTGACCGGGATCACGCAACTCAACGTTACGTTCACCAACGCCGGTACATCGGCGACTCGCAGCTACCCGGTGAATGCGACATCAGCGCCTATCGTCTTTCCCACCACGCTTTCGGCCACTATGCCCACAGCACGTATCGGCAATATCGAGGTGAGCATCGACGGGCTCGACGCGCAGAGGGTCGTGGCGCAGGGCTATGGTAGCAGGGATCTGGTTTCAGGCGGCGAGGCCGATATTGCGGTTGTCTTGCGGGCTGTGCTGCTGGGTTCCGGCGGGGCCGGCGGACATGGCGGCGCGGGCGGTTCAACCGGGGCGGGGGGGTCGCAGTGTACGCCCGGGCTTATCGACGACATGGAGCAGCCTCTCGGGGGTGTGTTGCCGGCCTGCGAGGGCCGAATCGGCGGTTGGTACACCTTCAACGACTTGGATCCTCTTACCGTCCAGATGCCCCCGCCCGGGCAGCTATTTTCCACCTACGCCACTCCTGGCGCCAACGGCAGTGCCCACTCCATAAGAACCTACGGCAAGTGCGCGGCCTCCAGCGCCACCACCACGAACCTTTGGGGCGCAGGACTGGGATTCGATCTTGACAACCCAGGTGCCACCGCGACGAGCAAGATCGGTTACACCGCCACTAGCCGTGGCTATGTCGGGATCAAATTCTGGGCGCGCCTCGGCGAAACCCCGGGTACCAGCCCTGTTGTTTCCCTCCACTTCCCTGACATCAACACCGACCCTTCGGGCGGCGTGTGCTCGGCCGGATGCTACGATGACTACTTTGCCTCTCTCACGCTCACGCCGAGTTGGACCCAATACACGATCTACTGGACCCAACTGACCCGCGGCGGATGGGGCGTCCCTAGCCTGCCTTTTGCCTCGAACGGAATCGTGTCCGTGCAGTGGCGCTTCGCCACCGGCACGACCTTCGACATGTACGTCGACGATGTCGCCTTCGTGACCGGCTCGGTGGTCTCCACCGGCGGTGTGGCCAACAGTGGGGGCAGCGGCGCGGGCGGAGCCAGCGGCGGCCGCGGCGGCACGACCGGGACAACCGGCAGCGGCGGCAGTAGTGGATCGCTTATGCCGGGTTTCATTGTCGACGACTACGGCTATGTGACAGCCGGTCCTTGGCATGGCTGGGTCTGGGACGTAGCGGAGACGCCGAACCTGGGCACCACGATCACGCCCTTGCCCACCAATCAAGGTGGCCCCGGCTTCAGCAACACGAAAGCTGGCTCGCCGCTGTGCATGTCAGGCACCGTGGCCCAGGATCCCAACTGGGGTGGCTTCGCCATTCTCGGCATCAACATCCAGCAGGACCGTACTTCCGTCTTCGATCCATCGATTGCGTGGACGCCGACTGGCACTGGCGTCAAGTGGCAAATCGCCAACACCGGCGGTTCTCCGTTGCGCCTTGTGATCCAAGGCCCGGCGGGCTATCCCAGCCAGTGGTGGTGCTACAGCCTCATAGGCAGCAGCGGAACCATCAGGTGGTTGGACTTCAACAGCCAGTGCTGGGTTGGAGGAATCGGCACGAACTATGACGAGAGCGTCCCACTCGACCAGGTCATGATCCAGGTGCCGGGACTCAACACCGCTGCGCAGCCCTTCAATTTCTGTCTGGAGGGCGTGGCTCCGTATTAGGGGATGGCCCGAAAAAGGCCCGGGAACCTTGTGGGCGCCCGGGCCCTTGCTGTGGATCGCGTGGGGAGCCGGCGAGCTTTGCTCGCCGCGGACCATCGCGGGAGGGTTTGGGGACCCTTTGAGGGTCCCCATTACAACATCGGGAGCCGGCGAGCTTTGCTCGCCGCGGACCATCGCGGGAGGGTTTGGGGACCCTTTG